>JBGCEN010000052.1:0-14389 GCA_045106435.1 Rhodothermales bacterium
AGATCCACGGATTTTGGGGAACGGGGATGTTTTTGACAATTACCGTTATGCTGATGAAAAACATGCAGGCTTTTATGAGCGATATCAGGCAGGAGAGACGTTTAATGCCGGCTGGGTAAATGAATCAGATTTTGACAGCCGTATCGAGGAAGATTAATCTCAATAGTTTAATTCTAAATCGACCCTGATTCGCTATCCTGAGAACTGAATCTCGATAACCAAGAAAACCGATAACCAAGAATCCCATGTCAAAGCTTGTTTTTTCACTTCTTGCTATCTGTTTGTTTGTTGGTTGGACCGCTCGCGTGGCTCCTGATGAATCGGCAGTGAGGCCAAATGTGCTTTGGATCTTTGGGGAAGATATAGGGCCAGAGCTGAGTTTGTTAGGAACACCAGAAGTGCATACGCCGAACATAGATGCCCTGGCTGAAAAAGGGATGTATTTTACGCAGGCTTTTACAACGGCACCCGTCTGTTCGCCGAGTAGATCTGCTATCAACACCGGCATGTATCAAATGTCGATTGGGGCACACAATCACCGGTCGCACCGGCCCAATGATACATCTGTATACCCATTTCCTTTGCCGGGTGGTGTTCAAATTATTTCGGACCGTATGCGACATGCCGGCTACTTTACCGGGAATATCCGGACGTTTCCCGAGGGGAATTGGTTTAAAGGGACGGGGAAAACCGATTGGAATTTTACGTATGCCGGCGAACCGTTTGACACCGATGTTTGGGATGACTTGAAGTCGAATCAGCCGTTCTATGCGCAGATCAATTTTCCTGAAACCCATCGGGGTAGAGATTGGAATGAAGCGCACAATAATATCAAGAAAACAGCAAATCCGGATAAAGTTATAATTCCTCCTTATTACCCTGACCACCCCGTGGTGCGAGAAGATTGGGCGCAGTATCTCAATGCAGTAATGGCACTGGATAGAAAGATTGGCGATGTGTTGGCCTTTTTAGCGCGCGACGGGTTGGCGGAGAATACCATTGTTGTATTCATGGGAGATCATGGCCGCGCAATGGTACGTGGCAAGCAGTGGCCTTATGACAGCGGATTGCACGTACCCATGCTCATTTACATACCCGAAGGAATGGCCGCGCCGGCGCAATATGAAGCAGGCTCCCTGAGTGATCAACTGATCAGTTCAATCGATATGACTGCAACAACGCTCGCCCTTGCCGGCGTTGAGAAGCCGGCGCAGATGCAAGGCCGCGTCATCTTTGGTGAGCAGGCAGAACCGCCTCGAACCTATGTGTTTAGCGGTCGGGATCGGGGAGATGAAACCGTTGATCGGATTCGCACCGTACGAAGTAAACGGTTCAGGTATATCCGTAACTACTATCCGGAACGCCCTTTTCTGCAAACCAATCGATACAAAGAAGCTACGTATCCCACAATATGGGCGATGAAAAAGCTACATCAGGAAGGGAAGCTCACGCCTGCACAAGCGTATCTCATGGAGTCCACGCGGCCGGCTGAAGAATTGTATGACGTCATTGCTGATCCCTATGAAATAAATAACCTGGCGATGTCTGATGGACACCAGGAAATTATTCGCCAATTGAGGTATGAATTAGACCAATGGATTGATGCCATCGATGACCAGGGACGCTTCCCAGAGGACCAATCGGTGTATAATTTTTATGAGGCCCGGAGCCAAAAAAATTATTTGGAGAAAGTCGAAAAGCTTACAAAAGATTGGGGCATTGAATAACGCCCTGGTTTAAGGGAGGAGCCTTCACAAATTCCGCTCAACTGTCTTGCTCAATTTTTGCCTTTAAGCCAAATAGCTGTTTGTCGTAGTAATAGGAAACCATGAGCGCGACGATGGCAAAAGCAGCCATCGCAAATTGACCATCTTCGGCCATGATGTGCGCTGATGTTGCCAGAACAAAATCAAAAAAGAGGCCGGCGTATGCCCATTCTTTTAGGGTCTGAGACTTCTTTGTAAGAATGGCAGTCACTGCGAGTAGTTTGGCGACTGCAAGCGGGTAAATCAAGTAGGAAGGGTACCCCAGGCCTTCAAAAGCGCCAATAATGGCCTCATGATTGAAAATGTACATACCAGCAGAAAAGAGCATCAGTGCGCAAACTGCTCCAGTGGAAAGCCAGTAAATAATTTTAGGCATATTGTTGGGGTAGGTGGGGGGCAACGGATTTTACTCGCTCAATGTGAAGAT
This sequence comes from Rhodothermales bacterium, assembly GCA_045106435.1. GTDB lineage: Bacteria > Bacteroidota > Rhodothermia > Rhodothermales > JAHQVL01 > JBCCIM01. The sequence continues at coordinate 2,194 of JBGCEN010000052.1, forward strand.
TAAATCTCAACAGTTTCTCAAGGATTAAGGTCTGTTACGCATTCGCTGTATTCACCAACCAGACGAGCCATATCTGCTTCTATTGTAGAGGCGCGGTTGGCAAGATAGGTCGTAGGCTGAGATGGATTAGATCGCGTTGGAGTGGGCAATGCAGCTGCAAGAAGGGCTGCCTGTCGCGTAGTTAATTCTGAAGCAGAAATACCGAAATAGTGATACGCGGCTGCCTCTGCACCATAGATCCCAACGCCCCACTCAGCAACATTAAGATACACTTCTATAATTCGTTCTTTGGGCCAAAGGACTTCAATAAGTGCGGTGAAATATGCTTCGAAGCTTTTACGTATCCAGGACCTTGTTGGCCACAGAAAGGCATTTTTTGCAGTCTGCATAGAAATGGTAGACGCCCCACGTTTTCTCGACTCGGCCTCATTAAAGGTTTGGGCTGCAGAAATGGCTGACCAGTCAAATCCGCTATGTTGACAAAACTGCTGGTCTTCTGCCGCCATCACGGCCAGTGGCAGGTTCACACTGATCTTGTCAATTGATACAGGCCGGCGATCAATCTCGATGCCCTTTTGCCGATCACGGCGCATAATAACACTGGAAGGTGGCTGTGTAAATCTATAGACCAATACCCAGATCACGCTGAACAGGAAAAAGACAATCAGTCCGACCGTAAAGAATCGAGCTGCATATCCAAAGATGATAGCTGCTTTACTACGCTCAGGCGCAGGATATTCGATTACATATTCCGGAAGATCCGAAGGCATAGGAGGGGGCTCAAGAGATAGCGGATAGCGGTATGAAAATTAGGGATTAATTAACTACAACTCAAGGGGGAGCAGAAGTCTGTGGGTCTGTAAGTCGGTACGTCTGTGAGTCCCTTTGGACTAAGAGACCCACCAACCCACCAACCCACCGACTCACCGACCTACAGACTCACCGACTCACCAACTCCCTTAAAAAGTCAACCGATACCCCATGATTGGGAGGATGCCGAGTTGTGGATCTATTTCGGAGGTTTGATTCCTGAAGTCGTATTCGATGAAGCCTTCGTTTCTGCGGTGGATAATATTTTGGATATCTAGATATACGCTGTGTGTTAGATAGGATTTGTTCATTGTATAATTGATACCCAGATCAACCCGGAAATATGGTGCGAGTTGGGCCGCAAACGTGGTGGCAGGGTCGAAAACAAAGCCCGGCTTTGCCACATCTGCAACATTGATTGGCGTATACCGATTTCCGCCGCCGAATACGATACGGGTGTTCAGGCCCAGTCGGTCTTTTTGCTTATTTCCCAGTTTGAATTCTATACCTGTAACAAGATTGGTCATGTACCTTGTATTGTAACGGCCGGGGTACTTGGTGTTGTTATTGGCAGTAAAATTTGTGTCAAACAACGACCCGTTTAGCATAAAGTAATATCCATTCGAGAAGATTTTCTCAAAAGATACATCCAGCCCATAATTGGTGGAAGTCCCAGTGCTTTTGAGCCCATTGGATTGCAGATAAACGGCGTAGAGGAAATAGGTATTGATGACAGAAAACGAACTGCCGGCAGAGGCATCAACGGGTAAATTATATCCGTAGTCAAAATAAAGCTCTGTTTTTAGCCGTATTTGATTTTTGAACCGTTTCTCAAAGCCGAGTACATTGTGCCATGATTTGGAAAGACGTAGTCTATTGGCCGCGCCGGCATTTGCGTAGCTACGCGCGCTTAGCAAGTATACACCGAAGGGCTCAATCTGGCTGTGCAAGCTTGAGCCAAGGGAAAATTGTTTGTCTTCGGATGCTTGCCATTTTATGCCTAGCCGCGGTTCCACCGAGGTTTCATCTGTGAGATTGAAATGTACCGCATGGAAGCCGGCAAGGATCGTCCATTTGTCATTGTATCGGTACGTCCATTGTCCAAAGCCCCGGAGTATGCCCAAATTGCGCTGTGAATTGATCTCGTCAACCCAGTTGCCCTGTGGGTTGTTAAAGCGGTTTCTGAATCCATAGTCAACAGATAACAAGCTTCCTTCTATGCCTACCTTGAGCAGGTGTCTGAGATTAAATTTGTGATTTAGCGAGAGATGCCCACGGATCCCTTTCTCCATACTGCGCTCCTCATCAACATAGATCCTTGTTTCGCTCAACTCCGGCTTATATAGATAAATCCCTTCACGTTCCTCTTTCCCAAATGCGGCAACGACAGACTTGAGAAACGTTTTGTTTGAGAGTACAATTCGATGACTCAGGCCAACAATTGCTTTCCTTTCAAATTCATCATCATCTTCTGGGTCGAAGAGTATTGGGTCGGGACAGTTACATGAATCATCATTTGCCAATTCCTCAGCAAAAGAGTCGCCAGCGATACCAAAAAGACTAAATACGCCGGCGCGTCTGGTTGGTAAATGGAATTTGAAGGCCAGGTCCTGATACGCAATTACATCTTCTTTAACGAGATCCAGATAGGTCATCAAACCAAGCGTAGAGTACCGGTAGTTGACAAGATAGGAGCCGTTGTATTTTTTGCTGAACGGCCCTTCAATCGTACCTTCGAGTCCGAGCGCACCAAAACCGATGGTGTATTCGGGGCGGGCGGTATTACCCTTTCTTAGATTGATATCAAATACGCCGGCGATTGCATTCCCATATTCAGCAGGAAACGCGCCGGAAAGAAAATCCGAATTTGTGAGCATATTTGCGCTAAGCATATTCACGCCTCCGCTACTGTGTCCGTCATCGCCAAAATGATTTGGGTTAGGAATTTCGATGCCTTCCACGCGCCAAACGGTATACTTTGGTGAGTGACCCCGCACAATTACCTCGTTGAGCAGATCATCTTCACTTCGTGAGACGCCGGCAAATGATTGCGCCATGCGCGCTGGATCTGAGAGACTGGCCGCAAATCGTTGCGTATGTTCGACAGAAAAAGACCGCGCGCTTACGATTGCAGATTCATTGAGTGGCACAATCAAGTCGAGCTCTTCAGCAACGACTACCATTTCCATTGAAATAGCTGATGCTGCAAGCTCAATATCGAGTACGATTTCTTTACCGGCTGTAAGGAGCAACTCACGGATATGGGCGGTTTCGAAGCCTATGTATTGGACGGTAAGTGATTGCCGGCCAATAGGCACGCCGGGTATCTCGAAATATCCTTCAATATCTGTACTGGCTCCTCGAATGGGGTTGAGAGAGGCGACAACAATATTGGCACCAATAAGCGGTGAATGGGAGTCCTGATCGACGACGCGCCCACGGATCGTCTGGGTAAACGCGACCCGCTGTGCCGGCGGTATCCATCGAAGGGCAATCTGATTGCCGATGTATTCATACTCTATTGCCAGAGGCGTAAACAAGGCATCCAGAATATCCGGAAGGGTTTGGTCTTTTGCATCGACCTGAACCAACTGGTTATTAGGCAGACTGGAAGGGCTGTACGTAAATCGCGCATTTGTCTGCGCGCGAAGCAGACCGAGTGCTTCAATGAGAGACGTAGGAGCGATTGTAAAAGTGTACCGGGTATCCAGCGACGCCGGCGCTTGTTGTGCGCTAACACTTATCGGCGCGCTGAACGGCAAAATGTGCAGCAATATGATAAGTACAAAAATGCTTCGCATGCTGGATATCTGGTACTATTCTGGTCGAGTGTCTACTTTGGATCAGCAATTAGTCATGATAATTTGAATATCGAATATTTGTCCTCAGCTTGACTGGGGATCCAACAAGGAATTTCCAATTTTAAAGGGGCAGTAGCCTTCCTTCGAAATTCTAAATTCCTTGTTGGGTATTCGATATTCTCGATCTCAGAACGTAACCTTGTAACTCAAAATTGGAATGAGTCCTGTATGAAAATACGGGACCTGCTGGAAGTTACGGTTGTAATCAAATCCTTGAATATTTTCTCTCCCCGTTATATTCTGGAAATCAAAACGAATCGCGTGGGTCAGCGCCGATTTATTCACCGTATAGCTTACCCCAAAATCCAATCGGTAATAGGCATCAACCTGGTTTGCATACGTTTTGCTTAGATCGAAAATAAAGGCCTGTTCGTCCGTTGAACGCGTAATATCCAGCGGCGTGTAGCGATTTCCCCCGGCCAGGATGAACCGCGCGTTGAAGCCCAGCAAGTTGTTGTTTTTGAGTGTGAACTCCTTGCCGCCCACAATATTGGTTACATAGTTGCCGGCATATCTTGAGTTATACGTCCTGCCATCCAGCGGCGTATACTTTGCTTCATAAAATGAGCCGGTAAACATATAATAATATCCGTTAGACAAAAATTTCTCCACCGTCAGCTCAATCCCGTAGTTCTTGCCTGAGCCCTCATTGATGAGGATATCATCAGAAAACACTATGTCCCAAACGCTATCCGTATTAATGGTAGAGACGATTGGATTGGCGGCATTTGATGAAACGGGGATGTCAAACAAGTATTGGTAATACGCTTCAAATTTTAAGCGCAGTTTGTTGGTGAAGTAGTGATCATATCCCACAACATAGTGCCACGCTTTCATCAGGTCCAGGTCGCGATGCGGCTGAAAGACGGTGCCATCGGTCCGTGTGCGGTCTGTTAGATAAATAGCAGTTGGTTCAACCCGGCTGTGCAGGCCTACGCCAACAGACAAGGTTTGGCTGGAGGAAAATTGCCAGCTGGCACCTATGCGTGGTTCTATCTGCGTATTGTCGTTTAACTGAAAGTACGTGTAGTGAATGCCTGGCGTTAAAGTCAGTTTATCGGTTGGTCTGATTTTAAGTTGCGCATGGCTTTTGGCCATGTTGGTACTGCCTTTTTGATCCAGAAAAGTCAAGAGCGGATCATTGTGGCCGTCGCGGCCGCGATTGACAAGGTTGTAACCCAGATGGCTTCCGGTCAGGCCGACCTGCAACGTTTGTTTTGCGTTGAACTTGTGATTTAACTGAATGGAGCCACGATATGACCAGTTTTTGGTGTCTTGCTGGTCAATGGTACGCCCTTCATAATTGTTGCTTGGGATGAGCAATATTTCGTTGTCTCGCCGGCGCTCTCCAGTTACTGCAGCAATCGTTTTAAGATAGGTATTGGGGCCAAGCAGCCATAAATGTGAGGCACCAATGATACCCATTTGGGGCACAAACTTGCCATCGATGCCATCTTCATACATATTCACCCATTGGGTAGAGTCTGCAATTGCAGTGCCGTAGACATCTTGCGCGTCGCCACCCAGACCGAATAAGGTAAAGCTACCACCTTTCTTTGTGGGGAAGTTGAATTTGAACGACAGATCCTGATACTGGATAGACTCATCTGGCAGTACATTAAAGTTGTTTAATATACCAAGTGTTGAGTAGCGATAGTTAATCAGGAAAGAGCCGTTGTAATCAGGACTGAAAGGGCCTTCAATCGATGCATCTATACCAAGGATACCCACCTGTAGCGCATACTCTTTTCTGACGGTATTGCCATTGCGCAGAAAGAGGTCAAAAACTCCAGAGAGTGCGTTGCCGTACTCAGCGGGAAATGCACCGGTGAAGAAATCAGAGCGACTCATTGTACTTGAACTCAGCATACTGATTCCGCCGCCAGAGGCCCCTTCTTCGCCAAAGTGGTTCGGGTTAGGGATTTCAATGCCTTCGAGACGCCACAGCAAGCCTTTGGGGGAATTTCCTCTGACAACAATGTCGTTAAGCAGATCGTCGCCGCCACCGGTTACGCCGGCGAAGGTCTGCGCCATCCGTGCGGGGTCTGAAATGCTGGCGGCATAACGCTGGGTTTGTTCTACAGAGAACGAACGGGCACTGACGGTTGCCATTTCATTTACCGCCATCCCTTCGAACTCATCAGCGACAATCATAATGCCTTCTGCTTCATAGACAGATTCTTCCAGTTCAAGATTCAGCACGAGTTCTTTGCCGGCTGTAATCAGCACATCAGATAGTAATAACGGTTCATATCCGATGTAAGAGACCTGCATCGTTGCTCTGCCAACCGGTACATTGTTGATCTCAAAACGTCCATTTTCATCGCTGCTGCTGCCCAACAAAGGTTGGCTGTTGAGCACAATAACATTAACGCCAATCAGTGGAGACTGGGTGTCGAGATCAACAACATAGCCACGGACAGATTGTGTAATGGTACTACGTTCGAGTGGTGTGTTTTGGCCTGAGGCGGGATTAAATTGGCCAGCAAGGAACGTAAAAATGATCGCCAGAAGAATCTTTATGTATTTCATTGTTTAGTCAGTTCGGATGAAGACTCACACGTATTGTGTTATTGTGAGCATCCGGTACCGGTAAACGCATATACACCCTGGTTCATGGTGGCGTTGACATTCAGGCTGAAGGAGAGCGACGTAACCACTTCTTCCCAGGCAGGTGTGTCAAACTGACCTGTAAATGTACAGGTTGCCAAAGCATCATCTGGCGTGTCAATCACGATCGCAAAATGTTGGCGCAACATGGCGACTACATCTTCGAACGAAGTATTGTCAAAAATCAGCGGTCGGGTTCGCCAGGCGAGGAATTCGGGGTCTCTGTTTGGTTGATGAGACAAAACATTGTCTGATTTCCCAAGCAGTCCCTGAAAACCAGCTTCAAGCACTTCCCGTTCGTTCGTATCGGATTTGCCAAGCGCTACTTTTCCTGTGGCAACAGTGACGCTGATCTGATCTTCGTCGGATCTGTTGCGCACGCTAAAAGAAGTACCTAGCACCTGGATATGTCCTAAACCGCTTTCGATATCAAAAGGATTATTCGCGTCATGTGTGACTTCAAAGAAGGCTTCGCCGTTGAGTTCGAGGTCACGCTTTTCAAACCCGTCGTTGTAAGCAAGCCGGCTGTTTTCGTTGAGCCAGACGGTGCTTTGATCGGGTAGGGTTATTTCGCGTATTTCACTTTCTGCGGTTTCGATTACGATGTTCTTGGGTTCATCTGCGCCGATACCACCATATTGGAGAAGCAAGACGATCCCGCCCATTAATACCACCGCAGCAGCTGCATATCTTAGGATGGTATTTGAGAACAGGGGAATGATCCGGGTTTTCCTTTCTGGTTGCTGAATGCGCTGTTTGAATCGCGTGATTTCGTGATCGAGGTCAATGTCCAGTTCCGAGCCGGCCGATGCTGTTAACGTCCAGATACGCTCCGCTTCCTCGAGCTGCCGGCGATTTTGCGCCGCCGTCTCGAGCCAGGTTTCGAGATCGTGCTGCTCAGTTGCTGAGAGCTCCCCCGAAAGATGTTTGTGTATTAGCGTTTCGTAGTAATCGGAATGCATAAAACCTTGTGGTTTTGAATACTGGACGTATTGAAAAGGACAATACCCCTACGCTTGGTTGAAAAAAAATAAATATCGACACCAAAAGATGCACAAAGACAGCAATGCAGACAGAGAAAGTCGAAGTGACTTGAGTGCTTTGGTCATCTGGTTTTCCACTGTTTTAGGCGAAATTTCGAGTTTTTTTGCTATTTGGCTGTACGTCATCCCTTCGTGCCGGCTCAGCGTAAAAACCAGCCGGCAGCGATCGGGTAATTGGGCAATGGCCCTGTCAACTTGCTCAGCAGCGTCTTTGCCTTCAACAAGTTTGTCCGCCGAATCTGATTGCGGGCCTGGTGTTTCTTTGCTGGAAATGGCCGCGTCCTCCAGGCGCACTTTTCTGAGTTCGTAGCCTTTACGTTTGTGATCGATGCTGGCGTTTACAACACTTCGTTTGAGATACGCCTGCAGCGTAGTATTGATATGCAGCTTTTCCCTCTGAGACCAAATTCTGACAAAAACATCCTGGACAATGTCCTTGGCCGTATCCGAATTGTTCACAATGCGGTGCGCTGTCAAACACAACGGGGCAAAGTAACTTGAGAAAAGCATGTTTATGCCTTGCTCATCTCCTGCACGGAGGTGCTGTAAGATTTGCTGTCCCTGTTTGTCCAAAAGTGCCGCGTTTATACGTGCTGGTTTCTGGTTGACTGGCAGTTGCTTCTGCGCGTACCTTACAAAATAACTTTACTGAAGCGTTCTCACCTTATCAGTGATTCGTTCCGGGTTTAGCGTTCAAGGTTCAATGTTTTTACGTGAAGCAACTGTAATGAGCCTTGTATGAATGGTGCAAAAACCTGTTGCCAAGATCTCACTAATTAACAGTTATTACCATGCAATGCAAGTCTTTTTCAGTAGGCAGCCTACTTGCACTTTCCCTTTTATGGACAGGGTGTATGCAGCCGGTTGATTCCGATAGTGATCATACTGCAAATGCCTTTGACGGTACGTGGATAGATCTAACGTATGAGTTCTCCGATGAAACGATTTACTGGCCAACATCTGAGCCCTTTCATCTGGATACCGTAGCCGTTGGCTATATGGAGGCCGGCTTTTATTACGAATCGTATCAAGTGACTACAGCCGAGCATGGGGGGACGCATCTCGACGCACCAATCCATTTTTCTGAGGGTAAACAATCTACTGAAGCCATTCCATTGGAACGGTTGATTGGGCCGGCGAGTGTGGTTGATGTATCTGTAAAAGCTCTGGGCAACCCCGATTACCTGATCACAACGGGGGATCTCACAGAGTGGGAAGCTGAACACGGCGAACTGGCTGCTGGCACCATCTTGCTGGTACGAACGGGGTATGGGCAATACTGGCCGAATGCCGAGCAATATCTCGGTACGGCATTGCGCGGCGCTGAAGGTGTGGCAAATCTCCATTTCCCGGGCTTACATCCGGATGCAGCAAAGTGGCTGGTGGAAAACAGGGATATTAACGCTTTTGGTATTGATACCGCTAGCATCGATTATGGACAATCCACAACGTATGATACGCATCAGACGCTGTTTGCCGCGAACATCCCTGCATTCGAAAACGTCGCGAACATGGACCAGTTGCCGGCAGTTGGCGCGCATGTTGTCGCGTTGCCGATGAAAATAAAGAACGGCAGTGGGGGACCGCTGCGTATTGTTGCGATGCTGCCGTAGGGCGACGTTGTCTGGGGACAACGTCTGAGTGACGAGTGTTGATTGCCGAGTGTCGAATGAACTCGGGTGATTGGGTTTTGGGAATTTTAAAAATTGATGCCTTGTTTCCTTTAATATTGAAAACCAAAGATCAGCGTGATCTGATTATTCGGGAGGCGGAGAGTAAAGACGCCGGCTTGCTTTTGCAGTATATCGAGCGGGTGAGCGGGGAGACCGACAATCTATCTTTCGGGCCGGGCGAGTTTGAGATGAGTGTGGCCGAAGAGGCTGAGTATCTGGAGCGCTGCCTGGGTGTAAAAAACTGTATTTACTTATTGGCTTATGTAGATCAAACGCTGGCTGGCGCGCTTAATTTCTCTTCCAGCAACAGGAGCCGGCTGATCCATGTCGGTGAATTCGGTATTACTGTACAGAAATCTTTCTGGGGACTTGGCGTTGGGGCCATGCTCATGGATGCGCTGATTGACTGGGCGCGCAAAGGCGGGGTCATCAAAAAAATAAATTTGAAAGTCCGTACAGATAACCACCCCGCCATCAATTTGTATATACAAAAAGGCTTTACCGTGGAAGGGGTGATGAAGATGGAAAACTACGTGAACGGGGTCTATACCGATCTACTACAAATGGGATTGATCCTGTAATCGCCCTGTATAGCGTGGAATGAAGAAAAGATGTGCCGTACAATGATGCACATCCATGCACCCACATTCAGGAACCTGAATACCCAGCAGAATTCCAAACTCGCCACTCGCCACTCGCCACTCGCCACTCGCCACTCGCCACTCGCCACTCGCCACTCGCCTTAGTCCATTGCCGAGATCCAGCCTGTGCGGCCACTGGGGGAGGTGACACCAATAAAGCCACCAAACTCACCAAAGACGGGCAACTCGCTGTCTACGCCGATGCTATCGATTGCTGCGGCAGAACTGCTGGGACTATACCTGAGCGATTGGCCGGCGGCCAGTTGCATATTGCGAATCGGGTCATCCGTGTCTTCTGTGAGCGAAGAGAGGATAAAGCCAGATTTGCCATTCGGGAGTTCAACGGTATACCAGTTGCTGGTGCCGCCAAGCACGCGGAGTGCTGTATGGCGTGGTAGTTTGTCTACCATTTCTGAATTCCTGGACGGACCCTTACGGAGTCTTGCAAATCTGGAAGTAACACGCACCCATTCACCGAGCCGGCTTGTATCTGCTGCTACAGTAGGCATGAGCTGTGTTAGGTCCTGAATATACGGAAGCGGGTCAACGGCAGACCGTGTGGCATAAATGCCAAAGTGAAGATGCGCCGGCGTATTGGCGGCATTCCCTGTTTTGCCAACCGTGCCGAGGGTGTCGCCCTTTTGTACGCGAACATGCTCGTCGGTTAAAAACTCATCCAGATGTGCGTAATAATAGGCCTGGTTACGCGCGGCGTCTCTTACCCAGATGACTTTGCCGCCTACAATCGTTTCATCAATTCTGGCGATATACCCATCTGAGATGGCAACAACAGGGGTACCGGTATCTGCAAAGATATCCACGCCTTTGTGCAGTCGTCGGCCGCCGTCTCTGGGAGCGCCCCAGAAGCTGTGAATGTGTGTGCTGCTGTGGCCGGCTACCGGAAAGCCAAGTGATGCATCGATATTGACATCAAATGTGTACCTGCCGCCGCGTAGCAGTTCAGGCTGTAAACGAATCAAATACGTGATATCCCGTTTGGGCTCCACCTGAATTTGATACGAGCTATCCGCCGTGGCAACGTGTCTGGGCAGTGCCGCAGGGTCCTCTGACAGTTCAAAGAGGTCGATGAAAAGATGCATCGAATCCTCGGCCTGCACGGAGACCTTGATTTGAAGAAACTGTCCCTGGAGTACACGAATACGGTATCCGCGGGCAGAAACCTCCTTCGGGTCGAGGTAGCCGACTTCGCGATACGGAGCGGCAACTTCAATAGATTTGTTTACGGCAATCTCGCCAGCATCAAACCATGCCTGGCCGAGCGCGGTGCTCTGCAGGCCGGCTTCCTCAAGCGAAACGGCATACGCCTGGTGCGGCGTTAGATTCTGGAAACTCTGTTGTCCCTGTATTACGTGCTCATCTGCACATCCGGAAAGCAGCAAGAAGCTGCAACAAAATGCTGCAAATAGCGCAGGGAGAATAAAGTGTCTGCGTGTATTAATAGGGGTCTCAGGCATACTACGTTCCTGGCGCACAGGTTAATGCAGGATCATGGAAGGCCGTGAGGGGAGCATCAAATGGTATTGGTCGAACCTGTACTCTTGAATAATCAACAACCAATGTGTTTATGGTAAGCAATTCCATTTGATCAATTCAAGGCCATGTTGGCTGACCTGCCCTCCTTTAAGGCAATCAATATTAATATTCTTTCAATCGGCAAAAAATTGCCTTAGTCAAGCGAAAGAAAGAAAAATATCCTGCAATCTGTTTCCGGGTTGGCTATAAGGGCTTTGCGGTGAATGGCTGAATGCCGGTGCGTGAAAACAAAAAATCTGTGATGTGCATCGTCGGGGCTAAAAATTGTAATACAAAAGAAAACTGTAGTATATCGGCCGCACTTGACTGCCATTCCCGACTTGGGAGGCTACGGTATTTTTATTTCTAAGTTTCCTTCCACTTGGAAAAGAGTGGTAACAAACGATGCATACATTCCTTTTTTCGTTGGTACTTCATCTTATTTATGCGTCTGCAAGAATTCGGCCTTTTTTGCTCATTTTGGCCGATTTGCGCTTTTGGATTCATCCAGAAGTCCATACGGTTTTGTAAAGACTCATCCATAGCGATGGATAAAAGCATGATGTTATGGCAGCGGGGTGCGTAGGTGTTTGGGCCGGCACGCTGGTTACATAGGGGTAGTGATATGGTTGATGTGTAAACCAATTACACCAACAAATTGACACACAAAAGTTTATAATTGTGACAATCAGGTGACTTCTGCATCAAATGTAGATGGTATAATTAGAGCAGTTGATATCGGACCCCCGCTCCCTTTCGATATCTCCTCCCGAATTAAATACATAGGTGATTTCCATGCCCTTCTCATCATTAGTCCATGAAATCAGTCTCGTAGACCTGCAGTTTGTATACGCAACCATCGTTTGGGGCGCTGCACTTCTAATCGCCGGCGTTGCTTTCCGCAAGTGCCTGCAAGAAGCCTGATTCCACATCTCGATTTTCAAATCTGACTAAGTACGCCTTTTGATAAATTGATATAAGAAGTTATTAGTGGTTGGTTTTTAGTGGTTAGTAGAATTTGACTA
>JBGCEN010000053.1:0-7794 GCA_045106435.1 Rhodothermales bacterium
CCACCGCCATGATGGAGCGAGACCCAGCTTGCTCCACACGCTGTATTCAACATGGCATTCAACAAAGGCCAGTCTGCAATGGCGTCTGAGCCATCTTTCATATTTTCAGTCTCCCGGTTAGGCGATGCGACCGACCCGCAATCCAGATGATCTCTGCCGATTACGAGGGGTGCTTCTACCTTACCTTTTTCTACCAGCCAGTTAAAACGGGCTCCCAACTCTGCTCGCTCACCATATTCAAGCCAGCAGATACGCGCCGGCAATCCCTGGAAATGTACTTTCTCTCTCGCCTTCTGTATCCAGCGCGCCAGCGCTTCGTTTTCTGGAAAGGTCTCCAACACCATCTCATCAGTCACCGCAATATCCGCCGGGTTGCCGGATAACGCGGCCCACCGAAATGGACCCGATCCACGGCAAAAGAGCGGACGGATAAAGGCCGGCACAAATCCTTCTATATCAAAGGCCTCAGATTTGTCTCGGAAGTCTGCAACCTGGCCGCGTAAGTTATTGCCATAATCGAACGTTACCGCCCCTTTTTTCTGCAACGCCAGCATGGCGTCGACATGAACCACCATTGAATCAAGTACAGCGTTTTTGTAGCCTTCTGGATCTGTCTCCCTGCTGGCTTTCGCTTCATCCAGACTCATGCCCGCTGGAATGTAGCCCACCTGCAAGTCATGTGCGGATGTCTGATCCGTGAGGATATCTGGCACAATATCTCTTCGGACAAGCTCTGGCAGTACTTCGGCGATGTTACCAACCAATCCGATAGACAGGGCTTCGCCGGCTTCTTTCGCTTTGAAAACCCGCTCCAGTGCTTCATCCAGATTGTGCATCAACAAATCGCAGTACCCATCAGCTACGCGTCGCTGGATCCGGGATTCATCTACATCGACCCCAAGAAATGCTGCACCATTCATGGTTGCTGCCAGCGGCTGGGCACCACCCATCCCCCCTAACCCACCTGTAACAACCAGTTTCTTCTTGAGCGATCCACCGAAGTGCTGTCTGGCACATTCAGCAAAAGTCTCGTAGGTACCTTGCAAGATGCCCTGGGTGCCAATGTAAATCCACGAGCCGGCGGTCATCTGACCATACATCGTAAGCCCTAACGCTTCGAGTCTCCTGAACTCGTCCCACGTCCCCCATCGGGGTACCAGATTGGCATTCGCAATCAGCACCCTTGGGGCCTGATCGTGCGTTCTGAATACACCAACCGGCTTCCCGCTCTGTACAAGCAGGGTCTCGTCATCTTTTAAACGCTGAAGTGTTTTGACAATCGCTGCATAACTTTCCCAATTCCGTGCAGCTTTTCCGCCTCCGCCATACACAATCAGGTCCTCAGGGCGCTCAGCAACTTCCGGGTCCAGATTGTTCATAAGCATGCGCATGGCGGCCTCCTGATGCCAACCCTGGCAGCTCAGCGTAGTACCGCGTGGTGCGCGGATGGGGGTAAATGTTGTATTCATACCAGTAGCCATTTGTCTCTATGCGGATCGAGGTAATCAGTCTTGAAGTGGAGTTACGGATGCGCATACGCTTCATCAGTAACTCGCTCCGGGTTTAGTGCTCCAGGTTTAGCGTCTTTGCATGCAAGAAATGGACATGGCAACAAACTGTAAACAGAGAAACACAAAACGTATATAAATAAAAGAAATGCAACCAGACCTCGTAAATACTGATTCAAACGAATAACTTATATGTATCCTTTGAATCAACGTTATTTTCCCAGATTCACCTATGAATTCAAAAAATCAGATAGACGACCTGAATTGGCACATTTTATCGCTGTTACAAAAACAAGGCCGGGCCAGTTATGCAGAGATAGGGAGAGCGGTTGGTTTGTCTGCGCCGGCGGTCACCGAGCGGGTGCAAAAGATGGAAGATGCCGGCATTATCAAAGGCTACAAAGTCGTGCTGGATCCAGAGAAGCTAGGATACAATACACGATCCATTGTGCACCTTCAGGTAGACAGAAATCTGTTTGATACGGCCATCAAGAAACTCAAAGACATGCCGGAGGTGCTGGACTGTTTTCGGACAACAGGCACCAGTTCGCTGATCATTCTAGCCGCTTTCACGTCCATGCATCACATGGAGCAATTCCTCAACGCCTTGCTTGAAATGGGTGAGCCGGTGTCATCGATTGTGCTTTCGCATCCTATTTCAGGCCGCACGTTTCAGCAGCATTAAGGGCATCACAGACGGGACGTCTGTGATGCGTTCCGGGTTTAGGGTTTAGGGTTTAGGGTTTAGGGTTTAGGGTTTAGGGTTTAGGGTTTAGGGTTTTTTTAACTTTCAGCTTTTGAATTTTGACTTTCCAAAGGGGTTTAGGGGTATTTTAACTTTTAGCTTTTGAATTTTGACTTTCAAAAGGGTTTAGGGGTATTTTAACTTTTAGCTTTTGAATTTTGACTTTCAAAAGGGTTTAGGGTTTTTTAACTTTTAGCTTTTGAATTTTGACTTCCAAGAGACGGCCTTTCAAACTGAATAACACCACGGTCCAGGCAATTGGCGTAGATGTGGGTATTGGAAATATATAAGACCCCGCAATCGGCTGGACTCTTTATTGAATAGAGGTAATCTCCTGTGTTATAGTCATATGCATCAATGACCGACTCCTTTCCAGCTTCATACCAAAATACATACTGGTAATAAACGTTCTCCCATACATTAAGCGACAGGCGGGACGCCACCACATCTTTATCATCCACCGAACCCTGATCGCCCGAAACTACCATTTCAGGAAAGGGTGTATTGTCGATGAGCTCCCGAAAAAACACCACACTTCCATCTGTTCGGTACCCTAGTAACCCGCTTCCATATCCGTTGGTATAAATAAAGGAATCAGCCCCATCCGTCGCCATAGTACCTGCAAAACCCATCCCATGTCCATTTAGCTTGTGCTCTTTAAATTCATATCTCACAGAAGAAAGAATGCCAAAGGCGCGCTCTTTCTCTCCGTTTTCGTTGTACACATGAAATAATTCATATTCATTCAAGCTCTCTAACCATATCTGCTTTCCAGACGCAGCAACAAAGCCACCTCCAGAATTATAGTCTATAAAACCCAGGCTTTCCCCCTCTTCATTAATACGCATTATTCTGGCAGCCTCAACACCAGCAACGCCTATTTCAGCGTCAGATATCAACCATAATCGCGCGAAATGATTATTGGATGTCCGATTTTCATTGGCAGTGGTAATCACATTTAAGAGTGATCCATCGAGCAGGTTGTACTTATTAATTAGAAGACTTTCAGTATCCAAAACGTAAAGGACATCTCCAGCTCTACTGACCGTTACTCTGTGTGGCTTTTCCATGACAAGCTCTGCCGGCGTATCCTCGGTGGCCAGCGCCGGCGCAACGGTAAACTGATGTATTTCAACCGTTGCCATTGGTTCAAATTCACGTGTTGTTTTCTGTTGCGGCACAGGAGATAACAGTGTGTCTCCTACAAGCAGTTGGCCGTAGAATGGCTCAGGATAACTTGACGCAGGATCTGTTTTTTCGCATCCCGAAGTGAGTACTACGAGCAACACAACAAAGACTTGAAGTAACATTGATGATTGATTGTTCATATCACTTTTGATGCAATGAATTGCAAGAGCGTTTGAGACAACACCCTATGATTAGTTTTTTAGATGTTCAGATACAAGCAGGTCGATTTCCTGCGCCGGCCGCTCCAACTGTACAAATCCTTGCTTGCAGTTTGCATAGATGTGGTTATCGGTAATAAAAATATACCCGCATTCCTCCCAGTTAACCGGAAGAGAATACAAATAGTCGCCTGAATCATACGCATACGCATCTACAACCATTCTTTCCTCTTCATTCAGAAATACGTTTTGATAGAATACACCATTCCAAACATTGATCGGCATTTGTTGCGAACGCACACTATCCCTGTCGACAATTTTACGCCCACCATTTCCATCCATAAAAGGCGTTGGGGGAAATGCATTGTGGTCCATAGTCTCTCTAAAAAAACGCAATGAGCCATCTACATTATAGCTTAACAGCCCTCCACCGTAATAACCTGCAAATATGAATGCCCCCTTTCCATCTGTTTTCACGTCGCCACTAAATCCCAATCCGTGGCCCATTAGATGACGATATTCTTGCGTCAGGTGTGTTCTTCCAGATGCAAGTACCCCAAACGATTTTTCTCTTTTCCCTTGTTTATTGTAAACGTGGAAAAGCTCCGGGTCATTCAAATTGTAATGAAGATATTTTCCTGCCGCCACATCAAAAACACCGCCTCTATATGGATTGTCAATAAAACCTAAAAATTCGCCTTTCTGATTCAATCGTAAAACTTGCTTCTTTTTCCCATTACCAGAAATCCATAACTCCCCATTCTGCGCTGATAGTAGTCTTGATGATTTTAAAAGCGTTTGATTTTCACTGGCGTATTGGAATACATCGATCAACTCACCTTGCGCAAGTGCATATTTATTTATGATCAGGCTTTCTTGATCCATCAAAAACAGGTATTCCTCATTTTCGTCAACACCTGCATAAACCGGCACTGCCATGATGATTTCAGCCGGCGTGTCATCAGAAGCTGAATCGGGCGACACGGTAAACGTTCTGTTCACCACCGTGGCCCGCTCTTTAAACTCTCGCTCCGTTTTCTCTTGAGGTTCAGCTGATATTAATGAGTCACCCAATAGCAACTCACCGTAGAAGGGTTCAGGATAGGTACTCGCTGGATGCGGCTGTGTACAGCCGATCATCAATAAAAGACCTATGGGGCTTAGTCTTAACAGCTTGCTTACTAAAGTATTTATCATTTTGCGCTTCCTGCTAGAGGTGTCTCTTCAAATTGCGCCTGGTATAAAGGGGGAATTATTAGGCCATGTGGACATTCAGCCTGAGCGTTAGTGAAGAGCCTCTACTCAACTTGATTGGGCAATCCATTTAAAACGCAACATTCAGACATTTTTTAAACGGTCGCGCTTTGGAAAGATACTTCGCTTTGCTCAGTATGACATGACAAAATCCTTGTGCTTGTGCTTAGTCTCTCAAATTCTCAGAGACAAGCCTGTCATTTACAGATGCCGGCCGCTCTAATTGAACAAACCCTTGCGCACAGTTCGCATAGATGTGATCATCGGTAATAAAAACGTAGCCGCATTCGTTTGATTTAACCGGAAGTGAATATAAATACTCACCCGTATCATACGCGTAAGCATCTACAATCATTCTTTTCTCTTTTATCAATGATACGTTTTGATAATAGACTCCATTCCAAACATTGATTGGAATTTGCTGCGTCCGAACACCGGCCATATCTACTGTTTCTGAATTTCCAGCAACGGTTTTGGCATATAGAATCGTTCCAGGAAAGGGGTTGTGATCCATTGATTCCCGGAAATATGATAGCTCGCCATTTTCCTCAAAACGAAGCAACCCTCCACCAAAAAGACCAGCAAATAAAAACGAGTTTGATCCATTCCCGACGACTTCACCGACGAACCCTATTCCATGCCCTATCGATCCTTCCTTATACGCAGTGGAAGACATAATACCAAAGGAATGTTCTTTTACGCCTTCCAGGGAATACACATGAAATAATTCATCCTCATTCAACGCCGTATTGTGGACAACCTTGTGATCGTTTACTTGCGTGACATATCCTGATATTGGCCCTTTTACGTTCCCCAGGACATTTCCTTCGAAATCAAGTCGGAGTACTTCACGGTTTTCTACGCCCTTTAACCAGAGTTCATTATTTGGTGTTACAGCTAATTTCCCTGGGCCTGTTTTTTTCTTCTGCCTCTTTCCTGGTTCATCTATAACTTTTAACAATGCTCCTGTTGAAAGTGCATATTTGTTAATGACCAGGCTATCGCCGTCCATTAAAAACAGGTACTCTTCATTTTCATCAACACCAGCATGCGCCGGCATTGCCATGATGATTTCAGCCGGCGTATCATCAGTAGCCCTATCAGGCGGCACAGTAAACGTTTTTTTCACCACCGTGGCCAGTTCTCTATACTCCCGTTCCGTTTTTTGCTGTGGCTCAGCGGTTATCAATGAGTCACCCAAAAGCAGCTCACCGTAAAAGGGTTCAGGATAAGTACTTGCGGGGTGCGGCTGTGTACAGCCTATCATAAATAGAAGACCAACGGGGCTTAGTCTTAAAAGCCTGCTTACAAATGTATTCATCGTGTTTGTGCTTCCTGATAGATATGTCTCTTCCGAATACGTATAGTATCAACCCGAAGATGCATGTTCTTGAGTTTGATCTTCAAATCGAGCCTTTCAGGACACTGAAGAGCTTATGTACCGGCCTTGCTGGCACGTCTTTAAATATACAGGGATATGTTACAAAACTCAAAGTCTTTGACTTTGAGTAGTAATTAGTGGTTAGTTTTTAGTGGTTAGTTTTTTAATGATGCGAATCAGGAGTTGAATTGGTTTTGGGTACGATTGAAGAAGCATAAGTCTATATTCAACGTCATCCGCAACCTGATTGGGATGACGTTCGTAAAAGTTGAAATAAATAGAAAATAGCATTTCAACCCCTGATTCGCATTAGTGATTAGTTTAAAAACGTATTCGTCCTGTCTCAGGCAATAAGATTTGAGTATTTTACTAACCACTAAAAACTAACCACTAACCACTTCTTTCCCCCCCCGAGAGCCCCCACTCTTTCAACAAGTGACTCTTGATGGCATCACGGGTGTCTTCCCGCTTTAAGGCGTAGTCAAGGAAGCATTTGGCGTATTCTACGCGGTTGCCAATGTCATAGCGTCGGGCGTGCCAGTCGAGCGCGTACATGGGCTCCGTGCGGGCTAGCAGGTTCATCGCATCCGTTAGCTGAATCTCGCCTCCTACTCCTTCGGTTGTTTCATCAATGCAGGCGAAGATTTCTGGCGAAAAGACGTAACGGCCGGCAATGGCCAGATTCGAAGGTGCGTTCGCTGGATCTGGCTTTTCTACGAGGTGTGAAAGCTTAAATACATCTTCGATATCCTCATCCGGAGAGCCGGCAACAATACCGTATCGACTCACCCATTCTTCTGGTACCCGATGAACCGCCACAACACTCGCCTGCTTTTTCTCATAAACATCCAGCAGTTGCTTGAGGCCCGGCTCGTTGCTCTTTTCAGGCGAAATAATGGTATCTCCCAATAGTACTGCAAATGGCTCGTTGGCAATGTGTCGCCGTCCGATCCGAATGGCATCTCCCAATCCACGCTGTACTTTTTGTCTGATATAGAAAATTCTGGCCTGATCGGCGATATCGCGGACGGTATCTATAAGAT
Organism: Rhodothermales bacterium; assembly: GCA_045106435.1. Taxonomy (GTDB): domain Bacteria; phylum Bacteroidota; class Rhodothermia; order Rhodothermales; family JAHQVL01; genus JBCCIM01. Next base: position 7,278 of record JBGCEN010000053.1, read on the forward strand.
GATCTTTGCCGGCTTCTTTTAAAAAGGCTTCGAGTTCAGGTGCATAATCCAGATGGTTTTCAATGGCACGTTTCCCCCGACCAGTAACAATCAAGATGTCTTCAATCCCACTATTGATGGCCTCTTCGATCACATACTGCAAGACCGGCTTGTCTATAATGGGGAGCATTTCTTTAGGCATCGACTTCGTTGCCGGCAGAAATCTCGTTCCCATACCGGCCGCTGGAATGATGGCCTTTGTTACGCGTTTCACACTCACGATACTACCTCTTGGTGCCCGTTCAAAGTTAAATCGGGCTCTATTTGGGGCGTTAACAACATCGCTCCCAATGATTCATATTCTTGCTTAATTCTGTGCAATCTGTCCGGATCTCCATCATACACACCAACTACTGCTCCACCTGATCCAGCAAACTTTACGTTTGCCTTATATTTCCTTCCGGCCTCAACAAGCTGCAAATTCCCTTCACTAATCCGGCTCAAAGAGGCCCTTAAGTCGAAATTAGCATCCATTAGC
>JBGCEN010000054.1:0-9824 GCA_045106435.1 Rhodothermales bacterium
CGCGTCAGCCAGCACTTTTTCCTTTACTGGCTTGCTCTCAAATTCTTCGTCAAGTAACAGCATGGTGCCATCTCCGGTGGTGTAAGCCTCTTCGCCGTGGTAAATAATATCCAACCCAATGCCTTCTTGTACTTTTGTAGATCTTATATCTGTTACCAGGCTTAGGCCTTTCAGGATGAGGTACGTAAATGCACCACTGTAAGCAAAGACTGCCACAATCGATACCAGCTGAATGACAAACTGCTGCGGATTGCCAAAGAGTAATCCGTCTGCGCTACCATTCACAGACGCGTCTGCAAAAACGCCGACCAGCAATGCCCCGGTAAGTCCGCCTACGCCATGTGCCGCAACTACATCAAGAGAATCATCGAGGCGTGTTTTTACGCGCCAGTTGATGAGGAAAAAGCTCGGGAATGCCGCAATGCCACCGAGTAACAAGGCAAACATTGGAGAGATAAATCCAGCTGCCGGCGTAATGGCAACAAGTCCTACTACAATCGCCGTGGCCAGGCCAACAGCAGTGACTTTTTGAGATTTGAAATGGTCTAGAAAAGCCCACACAACAATGGTGGCTGTAGGTGCAAGTAATGTGTTGATGAAAGCCAGGCTCGCAATGCCATCTGCTGCAAGTGCGCTTCCCCCGTTAAATCCAAACCAGCCAAACCATAGCAAGCCGGCTCCTAGAAGTACAAAGGGGACATTGTGTGGGAGTAAAGCCTGCCGGCCGTAGTCTTTTCTTTTGCCCAGGAATAGTGCGGCTACGAGTGCAGCGGCAGCAGCATTCACGTGCACAACGGCACCGCCGGCAAAATCTAAAGCACCCATTTCACCAATCCAGCCGCCACCCCATACCCAATGGGCTACGGGCGCATAAACGATAAGGCCCCATAAGGCAATAAACGCGACATAGGCTGTGAATTTCATCCGGCCGATGATGGCACCTGAGATAAGGGCCGCTGTAATAATGGCAAAGGTGCCTTGAAAGCCCATGAAGAGCATATGGGGAATGGTCCCGTTGGCTTCTACGCCAACACCATTAAGGAACAGCATGGAAAGATCGCCGATCCATGCATTGCCTTCGCCAAAAGCCAAAGAGTATCCCACAACTGCCCATATCACACCAGTAACGCCTAGCGCTACAAAGCTCATCATCATTGTGTTCAGGGAATTCTTTGCCCTAACCAATCCGCCATAGAAAAATGCCAGAGCAGGGGTCATGAGCAGGACAAGCGCGGTTGAAACGAGAATCCATGCAGTATCTGCTCCTGAGATAGCTGCTTCGGCTTCCTGGGCAAAAGCTGGTTTTGCAACCAGTAAAACCATGAGTGATAAGAAGAAACGACGCATTGTTGTTTTTATTTAGGATATTTTATTGGTGGAGTTAATATTTTAACAAAGAATTGCATTAAAAACAAAAAAAGTAATGGAAGCGCTTTTGTGATTACTCAAAAAAAACCGCCCTGATATAGATTCAGGGCGGTTTTCGAGGCTACCAGGAGGGAGGTATTTAATGAAGGTTTATGCCGGCTCTAATTGACCAATTTCATTGGTTTTAACCAGTTTCTGATTTGGAATCAAGTAAGCATCTGTATCATGCTCTCCCTGATCAAGTCCCATCCTTTCATCATCTTCATCTGCACGAAGTCCCAAGAACATTTTGAGTGGAATAGCGACCAGTAAAGTGAAGAGCACGGTAAAGAGTCCAATTGACCCAATGCCTGTCAGCTGATGAAGAAGTTGTTCACTTCCAGCCAATTGACCGAAGATACCAACGGCCAATGTGCCCCAGATACCGCAGATCAGGTGGACGCTGATGGCACCAACTGGATCGTCAATTTTCAATTTCGAGTCAATGAAAATTACAGCAAAGTAAACCAGTACGCCGGCGATGAGGCCGATAATGATGGCTTCGTATACCATCATTTGATCTGCACCAGCCGTAATACCTACAAGGCCAGCAAGAATGCCATTCAAAGCCATGCTTAGATCTGGCTTTTTGTCAAACATCCAGGAAGTGATACCTGCTGCCAAGCCGCCAGCCGCCGCCGCCATTGAGGTGGTAACGAGGACGAGAGATACAGCAGCTGCATCTGCCGTGAGGACAGAGCCTCCGTTAAATCCGAACCACCCAAACCAAAGAAGGAAGACACCAATAGCAGCCAGGGGTAAGTTGCTGCCAGGGATGGCGTAGACACTGCCGTCCTTGCCATACTTGCCCAGGCGGGGGCCAAGGAGATAAGCCATAACCAACGCTGCCCATCCACCTACGGAATGCACAAGGGTGGATCCAGCAAAATCGTAGAATCCAAGTTCATCCAACCAGCCGGCGCCCCATTTCCAGGAACCGGTAATAGGATAGCTAAGGCCAACAAGAAAAGTTACAAATATCAGAAAACTGCTCAGCTTGATCCGGCCGGCAACAGCTCCTGAGACAATCGTTGCAGCTGTTGCAGCGAACATCGCCTGAAAGAAGAAATCTGTGTACCAGGTGTAGCCTTCGTTGTACGCAGAGGTGAGATTTCCCGCAACGGCGGAGGCATCAGATGGATCAATACTGATGAATCCAGAAACCGCGCCAAACGAGATCCAACCGTTAAAGTCGCCAGGATACATGACGTTGAAACCCAGTAAGGCGTAGGTCAACAATCCAATACAAATGATCATTGTATTCTTGAAAAGAATATTGACCGTGTTTTTAGATTGGGTTAATCCCGATTCGAGGGAGGCAAAGCCCAAGTGCATGATGAAGACCAACGCACCTGCGAGCATAATCCAGAGATTATTGAGCGTCCACAAAACAAACTCTGCCGAGAGGGCATCGGTAGCTTCTGTAGCTGGGACGGCTTCTTGAGCATAAGCGCCGGTTGCGCCTAAGAAGACTGCTCCGATGAGCAAAATGAGCGTTCGATACATAAGTACTTTCCAGTTAGTTGATCTCCGATGAAGCCGAAAATTTGTTCGTTCAAGAATCACGCTGTCTGATTCCTAAAGCATTATCCTCCGGAGTCCAAGGTGAATTTGAGCTAATGCATTACTAGCTGTACTTATTATAATTTAGGATGATTACATATTCAACCTAAAAAAATTAGATGAAAGCCCTTTTCATTGTAATAATATTGTTAATATTTCATGAACCGACGTGATTCTTAATTAAATGAAGCCAGAATAAACTCAGCGACGCCGAGGCCTATGAAAGTCCCGATCGCATATCCCAGCGATCCAATGAGTACCGCCGGCAACACAAGATCCTGCCGGCCAATGCTTCTGGCGAGCGCCAGCGCAGAGGGAGATCCCCCAATATTGGCCTGTGAAGCAACAGCTGCCATTTCAGGGTCCATTTTGAATAACCAGGCGCCTCCAAACAGAATGGTCCCGTGTACTAGTACGATGATGGTTACCAGAATAAGCAGGCTGACACCCAGGCTTCCGATCGAGTTGAGCGCGGAAATGTCGCAAAACGCGCCAATAACAGCCAGGAACAGGGTAACACAAAAAGAACCCAACACCTGGGCTCCGCAAATTTTTTGAACGTTGGGAATTTGCGCAATGATTAAAGCAATGACGGAGACAATAACTATAGAAGGTGCTTTGAAGTCAATCGCTGCCAATTCACCGCTAATTACATCGGATAACCACAACGTTGTGAATCCGGCAAAAAGCAACACGCCAAGCTCAAACGGAGTAACTTGCTCCGTGTCAAAAAATGTTTTCCCAGATATGTTGGCAGTTGATTTTGCTGAACCTACGATTGTTCGCTTTTTCCAGAACGGCGCAACTACCTTGGGAATTGCAATACAAGCGATCATCCAGATGGCCGTCATGATGTTGTCAATTGCTACAGCACCCCCATACAAAAGACCTTCTGTGACGATGTTGTAGTGGATAGCCAACGAATTGAAGTTTAATCCGCCCCCGGTATAGGTGCCTACAAACATGCCTCCCATCCCAACAAAGTTGTCTCCCAGCAAGGCGGGACCATCGATCAGCCACATCCCGAGAATTACGCCAACTGCGGTGCCAAATGAGCCCAGCAGGAATAAGGTGATGAGGGGCCGGCCGGCTTTTAACATATCGCGCAAATTGACCTGCAGCAGCAGGAAGAAAATAGCTAAAGGGGCCACGTAACTAAAAATACCATCGTATACAGCCACCGGATTTTCGGGAGGAGAGCCGGCTGGTATAATGCCAATATTGGCAACAATTGCGGTGAGTAAAATGACAAGCAGCGCCGTTCCGAAATGCTTGAGGAAGGTATGCAACACAAGCCATTCAGATATGGCAACAAGCAGACACAGGATGGCAAGGATAAACAGGCCCTGTATGAACATGGGGGTTTCGGAATTAACATGGATGGGAGCATCGATTACAGAATATCGACCAATTAATCCTGAATATCTAAGTTTTCTCCCAATGTCGCGCCCCAATTCGCTCGCTGAGCCAATGCTTCAAAGTCTGCCAAACCAAACAATCCGATACCCAGCCCCCCTGATTCAGCATGCTAAACCCGGAATGAATTTTTTATATCTGGAATCAAATCACCCAAACCTTTTCCTCTCTGAGTAGCGGGTGCAGTGCTTCGTATTTCTTGTTGAAATATTGCTCGAAGGTTTGTCTGATCCACTTGACTGCCTGATACGCGTACCACATGAGCCGGCGCTGGATATGCATATACGACTGATCGGCTGACATGCTGTAGCCATTCATCTGACGCTCATTAAATTCCTTACGCGTAGATTTGATAATATTTGATAACCGCACGATCAAGCCTTCGTCTTTGATGTCAAAGGATTTTACAAGCCACTCACTAACCATTTCGAGTGATGTTTTTGAAGGGCGGTTCAGGGCTCTGCTGATACGGGGTGTTATACTTTCATAAGCCGGTTGCCTGATCGATTTAAGAAATGCTGGGTTGATATTCTGAAGCAGCAGAATCTGATAGTGCAAAAAGAATTGTCCGAAGTTCTGCGCACTGGGTACTGGAATAAACCCGAAGTTCTTTGACTGGGCCGACGGATCTGCATGAAAAATAAAAAGAGGCGGCTTACTTAGTTCGGGGCACAAGGCATTGACGGCTTTCATCTCTGCCAATAGGGCCTCGAAGACCGACATTTTTTTCCGGAAAGAACCTTTGAGCAAAGGGCCTGAAACGTCTGGATGAATTGTGCCTGACCCAGACAGTAACATGGAATCCCAATGCACCTGATCATGCGCCGGTAGTTGCGACAAGTCGCCAAGGTTTGAGGCAATCAGGTCAGTGAACTGATGCCCGTAACTGGGGCCAAAAGAGGCCCGTGTAAATTTGAATCGGGTTTGGGCGAAAGCAAGAGATCCTTGTACATCGTTAGAAATTTGGCACTTTTGCTGTTGCAAATAGTGCTCAAGTACGTACGGATCGAAAAAGTCAAACGTATATTGCGGTGCGCCTAATGCAAGCTTGAGAGAAAAGGGACGAGAAGAAAAAGACGCCTCGCTAACAACGCTCTTCAGATGCTTCTTTAAAGGGTAAATGCAGGTTGAATCCAGCTTTTGAGGTACTAATTTTGCAAGCTGCGTTGTAACTGGCTCGTCTGGTAATGCACGAATAAACGGATTGGGGTGTAAATCCCCAAAAGTCAAACTGGCCGTTTTGTTCGTAATAATAGGTTTTAAGTGAGGTATCAAATCCCCCAGCTCAACTTCTAGCCTGTCTGCCAGACTACTCAACGGCATGCCGTTAAAGTGGTTTGAATCCAGGTAGTAGCTTGTAATGCAGTTCAGTATGGACGATTGAGTCACTAGCTGTATTGAAAACCTTGGTTATTAAAGAGATGCCTTAAATAGGATTATCGGACTGGCCGGCGATGTCTTAACTGCAAATCGTGCTAAAATTAACATTGAAAATCAGTATGTTTTCTATGGACGGGCATGTCTATATTTCGCTTTGGCAATGCATGATCCAATATTCCGTTTGAAACACACAGGATTGCTGGTGTTGGCATCATATTTCTGGCATCATCTTGCCGGCTTTACAAGCGAATATCGAAGTTAGGCTCATAGACCCTTCGTAATTGGAAATTTCCTGTTTGGCATTTGAGACTTTATCCATACGAGAAAAGTCGATCTATGTCTTCATTATTACATTCAAATAAAATCCCCGGGCAATGAGTTCAGTAGCATGGCGCCGATTTGGCGCAATTATTTGCTTCAGTCTGACGCTACCGTTTGCTCCCCTATTCGGCCAGGTTAGTGTGAAACTTCTCCCTTCCACGGGGGCAGATTTTGATTATTTTGGAGAAGCCGTTGCAATCGACGGTGACTATGCAATTGTTGGCAGTTGGCTGGATGACAATGCAAATGGAAAAGATGCTGGTACCGCACGGATTTTCCATCGTGTTGGTGCGGCATGGCAGGAACAGGCTATTTTGCTGCCTTCGGATGGAGAAGCCGGCGATCAATTTGGCATATCAGTAACCATCAATGGTGATTTTGCCTTTGTTGGTGCGCATAGAGATGACAACGCAAATGGCCCTTTTGCCGGGGCTGTCTATGTTTACGAACGCACGGGTGAGAATTGGACGCAACAGGAAAAACTGATTGCTGCCGATGGCGCATTTGACGACCAGTTTGGCGGGGCGGTAGCGTCCACCGGACAGCGGCTTATTATTGGAGCGCCCGGCGTAAATCAACGACGTGGTGCTGCTTATGTGTATCATCAAACTGGTGGAGATTGGTTGTTTGTCAACAGGGTAACCATTGCATCGGCGAATCAGGGAGATGCGTTGGGAGAGTCTGTTGCCGTAAATGGAGATTATGCAGTTGTTGGTGCCAAAACGAACGACGGCAGCAACATAACAGACGCCGGCGCTGCCTATGCACTGGTTTTTAATGGCACATCGTGGGTGGAGCAACAAAAGCTGATTTCAGCATCGCCTGTACTTGAAGGCGCATTTGGCCATTCGGTAGATATCAGCGGTAACTATATCATTATAGGTGCGCCTCAAGAAGATGTTGGGAGCCAGGAAGAAGCTGGGGCTGCATATATTTTTGTGCGAGACGGAGGCAACTGGAGCCAGCAGGCGAAGCTGTCTGCCCTCGATGAAGAGGCCGGCGATGCATTTGGGTATGCGGTAGCAATTGAAGGAGAATATACCGTTGTAGGAGCCCGTTGGGACCGAAATAGTCAGGAGGATAAGTCAGGTGCGGCTTATATATACAGCAGGGCTGGCGTGGCGTGGAATTCTGAAGCGCGCTTGCTTGCCGGCGATGGAGATGTTGGTGACCAATTGGGGAATGCGGTTGATATAAGTAACGAGCAAGTGCTTGTGGGCGCGCGTTGGGATGATAATCAGGTTGGTAAAGATGCCGGCTCGGCGTACATCTTCCCTATTGGTGGGTCCGGAGTGCCCTCTTTACTTACGAGTGTTTCTTCAATCGATTTCTCGACCGTTTCCGTTGGAGAAAATACAGATCGCGTATTTACGATTACAAATATCGGTACCGCAGATCTAAGCATATCTCGTTTTTCGCTTGAAGGCGGCGATGCGCAGAACTTCAGGTTTGTTCAAGGTGGGAATTCAGTTGTGCTTGCTCCGCTGGCCAATGTCAATGCAATTCTTGAATTTGCCCCGGTGAGCCCCGGCGATAAAGACGCAACATTGCGCATCGAAAGCAACAGCCCTTCCAGCCCGCATCTGGTGTCTTTGCAAGGTTCAGGAGCGGATGGGGTGCAACCTGGTATCGCAAAAATCATTGCGTTCCGAGGAGATGTGGAGTCTTATTTTGGCAGTACGGTTTCCGTTGAGGGAGATTACGCTATCGTAGGTGCTGAAGGGCAGCGAGACACAGAGCCCGGTGCGGCCTATATCTATAAAAGAAATGGTGGCACGTGGGTTCAGGAAATTAGAATTTCTTCGCTAGACGGGCAGGCAGGAGATCGTTTTGGTAGTGCCGTAGATATAAGCAGTACGCATGCAATTGTGGGGGCCTGGAATGACGATGAGGCGCGTGGGTCTGCCTATGTATTTGTTAAGAGTGGCTCTGCATGGATCCAACAGGCAAAACTTGAAGCAAATGATCGGGCAGTTGAAGACCGTTTTGGTCAATCTGTTTCTATCGAAGGGAATCATGCGATTGTAGGATCATGGCAGGATGACAACATTCGTGGAGATGGCGCCGGCGCTGCGTACGTGTACCAGCTGGATGGCAGCACCTGGCAACAGCAATTCAAATTAGTGGCTTCAGATGGCGAGCAAGGCGACCGCTTTGGAAGTGCTGTTACGGTGCAAGGGAACGACGTGATTGTTGGTGCAGCAAACGGCGGATTCTTTGGTGAAGGTACCGCGTATGTTTTTTCAAGCAATGGCACCGTATGGGAAGAAGAGGGCAAACTATCTTCTTCTGATGCCGGCTTGAGCGATGGCTTCGGAAGTACGGTTGCCATCGAAGGAAATATTGCAGTTGTTGGCGCGCCGATCCACGACCGTCAGTCTTCCATTGATGAAGGGGCCGCCTATGTATTTGAAAAGGTGAGTGGCACTTGGGTGGAGCGCACAAAATTGTCTGCTTCTGATGGCGCCAGTGGATATGAATTTGGAGGAGCAGTAGATCTTGTGGGGGGCGAAATTGTTGTTGGTGCCGGCGGTGCCAATAATCAAGCAGGTGCCATGTATATTTTCTCCCGATCTGGGGACAACTGGTTCGAAACCAATGTACTTACTGCTGCAAATGGAGAAGACGGCGATGCGTTTGGGAGTGCGCTGGCATTTACTGGTTTGGATATTATCGTAGGTGCGCCCGAGGATAATAACGTAAATGGCGTGCGTGCCGGCTCTGTGTATCTGTTTGCCCGGGAAGGATCAGCCTGGGGAGAGCAGGCGCAGCTTTTAGCTTCGAGCCGGCTGGTTGAACCCGCATTTGGTTCAGCAGTAGCCATTGATGGCGAATATGCAGTCATCGGCGCCCTTGGCGATGATGAGTCGCCGGGTGCGGCTTATGTATTTAAGCGGACAGGAGAAACCTGGACGCAACAGACGGAATTGTCTGCTTCGGATGGTGCACCAGGAGATGGGTTTGGAAACAGCGTGGACATTTCTGGAAACCACATTGTAGTGGGCGCCTCGGGCGATGACAATGAACGTGGCGATGGGACTGGTACGGCCTATGTATTTCTAAAAGGGAGCGAAACGTGGAGTGAGCAGGCACGGCTGGTTCCTGATGATGGGCAAAATGCCGATGCCTTTGGGGCTGCTGTATCTATCGATGGGGATTATATAGCTGTTGGCGCTCCCAACGACGACAACACCCGCGGTGATAACGCCGGCGGTGTATACGTATTCCAACGAAACGGCCCCGGGTGGACGCAACTAGCAAAAGTACTGGCGTCTGATGGTGTTACCGGCGATTTGTTTGGTACCAGTTTGTCATTACAATTTAATACACTGGTTGCGGGTGCGCCCAAAGAAGGTTTGCTGCAAAGCGGAGCATTGTATGTCTATGGGCGGAACGGGTCCTTATGGAGTCAGGAAGCCAAGCTCTTCTCTTCGGATGCAGAGGCGGAAGAAGCGCTGGGTAACGCAGTGGCGTTAGATGAAAATTATATCATCGCCGGCGCTGAAAACCGAGCCGGTGTTCAGGGCGCGGCGTACATTTTTCATCGCATTGGAGGGCAATGGGGATCAACGGAAGAACGCTTGATTACGCTTGGTGATGGGATGGGAGGTGATCGATTTGGAGGTGCTGTTGCTATAAGTAGTCAATTTGCATTGGTTGGCGGGTCTGGTGTTGATGGAGGACGAGGTGCGACCTATTTGTTTGAACGTAGCGGAAACGACTGGTTGCTACAAACA
>JBGCEN010000055.1:0-9507 GCA_045106435.1 Rhodothermales bacterium
ACAATTTGAAAACGACGCACGCCTGACCATACGCCGGATTGGCAAATCAGGTATTGTGACCATCAAGGAATTTTATGGCCTGTTTCCTGGAGGGCCGCTAAAGAAAGCCAGCCGCATCGCCGGCATTCCGAAACCGGCAAGTTGTGTATGAGCAGTCTGAGTAACTGAATGATCCTGATCGCTTGGACCATAGACAGGTTCTTGGGCAAAACAAAACTTTTCGAGAGGTAAAAACATGGAAGCTACAGCAGAAGTCACCAAAACAATACCTGCCCGTAAAGCGGATAAAAAACCAGTAAAGAAACTCCTGGTCATCTGTTCAAAAGGCATCATGGAAGACGTGTATGCTGCCCTGATTATGGCAAACGGAGCGCTGATGGAAGGCATAGAAGCCCATATGTTCTTTACCTTCTTTGGCCTTGATGCCATCAATAAGAAAAAGCAAGATCATCTCCATACAGCTACAGTTGGTAATCCGGCGCTCATGCGTCATTTGCCTACCGTCATTGGAGGGTTGCCGGGCTTTGAGGCGATGGTGTCAACCATGATGAAGAAAGAAATGGAAAAACTCGACATCCCGCCGGTTTCTGAATTTCTGGAGATGTTCACTGCCGGCGGAGGGAAACTCTACGGTTGCAAACTCGCCGTAGAAATGTTCAAGCTCAGCGAAGATGACTTCGTCGATGAACTGGAAGGCATTATCACCGTGGGCGATATGTTCGAATTGGCCGAAGGTGAGAATACGCAGATCATATTTGTTTAACAACAGGTTACGATGAAGCACATTGTCCAGTCAGATAAATCTGTCAACCAGGCTGTTGCAGACCTGGAGGATGCTGTAAAGCGCCACAGTTTTGGTGTATTACACAGCTACGATTTGAAGCAAACATTACAAAACAAAGGGGTAGATCTTGAAAATGAGTGCCGAATACTAGAGATCTGCAATCCTCACAAGGCGAAAGCAGTACTCGATAACGACATGAGCTTGAATATGGCGTTGCCGTGCAGGATATCAGTTTACAAGGAAGATGGCCTAACAAAGATCGGTATGATCAGCCCTAAAGCCATGTTAGCTTCGTTATCTGATTCAGAAGAACTTTTGCAAGTAGCCGAAGAGGTTGAAGAAGCGACGTTAAAGATGATAGCAGAAGCCAGGTGAGATGTCTGGTCTGAATAGCATAAGATGAATTTACATGGCGGTCACAGGCGTGGCGTCAGCGTCCATGTAGAGACACTCGACACCACTGATATGAAATGGGGATTATTCATATTTTTCCTGATCCATGGCTTCATTCATTTCATGGGTTTTGCGAAGGCGTTTGGTTTTGTTGAGCTGCCTCAACTCAACCAACCTGTCACAAAAGGAATGGGCCTTGTTTGGCTCGTTGCCGGCTTGTTGGTGTTATTGGCTGCAGTTCTATTCGTCTATGCCCCGCGTGTGTGGTGGATGGTGGGATTTGCAGCCGTGTTATTTTCGCAGGTTGCAATCATCTCGTCATGGTATGATGCCAGGTTCGGGACACTTGTCAATGTCATCATGTTGATTGGTGTCATCTACGGCTTTGCAGCGCAGGGCCCCTTAAGTTTCAATAGAGAATATATGGATGAGGTACAAAAGCACCTTGAAATGCCTGTATCTCACCGGCTCGTGGAGGAGGACGATTTGCAGCCGCTGCCTGTATTGCTGCAGCGCTATCTCCGTAAGGCAGGAGCAGTTGGTCAGCCTTTTATTCATCATTTCAAAGCCACCTGGCAGGGGAGAATTCGCGCCACAAAGGACGATCCTTGGATGACATTCACGGCAGAGCAGCATAACTTCATCGATGATCCCAAACGATTTTTCATCATGAAGGCTAAAAAAGGCGGCCTCCCGGTTGATGTGCTCCACGTATTTCAGGATGGCTCAGCAGCGATGAGGGTGCGCTTATTATCGCTGTTTACGATGGTAAATGCGAGCGGGCCTGAGCTAACCCGCGCGGAGACGGTAACGCTCTTTAACGACTTGTGCCTGCTTGCACCATCAGTGCTAATCGATTCCGCAATAACCTGGACGTTGATTGATGAGCAATCGATTCGGGGATACTATACCGTAGGCTCTAACACGATCAGTGCGGTCCTGGTCTTTAACGAAAATGATGAACTGGTAGATTTTATTTCGGATGATCGGCTGGTTGCTTTACCTGACGGGAGCGGCTTTGCGAAGCAGCGATGGTCTACGCCAGTCAAGAACTATAAGCATTTTGGGCAGCGGTATGCACTCACATTTGGAGAGGGGCGCTGGTATCCTAAGGAAGGCGAGTTTGCATATATTGAACTCGAACTTCTCGATCTACAAATAAATAATAATAAATAGCGATGTCTCTTGTTGTTGAGATATTTCCGCCCAACAAGTATTGAAAACAGACAATAATTAACTTGACGCCATACTATTCTTTCAGTACCGGGAGGACCAGATTGCCGGCTGTTGTTGTGATACGAAGCAGGTACAATCCGCTCGGCACGCCGGGATTTGTTTCCCACATAACTTGATGGGTGCCGGCTGGTTGACTTTCGTTCTTTAGTAAATCTACAACGCGTCCCAATATATCGTACACTTCCATCCTCACCAATCCAGCTTCTGGCAAACTATATTCAATGGTTGTAGATGTGTTAAATGGATTCGGGTAATTCTGCGCCGTTATTGAAACCGCAGCAAACAAAGCCTCTTCATTTGCAACACTGGAACCAGTCGCTTCCCTAAATCGAAGGACCTCGTGTGTGTCAACGCTGGTGAGATATAGGTCACCATCAGGACCAAAAACAAAATCTCCGACGTCTCCTGAACTGCTTATATACGTATCTATAAAAGCACCGCTAACTCCATTGAAACGCAGTATATTACGGCCGTCATCGTCTAGAATATAAAGATTATTATCTGGTCCAAAAGCAAGAATCTTCGCGTCATCAAGATTTCCACTGCCTTCATCTATAAACACATCGATATACCGACGCGTCGTTGAATTATAGCGAAGCACTTTCTTTCTGTCACTAACATATACTTTATTCTGGGGACCAAAAACGAAAGGCCCTCCGAATACCACAAATGTATCTATGAATTCACCTGTGCTCCCATCATAGCGTAGAATCGAGCCGTTTTCACCTCCAATGTATAAGTGTCCGTCTGGGCCGAAGGTTATGCTCTCAAGTCTTCTAAATCTCGTATTCGTGACCACGAACGTATCAACAAAAGCCCCTGTAGTGCCGTCCAGTCGCAATATCTCATTATTGTAATAGTTGCTGGTATAAAGATTTCCGTCGGGTCCGAATGCAAGTTTGTTCGGGCCATATTGCTCTGTAAATAGATCGATATATTCGCCAGTATTCCCACCGTAACGCAATATTTCACCTACACGTGAACTGCTCACATAAAGGTTGCCATCAGGTCCAAAAGTAAGGCCTGTAGGTCCGTTTAGTCCCCCCTCACTTTTGCCATCAACAAAGACGTCAATAAAATCGCTGGTGATCCCATCATAGCGATGAAGCTGATTCCCGACACTGAAGTAAAAGTTATTATCAGGTCCCAGTGCCATGCTTCTGAAATTATCACAGCGATTGCATTCCTTTTTAGCAAAGGAGCCTTTGTATGCTCCTGTCACTCCGTCATAGCGTAATACGGTGTGGGTTATCGGGAGACTGTTTGATCCTGAGTGGGTGATGTATAAGTCATTGTCTGGACCAAAAAGAATGTTGTATGGATTTCTAAGTCCACCGCTTTTAGCTGTCACAAATCTATCGATGAAACTGCCGTCAACCCCATCAAAGCGTATAATCTGATGACCGCCTCGGCTTGCAACATAGAGGTTGTTGTCTGGACCAAACGCAAGGCCGGCAGGGCTTTCCAAATTTCCACTGCCTGACGTGACAAACTTATCGATAAATTCGCCTGTTAACCCATCGAAGCGTAACACCCGATGACTCACTGCAGTGCTAATATAGAGATTGCCATCAGGGCCAAACACAAGTCCCACCGTAGACCCTTCCAGCGCTTTGTCGGGACCTACAAATATGTCAATAAAAAGACCTGTTACGCCGTCGTATCGTAATACCAGATCCTTGCTACTAATATAAAGATTGCTGTCAGGGCCAAACACAAGCCCACTTGCTTGGCTGACATTATCAACGAACACGTCGATAAACTCACCGGTAACTCCATTGTAACGTAGTACTTTACGTGTATCGGGGCTACTGGCATAAATATGTCCATCCGGGCCAAAAGCCACGCCTGCGGGGTTCAAGAGGCCTTGGTTTCCTCCAGACACAAAGGCTTCAACAAATTCACTCGGTTGTGGCTGCCCAAAGACCAGATGGTGATTCAATGCCATCGCTGAAATCAAGAGTACTATGATCACGAAAAGTCTTCGAGACATATGTTTCGCCGGATATTGTGTATTGAGGGATTCCTGAGGCAATTTTTCCGATTATGTTTGATCATGACGAAAAAGGAATGGCTTCCTCATGGATGTAGTGTTTTACAGAAGCTCACTATGCTTCTAAACGTATTTTGAGTAGTAAGAACGACATCTTTTGCATCTCCGAGAGATAAATAGCCTCAGTAATAGAAACACCCCTTTTGTGAAGGGAATCCTGCATGGATTGTTGAATGGGGTGGTTAATTTTAATGTGCGTCCCTGCTTCATTAAGAGCCCAACTGAGGGCTAAATGATAGGGTTTGTACTGTCCGTATTCGGACAGTCCTGTAACATATCCGAACATCAATCGTGTGGTTTTTTGCTTGAAAACAGCCTGAATACGCTGATTTGCGTTCATTTGACTTCGTGGCACCAATCTTGAAAAGACATTGGAATAACAAGCTGAAATATCCAATGTTGTACGTTAGAAATTTGGGGCAATAAGTGAGAAGCTTCGAAAGCCATGGCGTTAACAATTACGGCACTTGAGCTAAACAGAAAAAGGACTATGATGATCAACATCAAAAAAATTGCAGCCTTCGTGTGCTTCGGGTTTATTACCTGCGCTGTTTTTACCTGCGCCGCTTTTGGTCAGGCCGGCGCGCCGGCCATGGATGTCAATGAAGTAACAAGTCCATTGCCTCGCATTGCTGATTGGTTTCTTTCAACAGGAGATTGGCACAATGACCCGCAATTGTATGTTCGGGAATTTGGGGGAGGTACAGAGACCATCATTATGCTTAACGGTGGATGGGGTGGGGAGCACGGTGGTTTTATGGCCGCTGTTGAGCAATTAAAAGACGAATATCATTTTGTGTTTTATGATCAGCGAGGATCTTTGCGCTCTCCATCGCCAGATTCTCTGATCACGTTTGACCGCCATATTGAAGACCTGGAGTTACTGCGAAAGGCGCTAGGCCTGGAAAAACTGAATGTTGTTGGGCATTCGATGGGGACAATATTGGCAAGCGCCTATGCTGCTAAATATCCGGAAAGAATCAAACAACTCACTTTATTGGCACCCGTTGGTCTGAAAAACCCGGTGCCAGAACAAAATAGAGATCTTCTCCAGCAAGGAGCTGAGGCTTTTGATAGCTTCCTGAATAGACCTGAAGTGGCCCAGGAATTAGAAAAATACAGGCTTAATCGAACTGATCCCCCGCTATCTTCTCAGGAAGAAACGAGCAAGTTTCGCATCAATTTTGCCAGAAGGATGCTATACGATGTAAGTAAATGGCAATATATGATGGGTGGCAGAGCGCTTTATAAGGGACATGTATTCCAGCTAACTGCCAATACCTATCCAGCGTCAGGATGGAATTATATCCATGAATTTAAACAGCAAGCCTATCCTGTTCGCATCATTGTTGGAGATCATGATTTTTTAGACTTTGATAATTTACTCATCCGGCATTGGACAAAAGAAGTCCCACGGATCGAGCTTGACATCATTCAAAATGCCGGCCATATAATTTGGTTGGATCAGCCAGATATATTCGCGTCAGCCTTGCGAAAAGCGCTTGATAATAGCTGAGACAATCGGAATTGAAGCCCATAAAGGAATCCTGCCATGTTTAGACATAACCTGCTTATAGCATACAGAGGGTTTTTACGCAATAAGTCTTCCTTTCTGATCAATATGATCGGGTTGTCGACGGGACTGGCCTGTACCCTGCTTATTTATTTGTGGGTGGCGGACGAGGTAGGAAAGGATAAATTCCACGAGAACGACAGTCGCCTGTATCAGGTAATGACCAACTTCCGAACCCCACAAGGTGTTGTTACCTGGGATCGTTCGCCTGTGCTTATGGGAGATGCATTGATGGCGACGTATCCTGAAGTTGAGCATGCTGCTTTTACAAACAATGCCTTTTTTGCAGCTGGAAATATTTCCCATGAGGGAAGTGCGTTTGAGGCAACCAGAATGCTGGCCAGTGAGCAATTTTTTGATGTGTTCTCTTATGAGCTTCTTCAAGGGAGTAAGGAGCACGTATTTGCAGAGCAGCGCAATATCATCATCTCCGATGCGCTGGCTTTGAAGTTGTTTAATTCAACGGATGATGTTGTTGGTAAAACGGTTGAATGGGAAAACCTGTTTAACGAAAATGTGAATGGTTTATATCGGATCTCCGGTGTTTTTTCAGCGCCCCCTGCAAATTCAACGGAGCAGTTTGATGCGATTATGCATTACAATTTGATGCTGGATCTAGATCCAGCATCCAGAGAATGGCATAGTACTGCAGGGATAACAAATATAGTATTAAAAAAAGGGACAGATGTTGATCTGTTTAACCAGAAGATTGCAAATTTCCTGGAATTGCAGGATGCATCCTGGGAGCCCTCTACACAATTTGTTCAGCAATACTCCAGCAGATACTTGTACGGCCCGTATGAGAATGGTGTACAAAGCGGAGGCCGCATCACCTACGTGAAGTACTTTTCTCTGCTTGCAATCATCATTTTATTGATTGCTTGTATCAACTTCATGAATCTCTCTACGGCACAAGCGTCTCAAAAAATGAGAGAGATTGGGGTTAAGAAATCCATGGGAGCCAGCAGAAATAATTTGGTGTTGCAATTTCTGAGTGAGTCGATGTTCACCGTCATGCTCTCCCTGATCATTGCCCTCGGATTGGTTCATCTGTTGCTGCCGGCTTTTAACACGATTACCGGAAAACCTATTGAGCTCATTCTTAATGCACGCATCGTGTCTTCTATCGTGTTGATCGGTATTTGTACCGGTTTTGTAGCCGGCAGCTACCCGGCCTTTTACTTGTCGGGGTTTAATCCCGTGGCCGTGTTAAAAGGAAAGAGAAATGCATCCCCTAGTGAATACAGGGTACGGAAAGGGCTCGTGATTTTTCAGTTTGCGCTGTCTGTTATTTTTATCCTGGGCGTGATGGTTGTGGATCAGCAACTCCAGTATACCCAGACCAAAAACATGGGCTACAGCCGTGATAATGTAATCTCTTTTCAAAGGCCGCGATTTGAAATTGACCCGGATCCACTGCTGTCTGAGCTGACCGATCTTGTTGGTGTTCAACATGCTTCTACAATGGCCCGAAGCATCCTGAGCGGATTTGATAATCAGAGTAGTTATTCCTGGAGCGGCGACGAATCTGAGAGAGAGATTTTGTTTAAATCACCCCAGATCGGCTATGATGCGATTGAAACGCTTGGCATGAACATCCTGCAAGGACGATCGTTTTCGCGAGCACATGGGGATGATCACACAAAAATCGTCATCAATGAGTCGGCACTACAGTTGATGCAACTCAATGAGCCCGTAGGGACACTCCTCAGGTACGGAGATAATCAGTTTAGAGAAATTATTGGCGTGGTGAGCGACTTTCACTACGGATCGCTGCACCAGGTAGTTGAGCCCCTGATTTTCAGGTATCCAGACTGGGGTTGGGGACAGACCGTGATGGTAAAACTGAACGCAGGCTCTGAGGCCGCTACGATTGAGCAAGTTGAACAGGTATTCGCGCAATTTCACCCGGAAACACTCTTCGAGTTCACCTTCCTTGATGAAGATAACCTGCGATTGTATGAGGCTGAGAGTCGGGTCTCTATTTTGTCAAAATACTTTGCTTTTTTTGCCATCATTATTTCTTGTATGGGCCTGTTGGGATTGGTCGCTTTTACTGCAGAGCGGCGTACCAAAGAAATTGGTATTCGCAAGATTCTGGGTGCCAGTGTTTGGGGTATCGTTAAACTGCTTTCAACGGATTTTACAAAAATGGTTTTTGCCGGGATTGTAGTTGCTCTTCCTGTGAGTTACGTAATTGCTCAGTCATGGCTGGATGGATTTGCGTATAAAATTGACTTGTCCCTTTGGTTTTTTGTGGGAGCAGCTATGATAACACTTGCGATTGCCTGGATTACCGTGGGGATACAGACTTTAAAAGCGGCAAGCATTAATCCAGCTGAATGTTTACAGCATGAATAGATCAAGACGCTTAAATGGCGGCAGGATTTATCAAACTGTATACTGCGTGGTCTACATACCGATCAGTAATCCAGTGAGAATCACGCCGAATGCCTTCTAGCTGAAAGCCCAGTCGCTCAGGTATCGCTCGGCTTTTCAAGTTTTCAACACCGCACTGCATTTCTATGCGATGTAACCCTTCGTCTTCGAATAGATAGTGGATGGCCTTTTCACAGGCACGGGTAATGAGCCCTTTGCCTGTGAATTGCTTGCCGAGCCAGTAGCCAATCTCTGAGTTGTTGTTGTGACGATTGATATACCAGCAAACCACCGCGCCGGCAAGCGCTCCGTTATCCCAAATACCAACCATAAAACCGTCTCCTTGCCCGAGTTTTTCCTCAAATTGACGGATAAGCTGCTGCGCATCCTGAAGCGTTTGGATACCTGAAGACCATCGCAGCCATTGATCGAGATGCGTCCGGTTACTCGTGATCAGTTGATGAACTGCCGCTGCATGCTTTTCTTCGAGAGGATACACCCGTGTATGCACATCGATATCCCAGGATAACTTGTTTGTAGGATCTTTCATCGTAGAATTTACGCGTGGAGAAGCATAGAAAACAAGAAGTGCCTATTTTGAATCATACCTTCCATCAGCCCGGATCTATTTTGATGTTGTCTAAAGTCTTTGCCCTGAATAACGGTTTAGTAGATGTTCAAAGGATGTTGCAAAAGCTCGTTTTGCTGCTCGTTTTGCTACTCGTTTTCCTACCTGTTGGGATCACCTTCGCTCAAGTGGAGCCGCCGCGACTGATTGTGCGTGGCGATGATATGGGGTATGCGCACGCCGGCAATGTTGCCCTGATCCAGTCATACAAAGAGGGCATCATGACCTCGGTCGAAGTGCTTGTGCCGGCGCCATGGTTTCCGGAAGCCGTAAAGATGCTGGCAGAAAATCCCGGACTTGATGTGGGCATTCACCTGACACTCAGCAGCGAATGGGACAATATTAAATGGCGGCCGATTTCAGACAGTCCCAGTCTAACAGATGCTGATGGATATTTTTACCCAATGATCTATCCAAATGAAAACTATCCTGCTCGTTCGCTCTCCGAGCACGACTGGAGA
>JBGCEN010000056.1:0-5096 GCA_045106435.1 Rhodothermales bacterium
CTCTTTTTTCTTGCTTGTTTGCGTACGAGACTGTTTCTTTTTTCTCATGAGACGTGTTTTTCCACCAAAAATAAACAGCTACCAGCTGTAAGTCTCTGCATGACCCACAACTAGTAGCTGAAACCCTAAAAGCTACCTACCGGATATATAACGGACGAAACCCTTCGTTAGTATGGACCGGCAAAAAAAAATAAAACTGCCATGCAAATGATGCGCTGGACGATTTACGTATCCCTCCTGCTGTTCTGCCTCAATTGCTCGCCGGCCAAGCCCGATGCTATAGTAGAAGCTGAAAAAAACCTGCCCGAGGTTGTTGATTACAATTATCACATCAAGCCTATTATTTCGGACAGGTGTTACAAGTGCCACGGGCCAGATGACAACACGCGAGAGGCAGATCTTCGGTTTGATGTAGAGGAAGCCGCCAAGGCCAAACTTGCTGAAACAGGCAATCGGGCGCTTGTGCCGGGGAGTTTGCGAAAAAGCGAAGTTTTTTATCGGCTGGTTTCAGATGATCCAGATGTAATGATGCCTCCACCGGAGTCAAATTTACACATAACCGATGAGGAGAAGGCGTACATATTAAAGTGGATTGAGCAGGGCGCGGACTACAAAACACATTGGTCTTTTATTCCACCTGAGCGTCACAAGATCGAGCAAGGAAAGGATGATTGGGGGATAAATGAAGTGGATCATTTTATTCTGGCTCGCTTGAAGCAAGAGGGATTGATGCCGGCAAAAGAAGCTTCAAAAGAAACGCTGATCCGCCGGCTGGCACTGGATCTGACAGGGTTGCCACCTACGCTGGAAGAAATCGACGCTTTTTTGGCCGATGATAGTCCTGATGCATACCAACGCGTTGTGGATCAACTGCTCGCCAGCGACGCATACGGTGAGCGAATGGCTGCAGAATGGATGGATTTGTCTAGATATGCAGATAGCCATGGCTACCAGGATGATGGGATGCGCAATATGTGGCCGTGGCGGGACTGGGTGATCAAGTCTTTTAATGCCAATCAGCCTTTTGATGACTTCCTGACGTGGCAACTCGCCGGCGACTTATTGCCCAATCCAACAACGGAGCAAATTCTGGCAACGGGTTTTAATCGCAATCATATGCAGAGCCAGGAAGGCGGGGTGGTTTCGGAGGAATATCGGGTTGAGTATGTGGCGGATAGGACGAACACCCTCGGCAAGGCTTTTATGGGGTTGTCGATGGAGTGCGCGCGTTGCCACGATCACAAGTTTGATCCGATCTCGCAGAAAGAGTATTACCAGATGTTCGGATACTTTAATAGCATCAATGAAATTGGTGTTATTCCGTATGCCGGCGAAGCAAGTCCCACCGTTATTTTGCCTTCTGAACAGGCCAAGAAAGAGCTCGTCGAACTGGATGCGTTAATGCAGCCGCTGGAAGAAAAAATCCAGATAGATCACCCCGATTATGACGCGGCCTATGCGCAATGGGGCAAGGGACTCAATGGCCTTTCGAAGATTACGATAAAAGACCTCATTGGATATTACCCGCTTGATGAAATGGCAGCGCTAAAAATTGCCAATCATGCGCGGCGCAATAAGCCGGCGACTATTCAAGGAGACAAAGAACTGCCCGTGCAATTTGTCGATGGCAAAATTGGAAAGGCAATTGAACTAAACGGCGAAAGCTGGTTTGCAGCCGACAAAGAAGAATATGCGTTTGAGCGTAATGATGCGTTTTCGTTGAGTTTGTGGGTTAACCTGCAAAAGGACAGCTTGTCCGGTGCGCTGATTGGTAGATCGTACAGCCTCTTTGACGGGAATCGGGGCTACATGCTCATCTTGAACGAGGACGGGACCCTGTCTGCAAGTCTGAACCACGTTGCGCCGGATAACTCGATTGAGATTCAAACAAGCACTCCTTTTCCGATAAAGAGCTGGCAGCATTTGGTAATGACTTACGATGGCTCCAGTCGGGCGGGTGGACTCAAGTTGTATCTGAATGGCGCGTTAATAAAAACGAAGATCGTTGTGGACCGTTTGCAGAAAAGCGTGCTCTACACCCACAACTTCTATCGGGATAAGAAGACCAACTGGACAGGTGATCCTTCGTTAAGGCTAGGGATGATTGGTCCCAATCAAACGCGCATCGAACATGTGCTTGTTGATGATTTACACATCTATAGCGCTACTTTGACTTCGTTGGAGATACAACAGCTTTCTGGAACTGAAAATCCGTTGGGTGCTATTGCAAGCCGGCATTCAGACGATTGGACAGAAGAACAGGAAAAGGCCCTGCGGTCTTACTATGTAACGCGGCTCGATCGCCAATATCAGCGAACAGCAGATGAATTGTCCAGGCTGCGCGGTGAGCAAAATGCCATCATAACGCCGCAGCAGGAAGTTATGGTGATGCGGGAGCGCAAAGAGCCTCGTCCTACCTATATCCTTGATCGGGGGGCATACGATGCCCGAATGGAAGAAGTGGTACCGGGTACGCCGGCGGTGTTGCCTGCTTTTTTAGAAGATCAGGAGCAGAATCGGCTGGGGCTTGCAAAATGGCTCACCGATCCGGCACACCCATTAACGGCGCGGGTTACCGTGAATCGATATTGGCAGCAATTATTCGGCAAAGGGTTGGTTGCCACGCCTGATGATTTTGGTAGCCAGGGGAGTTTGCCGTCGCATCCTGAATTGCTCGATTGGCTGGCGGTAGAATTTGCTGAGTCAGGATGGGATGTGAAAGGAATCCTCAAAAAAATAGCGATGTCGGCTACCTACCGGCAGTCGTCGATAGCACCCGCTGATTTACTGGAGCGAGACCCGGGAAACATGCTCCTTGCCCGGGGGCCAAGCTACAGAATGACGGCCGAGATGATTCGGGACAATGCGTTGGCAGTGAGTGGGCTGCTTATACAGAAAACTGGAGGTCCGAGTGTGCACCCCTATCAGCCGGCCGGGCTCTGGAAGCAATTGGCTACGCGTAATGAAACCGAGTACAAACAGGATGAGGGGGATGGTTTGTATCGGCGGAGCATGTATACGGTTTGGAAGCGCAGCGCACCTCCGCCTTCGATGATCAGTTTTGATGCTTCGGAGCGCAGTTTTTGTATTGTAGAACGGCAGAAAACCAGCTCACCGTTGCAGGCACTTGTATTGCTCAACGATCCTCAATATGTAGAAGCAGCCCGGTTGTTGGCTGAGCGTATGATGAAAGAGGGTGGTTCAACAATTGAAGAACAGATTGTCTTTGCATTTCGGTTATTAACAAGCCGATATCCTGAACCCCACGAGAAAGAACTTTTAACACACCTGTATGCTGAAGAGCAAAAGGTGTTTGTTGCAGATAAAGAGGAAGCTAAAGCGCTGCTTGCAGTTGGCGAATATCCAAGAGATCCATCGCTGGACGAGGCAGAAGTCGCCGCACGTACTGTGGTCGCCAGCACCATTTTGAACTTTGACGAGGCGTATATGAAGCGTTGATTTTAAAGGGTACGAGGTGTACAAGAAGTGCGAGGGGTACGAAATAAGCATTCACCCCATTGTTTGCACCTCTTGTACTCATCGCACTCACTGTACTCTTCGCACTCTTCGCACCTCTCGTACTTTCCCCAAAGACCAATGCATTGCAATAACTTTGAAGCTAATTATTCTCGTCGCGATTTTCTTACGAAGACGAGTCTTGGACTGGGCGCTTCGGCGTTAGCGTCTTTGATGGGGCCTCGTACCTTGTTCGCAGCGGACCCGGATAAAGGCGTTTTGGGATCACCGCATCTACCCCCCAAGGTGCGGCGTGTAATTTATCTTTTTCAAAGTGGTGGGCCATCGCAGCTGGATCTGTATGACCACAAACCGTTGCTGCGCGCGCGCAATGGAGAAGATCTGCCGGCCTCTATACGTGGAGAGCAGCGACTCACCGGGATGACGGCGCATCAAAAAGCCTTCCCGTTGGCGGGCAGTCATTTTGATTTCAAGCCGTATGGGGAAAGTGGCACCTTGTTTAGTGATCGATTGCCTCATACAAGCAAGCTGGCAGATGATATATGCATGATCAATTCCATGTATACCGAAGCGATCAATCACGACCCTGCCATCACATTTTTCCAAACGGGATCTCAGCAGCCAGGCCGGCCTTCTATTGGCTCATGGATCAGTTATGGGTTGGGATCAGATAATGAAAATTTGCCGGCTTTTTGTGTACTGTTGTCGCGTAGCTATTGGAGCGGTGGGCAGCCATTGTATGCCCGTTTGTGGGGGAATGGTTTTCTGCCTTCACAACATCAAGGTGTGCAGTTCCGATCAGGAAAAGAGCCGGTGTTGTATTTAAACAATCCGCCGGGATTAAAATCTGGCAGCCGGCGGCGGATGCTGGATTATCTGCGCGAGATGCATCAAGAGCAGGAAGCACGTGTGATGGATCCAGAGATTAGCTCGCGTATTGCGCAATACGAAATGGCCTACAGGATGCAGACGTCGGTACCAGAAACGATGGATGTAAGTAGTGAGCCTGACCATATATTCGATATGTACGGAGAAGAGGCAAGGATTCCTGGCACCTATTCAGCTAACTGCCTATTGGCGCGCCGGCTTATCGAGCGTGATGTGAAGTTTGTCCAACTGTATCATCAGGGCTGGGATCATCATGGAGATCTGCCTAAACATATGAATCAGCTGACGAGAGAAACGGATCAGGCATCAGCGGCGCTGGTGCAGGATTTGAAGCAGCGCGGATTACTCGAGGATACGCTGGTGATCTGGGGCGGTGAGTTTGGTCGTACCAATTATTCCCAGGGCAAAATCACAAAGGAAACCTACGGGCGAGATCATCACCCTCGATGTTTCTCTATCTGGATGGCCGGCGCCGGCGTCAAGGCCGGCACAACGTACGGGAAAACCGATGAGTTTGGTTACAACATTGCCGAAAACCCTGTCCACGTACACGACTTTCAGGCAACACTCATGCACCTGATGGGCATCGAACACGAACGTTTTACCTTCAAACATCAAGGCCGGCGCTTCCGCCTCACCGACGTTCACGGGAAACTCGTTCCAGGAATCATGGCGTGAGGGAAAGCTCACTGCTGGACCTTGAGATCCCATGGTTGGGGCGGCAACGGATC
>JBGCEN010000057.1:0-55253 GCA_045106435.1 Rhodothermales bacterium
GAGATGGTAATGCCAGGAGACAACACGCAGTTTACGGTAAGCCTGATTCAGCCAGTAGCTATGGAAGAGGGTCTGCGCTTCGCTATTCGTGAAGGCGGCCGTACTGTAGGTGCAGGCGTTGTTACCAAAATCCTTGATTAAATAAAATTACAAAGGGCGGTTTTCGAACCGCCCTTTGTTTGTCCTAGAGACGTATGGCTAGTCAGAAGATTCGAATCAAGCTAAAGTCGTTTGATCACAGCTTGATTGATAAGAGTGCTGAGAAAATAATTCGTACGGTAAAGGCCACTGGCGCTGTTGTTAGCGGCCCTATTCCACTGCCGACACGCAAGTCAGTATATACTGTGCTTCGTAGTCCGCATGTAGATAAGAAAAGCCGTGAGCAGTTTGAGACACGCAGTCATAAGCGACTGATTGACATACTCTCCACAAGTAGCAAGACGGTTGACGCCTTGATGAAGCTGGAGCTGCCAAGTGGTGTTGATGTAGAAATTAAAGTATAAGCTTAATTGCTTGTGCTAAGCCTCACCGATATGTATAGTTCGAAAAAAATACTGCACCTTTTAGTTTTGCTTTTTGCATCAGTCGCGCTGGTAGGGTGTGATACAACTGATGATGAAGGAGATGTTGAAGATGCAGCACGTTTTTTGGGGGAGTGGACGGTTGTTGAGGCAAGAGATCAGGATGGAGATAGAGACCAGACTGAGGTTTTGTCAGCATTAGGTACGCTGACAATTGATCTGAATGCAGATGGGGCTTACTCTATCGAGTTTCTGTTTACTGACCCGCAAATTGAGGACGCGGTAATTAGTGAAACTTATACAGTTGATGAAGTCGCCTCGGATTTGATTCTGGTAGTCCAGATACCGGGTTTACCGCCTCAGGACTTGCCGTTGGATTACAGCTTCAGTAATGACTCAGAGGTAGAACTTACAATCGAAGGTACC
Organism: Rhodothermales bacterium; assembly: GCA_045106435.1. GTDB lineage: Bacteria > Bacteroidota > Rhodothermia > Rhodothermales > JAHQVL01 > JBCCIM01. The sequence continues at coordinate 948 of JBGCEN010000057.1, forward strand.
CTCTTGGGTTTTTTATTGGGTCAGGGGCAAGATATCGATATTGAGTTTGAGGGTAATGTAATTCTTGTTGCGCAGAAGCAATAAAAAAGTTACCTACACAGAAAGTTAGTTAAACCTAGTGGCGAGCAAGGCGTTAGATGCGGCCGGCTCGGGAAATTTGAGTACTACTTCTTCTATTAACTGGAAGACAAATTAAGAATAGCAGCCATGGGCAGCGGATTAATCGGTAAAAAAGTTGGCATGACCAGCATCTTCGACGAGGTGGGTAATAACATACCTTGCACCGTCGTTGAGGTGGAGCCCAACATTGTAACCCAGGTAAAATCATCTGAAGGTGCAGATGGTTACAATGCCGTACAATTGAGCTACGGCGAAAAGAAAGAGAAGCGAACTTCGAAGGCTATGAAAGGCCACTTCGAAAAAGCCGGCACAACACCAAAGAAAAAGGTCGTTGAGTTTCGGGATTTCGAAGCAGAAGAAGTTACCCTGGGTGAAGCCAAGAATATTGCGGATGTATTTGAAGAAGGGGATTTTGTAGATGTGGCCGGTATATCCAAAGGTAAAGGTTTTCAGGGCGTAGTTAAGCGTCACGGATTTGCTGGAGTTGGTATGGCCACGCATGGTCAGCATAACCGCCAGCGTGCTCCGGGCTCTATTGGTCAGTCTTCTTCTCCATCCCGCGTATTTAAGGGATTGAGAATGGGTGGGCAAATGGGCAATGAGCGTGTAACGGCCCAGAATCTGGAAGTAATCAAGATTTACCCTGAGCACAATGTAATATTGGTAAAGGGTGCTGTACCAGGGCCTCGCAACGGCTTTGTAGAAATTCAGAAAGCATAATTGCGTAACAGCCTGAAGAAATTTGTTCTGACGGTATCAGCGAATAGAAAAGAGCATTTATAGATCATGAAACTCAAGGTCTTACAGCGCGACGGGAGTGAAGCAGGGCGTACGGTTACGCTTGACAAAACTGTATTTGGTATTGAGCCCAATAACCATACGGTTTGGCTTGATGTTAAGCGTGTGCAAGCAGGCGGACGTCAAGGTACTCATAAAGCAAAGGAGCGCGCCGAAATAGCCGGTAGTATGAAGAAACTGTACCGACAAAAAGGTACAGGACATGCAAGGGCGGGGACTGCGAAGTCTCCGTTGCGTAGAGGAGGTGGTACCGTGTTTGGTCCTCGTCCCCGTGATTATAGCATCAAGATTAACAAGAAAACCCGGGCACTTGCTCGTCGGTCAGTACTGTCTCTGAAAGCAAAAGGAGATGCTATTCGCGTCGTTGAAGACTTTACTTTTGAAGCCCCGGACACAAAAGGGATTCGTCAGTTGATTGCTTCATTCGAGGCTGGGAATTCAAGCGTACTGTTGTTGACAACTGCACATGATGCAAATGTTTACAAATCAGGCCGTAATGTACCCAAGTTTAAAGTACTGGAAGCTACGCAGGCTTCAACTCTTGATATAATTAATGCCAAGACCTTGTTGATTCAGGAAGGCGCAGTGAAGTCACTAAGCGCGTTGTTAGGTTCAAAGAAGTCAGGCAAATAATAAATTAGAACATTCATTGACGCCGCTTGGTGTTCGTGAAAGTGTAAGGCCATGGAAAAAGGAATTTTAGTAAGGCCATTTGTTACCGAAAAGATGTCTCGCCTCATGGAGAGCGGGCACTATGCTTTTGTGGTTGACAAAAACGCAAACAAGGTTGAGATCCGTAAGGAAATCGAAAAGCGTTATCCTGGCGTAAAGGTCAAGGAAGTGCGCACCCTGATTGTGCGTGGCAAGCGTCGCCGGCAGACCAGCAAGCGAGGCGTTGTTGAGGGCCGCAAAGCAGCCTACAAGCGGGCTATCATAACATTGATGCCTGATAGTGAACAGATAGATTTCTTCGAAAACGTGTAAAATTGGCTGACAGAAATAATCGTTTTTTAGGTTAAAAGCGAGAAGAGAGAGTCAGTTAGATAAGAGAGCAATGGCAATCCGACAGTTAAAACCGGTTACACCCGCGCAGCGACATCGATCTATTTCGACGTTTGACGAAATTACGAAGTCAACGCCCGAAAAAAGCTTGCTTGCACCGCTGAGGAAAAAGGCAGGGCGTAACAATACCGGACGGATCATGGTGCGCCACCAGGGTGGTGGGCACAAAAGACGCTACCGTATCATTGATTTCAAGCGTAACAAGTTTGATATCCCGGCGAAAGTAGCAAGTATAGAATACGACCCGAATCGTTCTGCCCGCATTGCACTTTTGGTGTATGCTGATGGGGAGAAACGGTACATTATCGCCCCTAACGAAGTTAAAGTTGGATCGGTTGTACTGAACGGGCCTGATGCGCCGCCTGAAGCAGGCAATTGCATGCCTTTATCCAAGATTCCTGTAGGTACGTTTGTACATGCGATCGAGATGAAGCCAGGCAAAGGTGCACAGTTGGCCAGATCGGCTGGTACCTATGCTCAGCTAACAGCTCGGGAAGGAAAATACGCGACGCTTCGGTTGCCGTCTGGTGAAACTCGAATGGTGCCTAGCCGCTGTATGGCGACAATCGGTACTACGAGCAACCCGGATCATGCAAATGTTGATCACGGAAAGGCCGGCCGTAAACGCTGGTTGGGTGTTCGACCGAAGACGCGTGGTGTTGCGATGAACCCCGTCGATCATCCAATGGGTGGTGGTGAAGGTAAATCTTCTGGTGGTCATCCACGCTCTCCTACTGGAGTACCTGCGAAAGGGTATAAAACCAGGAAGAAGCGTAAAGCATCGAACAAGTTAATTGTCCGGAGACGGGGCAAAAAATAATCAAGTGATTTGGTCTGGGGCGAGGTATTCGTTCCGGGCTGATAAAGCGAATAATTTTAATGGCACGATCACTTAAAAAAGGACCTTTTGTTCATTTCAAGCTCCAGCGTAAGGTGGATAAGCAGAACGAAGGCGGAAAAAAGAAAGTCATTAAGACATGGAGCCGCGCATCCATGATCTCGCCTGACTTTGTAGGACACACATTTGCCGTACATAACGGTAAACAGTTTATACCTGTGTATATCACAGAAAATATGGTAGGGCATCGCCTAGGCGAGTTTTCTCCTACCAGAACATTCCGTGGTCACGCTGGCGATAGAAAAGATAAGCGCGGTCGTTAGAGTCATTACGTCGAAGGATGCCCTTTGGGCTGTGACACCGTCTAGAATACGAACGGTCATGAAAGCTAAAGCTGTAAGAAAATACATAAGGAGTTCGCCACGGAAGATTCGGCCAGTGGTCAATGTAATCCGTGGACAGCGGGTACCTGATGCGATCAATTCGCTCAACTTCCTCCCGCAGAAAGTTACGGATACAGTACGCCGCACAATTTTATCCGCTGTACATAACCTGATGGATCAAAATCAGGATGAAAGGTTGGATGAAGACCAGCTCATCGTACGTGAAGTGCGAGTTGATGAGGGGCCGCACTTTAAGCGATTCCGCCCAGCTCCGCGTGGCCGAGCTCAACCTATTCTGAAGCGGACAAGTCACCTTACGGTTGTCGTTGGGACGCCGGGTGACGACGAAGAAGAGTAGTAGAAGAAGAAAACATTAGCGCTTACCTAAGACCATAATATAAGAAAGGTTTTTACAGTGGGTCAGAAAACACATCCTGTAGGATTTAGACTTGGCATTATTAGAGGTTGGGATTCCAACTGGTATGCTGAGAAAGATTTCGCAGAAAAACTCGTTGAAGACGAAGAAATTCGGAAATACCTGTCTGCTCGTTTGAAGAGAGCAGGGTTAAGCCGTGTAGTTATCGAGCGTACACCAAAGCGTGTGATTCTGACGCTTCATACCAGCCGGCCGGGTGTTGTTATCGGTCGCGGTGGTGCTGAGGTCGAAAAGCTACGTGAAGAACTTAAAAAGCTCACAAGCAAAGACATTCAGATCAATATCAACGAGATTAAACGTCCTGAGTTGGATGCAAGCCTCGTTGCTCAGAATATTGCGCAACAGCTTGAGGGACGTGTTTCGTTCCGTCGTGCGATGAAGCAGGCCATCACGGCTGCCATGCGCATGGGAGCTGAAGGTATCCGTATCAAAGTAGGTGGCCGTCTTGGCGGTGCTGAAATGGGACGTACGGAGCAGTATTTGGAGGGTCGTGTGCCACTCCACACTGTACGTGCTGATATTGATTATTCAGAAATGAGAGCCTATACCATCTACGGAACCATTGGCGTTAAAGTCTGGATCTTCCGCGGTGAGGTGATCGGTAAGCCTGATTTGAGTCCTAATGTCCAGGCGCAGCGTCAGCAGGCGCAGCAGATGCCACCAGAGCGTCGTCGTCGTGGCAAAAGGAATGATAACAGGAATAGCAACAGCAATCGTCGCGGTGGCAACAGGCAAGGCGGCGGAAACAAGAGCTAGTTTTTAATTTTGATCATTGATCTAGGGATAGAGAGGGTGTCATCATGTTAATGCCCAAAAGAACGAAGTACCGGCGCGTCCAAAAAGGGCGTATCAAAGGAAACGCTACGCGTGGTACTCGTATTAATTTTGGCGATTTCGGAATCAAGGCTTTAGAGCCTGGCAGACTAACAAGTCGTCAGATTGAAGCAGCCCGTATTGCCATGACGCGTCAGATGAAAAGGGCTGGGCGTGTATGGATCAGGATTTTTCCAGACAAATCCATAACGAAAAAGGCTGCTGAAACTCGTATGGGTAAAGGTAAAGGCTCCCCTGAGTATTGGGTAGCTGTTATTCGCCCGGGACGTGTCCTTTTTGAGATTGGAGGAAATGTATCCCCTGAATTGGCGAAAGAAGCCTTGCGCCTGGCGCAGCAGAAACTGCCGATTAAAACGAAATTTGTAATGCGCCCCGATTACGTGGACGCGGAATAAAATACAGTACATGCTGACCGCATAAGTCATGAAAGCAAAAGAAATACGTGAGTTAAGCCTTAATGAGATTCAACAGCGAATTGCTGATGAAAAGGAAAGTTTGCAGCATCTGAATTTTCAGCATGCCATTGCAGATATCCAGAATCCAATGCAGCTAAAGCATTCTCGCCGGCTTGTTGCCAGACTCCAGACAATTTTGACGGAGAAGAAGGCAAACGGAGAAGAAGTTTAGAACTCACCGGTAACTGAAGAATTTTTTAAACAAGGTAGTTGGTGGGGTTTCGGCTCACCAAGCCCGATCATGAGAATATGGAAACACAAAGAAGTCGTAGAAAAGAACGTATTGGACTTGTTGTAAGCGATAAAATGGACAAATCCATTTCAATTGCAATCCAGCGTCAGGTAAAGCACCCTATCTACGGGAAGTTTATCAAGAAGACCACCAAGCTCATGGTACACGACGAGCAGAATGATGCAAACACGGGTGATACCGTGCGCGTCCAGGAAACGCGTCCTTTGAGCAAGAATAAGCGCTGGCGCCTTGTTGAAGTACTAGAGCGAGCCAAGTAATCTACACAGAAACTACAAATGTTTTGGCCCCATAGGGCACGATCAATCAGGTTGATCACGAGCATTTAACAATAATTACGATCATGATCCAGCAGGAATCGAGACTCGCAGTAGCCGACAATAGCGGCGCCAAAGAAGTGTTGTGTATTCGAGTATTGGGTGGCAGCGGCCGGCGATATGCGCGAATCGGAGACAGAATTATCGTTACAGTTAAGTCAGCTATTCCAGGCGGAAACGTCAAGAAAGGAGAAGTGACGCCGGCGGTGGTTGTTCGTACTAAAAAAGAGTATCGTCGCAAAGATGGTTCTTACATCAGATTTGATGAGAACGCTGCGGTATTGCTTAATGCACAAGATGAGCCAAGAGGTACACGTATCTTCGGGCCTGTTGCGCGCGAACTCCGCGAAAAGCAGTTCATGAGAATTGTATCTCTAGCCCCGGAAGTACTGTAAATACTTGAGTTTTCCGCTGCCTCTTTAAATACGCAGCAACAATATTGAAATTTGAAATTCGAAACTGAGCGCCATGCCTCGTACGAAGAATAAACATAAAAAACTCCACGTAAAGAAAGGTGATACGGTCATGTTGACCAAGGCGATCACCGCAACTGAATCTCTTGCGTCTGACCGCGCAAAGGGATATGTGGGCAAGGTACTTCGGGTATATCCTGTTAAAGAACGGGTAATCGTTGAGGGTGTAAACCTTCGTATCCGACATACCAAACCAAATCAGACCTACCCGCAGGGTGGCCGGATTCCTCGTGAGATGCCTATTCACATTTCAAATGTGATGCCTGTTGATTCAGACGGCAGCCGGACACGTGTAGGTCGTAAGCGAATCGAAGATCCTGAAACAGGTATGGGACGGTGGATTCGCTTTGCCAAGACAACTGGCGAAGAATTGGATCGTTAGGCTGTACGCAAACGATCATTATAACTGATAATAGATACATACGTTAATATCGGGAAGAGCAATGGCTTACACTGTACGGTTGAAGGAGAAGTATCATGGCGAGATCGTTGCCGAGCTGAAAAAACAGTTCGAGTATTCGAATGTCATGCAGGTACCTAGGCTCCTGAAAATCAGTGTTAATAAAGGCGTAGGCGAAGCCTCGCAAAACAAAAAGCTTCTTGACGATGCTATTCAAGAGCTTCGTGCGATTACAGGTCAACATCCTGTGTCGGCTAAAGCCAAGAAAAGTGTGTCGAACTTTAAGTTGCGTGAAGGTATGCCAATCGGTGTACACGTAACGCTTCGTGGCGATCAGATGTATGAGTTTTTTGATCGTCTCGTAACGCTAGCGCTACCACGTGTTCGTGACTTTCGCGGCGTTCCAGACAAGAGCTTTGATGGTAGGGGGAATTATACGCTTGGTGTAAAAGAGCAGATTATTTTCCCTGAGATCAACGTGGACAAAATAGATCGCATCAGTGGACTCGATATATCTTTTGTTACATCGGCGAACACAGATGAGGAAGGACATGCCTTGCTAAAAGCGCTGGGTATGCCATTCGTTCGCAGAGAAACAGAGGCTGTAGAAGCTTAAGAATATATAGCGGAAGCTAGACCAAGAAAAAAGATGGCAAAGAAAAGCTGGATTGCACGAGAGCGTAAGCGTCGGAAAGCGGTAGAAAAGTATGCACATATTCGTGCACGCTTAAAAGCGGAGGGAGACTTTGAAGGACTTCAAAGACTGCCCAGGAACGCTAGCCCTGTTCGCTTGAAAAATCGTTGTGCCCTTACAGGACGTTCACGAGCTTATATGAGGAAATTTGGAGTTTCCCGTATTGTATTTCGTGAAATGGCGTTGGCAGGGAAAATTCCGGGAATTAGAAAAGCAAGCTGGTAATTTAGCTGGCCAGAAGATTCTTGGTCAATTGCTGGATACAGAAAGCCGTGAGATGAATCGGCTAAATTTCAAATATTATGAGTGGAATTACAGATACCGTTGCAGACTACTTGACGCGCATTAGAAATGCACAGAAAGCGCGACATCGTCATGTTGATATTCCTGCATCCAAGCTCAAAAGAGCTATGACGCAGATCATGGTCGAAAAAGGATATGTTAAAAGATTTATCGATATCGACGACAGTAAGCAGGGTCTGATTCGTATTTACCTGAAATATGATCAAGCCGGCAAGCCAGTCATTCATGAGCTAAAGCGTGTTTCCCGTCCAGGATTGCGGAGATATGTTGGCGCAAATGACTTGCCACGTGTGAAAAATGGCCTTGGTGTTGCGATTCTTTCTACCTCACAAGGATTAATGACGGACAAAGAAGCCCGCATTGTGAAGGTAGGAGGAGAAGTACTGGCTTACGTCTATTAGATTGTTTTTCCTTCTACCAGGCAATTACACTGCTTGAGCAATTTGATTGCCTGTTTAAGACAGGAAACTGAGAACTGAAAACCAAAACTGAGATTAAATATGTCTCGTATCGGCAAGTTGCCAATCGAACTTAGTGGGGATGTTACCATAAACGTTGCCACTAACAATTTGGTAACCGTGAAAGGACCCAAAGGCGAGCTTTATTTGCAGGTAGATCCAGATATGGAAGTATCGCAAGAAGATAAGCTGCTATCGGTCAAGCGCCCTACAGACCAGAAAAGACACCGCGCGATGCATGGATTGTATCGCTCACTGATCAATAACATGGTTACGGGTGTTACTAAAGGGTATAAGGTTGAGCTTGAAGTGATTGGTGTGGGTTACCGCGCATCCATGGCTAACGGCGTATTGGAATTGGGTTTAGGATTCTCCCATCCTATCTACTTCCTGCCACCAAAGGGTATCGATATTACTGTAGATACCAAGCGGGGCAAAAACGCGATCGTAGTCATTGAAGGCATTGACAACCAATTGGTTGGTCAGGTTGCCGCCAAGATTAGAAAGCTGAGACCGCCCGAACCTTACAAAGGCAAAGGTGTTCGCTATGTCGGTGAGTACGTTCGCCGTAAAGCTGGTAAAACAGCTGCTCGCTAGTCGGGTTAACTAATAACATGATCAACCGCACCAAAGGGTTGGAAATCTTTTGGTCCATAGGTTAAAAACATGGCTAAAAATAGAAAGGCGTTAAGTCGCAAGCGCATCAAGCGCCGGATTCGCAAAAGAATCAACGGAACTCCAGAAAGTCCAAGACTTTCAGTATTTCGCTCATCGCAGCATATTTATGCGCAATTGATCGATGATCTTTCCGGCCATACCCTGGCTGCTGCATCTTCTTTGGAAGACGTTAAAATGAAAGGATCAAGCGTTGAGAAAAGCGTAGAGGTTGGCAAGAAGTTGGCCGAGAGAGCCAAAGCTGCCGGCATCGAAAGCGCAGTATTTGACCGGAATGGATTTCGGTATCACGGTCGCGTTAAAGCTTTGGCAGAAGGCGCGCGTGAAGGAGGAATTAGCTTCTAAGAGAAGCTTTTAAGTTATAGATCGACAAGAATCGATCAACTAAATAGCTGTAAACAGATAAGATAATGGCTAAAGGTAGAAACCGTCGCACCCGTGAAAAGGCAAGTGCACCACAGAAAGAATGGATCGAGAAACTCGTATCCGTAAATCGTGTAGCGAAGGTTGTAAAAGGTGGTCGCCGCTTTTCCTTCAACGCAGTAGTAGTCGTTGGGGATGGCAATGGTGTTGTTGGTGCAGGTCTTGGTAAGGCCAATGAAGTTGCCAGTGCAATTGCTAAAGGGACAGAAGACGCTAAGAAGAACGTCATTTCTGTACCGCTCCGCGGAGGTACCATACCTCATCCGATCATTGGTCGGAAGGATGCTGGACGTGTTTTGCTTAAGCCGGCTTCTCATGGTACTGGTGTTATTGCAGGTGGCGGCGTTCGTGCTGTACTAGAGTGTGCCGGGGTTTCAGATATCCTGTCAAAATCTCTTGGTTCCAGTAACCCGCATAACCAAGTTGCTGCCACAATCAATGGGCTTGCTTCATTGCAGGATCCCATGGAAGTTGCAAAACGTCGTGGTATACCATTGAAAAAGGTATTCGAGGGTTAATCCGAACAGGCTGAAAAATTATCTGCCTTAGATACCATACGAGCAGAATTATAATGGGAAATTTGAAAATTACACAAACACGCAGTCTAATCCGGAAGTCGAAAAAGCAAAAGCTTACGATGGAAGCTTTGGGATTTAGACGGATAAATCAAACCGTTGAGCATAACGACACTCCACAGCTTCGTGGGATGTTGGAAAAAGTGCACCATTTAGTAAAGATAGAAGAAACGAACTGACATGGATCTCAGCAATCTTAAACCTGCGAAAGGAGCCACAAAATCACGTAAGCGTATTGCGCGTGGTGTTGGTTCTGGATATGGTGGACATAGCTCGACTAGGGGTGATAAAGGTCAAAAGAGCCGTTCTGGATCAAGTATCCCGATCTGGTTTGAAGGTGGTCAGATGCCATTACAGCGTCGGATTCCAAAATTTGGCTTTACAAACCGTTTTCGCGTTAGCTATCGTGGCGTAAATCTGTCAAGTTTGGCAGAACTCATCGAGTCTGGCCGCATTGATGCATCAAAGCCGATTACTCCAGAAGTAATGGTGGGTGTAGGTGTTGCCCGGAAGAATGATCTGGTTAAAGTATTGGGTGATGGTGAAGCAGGAGCAGCACTCCAGGTTTCAGCGCACGCTTTCAGTGCTTCAGCTCGGACAAAAATAGAAAGTGCAGGTGGATCTGCAACTGTAGTTAATAAGATTGCAGCTGCTTAAAAGAGCTGATTAAAAGGATAAGTTATGGCTGGTTTTGCCGAAAGTATTCGGAATATATGGAAGGTCGAGGAACTGCGTCAGCGGATTCTGTACACATTGGGCCTTCTCATAGTTTATCGTATTGGCGCTCAGGTAACCCTCCCTGGCATCGACGCCAATGTGTTGGCTACAGTGAATTCGCAAACTGATTCGAATAACCTTCTGGGTTTTCTCGACATGTTTGTTGGAGGAGCTTTTAGCCAGGCAGGTATTTTTGCCTTGGGCATTATGCCTTATATCACCGCTTCGATTATTATTCAGCTATTGGGGGCGGTTAATCCGTACTTCCAAAAGCTACAGCGCGAAGGGGAAGAAGGCAGGCGAAAAATTACCCAGTTAACGCGATATGGTACAGTGGTGATTACGCTCATCCAGTCCACTGGTTATGCGATAAACCTGCTTGCGGGTGCAACGGGGTCCGCCATTGTCATTGCCTCCACTTTCTTTATGTTTACGACCGTTATTACGCTTACGGCTGGGACGGTGTTTGTGATGTGGCTTGGTGAGCGAATAACCGAGAGTGGTATTGGTAACGGTATATCACTGATCATTATGATTGGTATTATTGCCTTCTTGCCAACATCTATATTTAATGAGTTTAATCTCTCTGCCAACTTCTTCATCTTCCTTGCGGAGATTGCGGTACTGCTGGGGGTTATTGCTTTCATTATCCTTGTTTCGCAAGGGACACGTCGAATCCCTGTGCAATACGCCAAGCGCGTAGTAGGTCGCAAGGTGTACGGAGGCACAACACAGTATTTGCCAATTCGTGTGAATGCTGCAGGTGTGATGCCGATCATCTTTGCCCAGTCTATTATGTTTGTGCCGGCAACGATTGCACAGTTCTTCCCTGATAGCGATGGTATGCAACAATTTGGCGCATGGTTTAGCGATATATCAGGATGGGGATACTCAATTGTATTCTTTGTCATCTGTGTATTCTTTACCTACTTCTATACAGCTATCGCGGTTAACCCCAAGGAGATGGCTGATACGATGAAGCGTCAGGGTGGCTTTATCCCGGGTATTCGCCCAGGTAAGCAGACAAGCGAATTTGTAGATAACATTCTCACAAGAATTACATTACCTGGTTCTGTATTTCTTGGTCTTGTGGCTATTCTTCCTGCATTTGCAATGCAGGCAGGCGTTACGGCAGGCTTTGCAATGTTCTACGGTGGAACGAGTTTGATTATTCTCGTGCAGGTTACCCTGGATACGCTGCAACAGGTTGAGAGTCACTTATTAATGCGCCACTACGACGGCTTTATGAAGAGCGGTCGTGTAAAAGGCCGGCGCGTTTAACAAAGGCTTAAAGTATTTTAAATCTTTACTTGGCATGATCCACTTAAAAAACCTGCAAGAAGTAGAAAAGCTTAGGGAGAGCGCCGACTTGGTGAGTCGAACTCTTGCTGAAGTAGCAGGGCATATCAAGCCAGGTGTAAAGACGATAACGCTGGACGAGATTGCTGAGAAGTATATTCTTGGCCACAATGCGAAGCCGGCGTTTAAAGGGTATAAAGTTGGTCGGGCTGTGTTTCCCAGTACACTTTGCATATCCATCAATGATGAGGTAGTGCATGGTATTCCCGGAGAACACACGCTCAAAGAAGGTGATCTTGTTTCGGTCGATTGTGGTGTCCTGCTAAATGGATATTACGGAGACACTGCCTACACATTTGCTGTAGGGGAGATTTCACCAGAAGATGCCCAGCTTTGCCGGGTAACGTACGAATCTCTCATGAAAGGGATTGACAAAGCGCGTGTTGGATTCAGGATTGGTGATATCTCCAATGCCGTGCAGTCGCACTGTGAGTCGTATGGCTATGGTGTTGTAAGGGATCTGGTTGGACATGGAATTGGCAAGAGCCTCCATGAAGCACCACAAGTGCCCAATTTTGGACGACAGGGGAGTGGGCGGAAATTAAAAGATGGGACCTCTATGTGCATTGAGCCAATGATCAATGCCGGCACATTCGAAGTGTTTACTGCAGATGATGAATGGACCATCAAGACAGCGGACAATAGCCAGTCTGCGCATTACGAATTAACGATTGTTGTGCGCAAAGGTGAACCTGAAATGCTCAGCACCTTCTCTCATATAGAGAAGATAATAGATGCGCCTTATAAGCTTGCATTAACTGATGGTTAATGGAAATGGAAGCGCAGAAGTATTGCTGAATTAAGTACCCTTTGTGAAAGAAGTAGTGTTGATGAATTGCAGTGTGCACTACAGAACTTTTACAATATTATACCGTTTACGCTAGGCTTTGCAAGAAATTGCCAGAGTGTACGTAAATAATACAAGAGAACATCGCGATGAAAGTACAAGCGAGTGTAAAGAAAAGAAGCGCCGACGACAAGATTGTACGTCGTAAAGGGCGTGTTTACGTAATCAATAAAAAGAATCCAAAACATAAGCAGCGCCAAGGTTGAGCGCCGCCTAGTGTATAGTTGACAGAGAATTATGCCACGAATCGCTGGAGTTGACGTCCCTAATAATAAGCGAGGTGAGATTGCACTAACGTCCATTTTTGGCGTTGGTCGTTCCCTGGCCAAGGAAATCCTTGGTAAAGTCGGAATTGACTACAATCTACATCCAAGCAAATGGACGGAAGAGCAGACCAAAGAAGTCCGTCGTGTTATTGAAGACGACTATTTGGTTGAAGGACAGCTGCGTACAGAACGGCAGATGAACATCAAGCGACTGATGGATATTGGTTGCTATAGAGGATTGCGTCATCGCCGGAGTTTGCCATTGCGCGGGCAGCGTACTAAAACAAATGCACGCACCCGTAAAGGTCGCAAGAAGACTGTTGCAGGTAAGAAGAAGGCTCCACGTAAGTAATATTTTCTGCCAAGTTTGTAGGAACTGAGATAATGGCTAAAAAGCAAAAAGGTGGTCGGACTGTTCGTAAAAAGAAAGTCGTTGTAGAGGCGAACGGTCAGGCACATATTAAAGCTACGTTTAACAATGTAATGGTCACTTTGACCGACCAGTATGGCAACGCGATTTCGTGGGCCAGTTCTGGTAAGATGGGCTTCAAAGGAAGTAGAAAGAATACTCCTTATGCTGCACAGGTTGCATCCTCAGCAGCTGCAAAAGAAGCTCATGATCTTGGATTGCGGCGTGTAGAAGTGTTTGTTAAAGGTCCTGGTTCAGGGCGCGAGTCAGCGATTCGTGCACTTTCGACTTCAGGTCTGGAAATTGCCACAATACGCGACGTCACTCCTATTCCTCACAATGGCTGCCGGCCTCCCAAGCGTCGTCGTGTCTGATTTTTTTACAGACATTTGTACGTTTAGGTTTAAGTATCCGGCTACGATTAGCACAAGGCTATTCGTACGTTTGTAGTAATTGTTAGCAAACGATAGGTAAAAAACTATGGCCCGTTATAGAGGCCCCAAGCAAAAAATCGCTCGGCGGTTTAAAGAACCGCTTTTTGGTCCGAGTAAATCACTCGAGAGAAAACCGTATCCCCCTGGACAACACGGGCGATCAAGACGCGGGAAAGAAAGCGAATACTCTGTCCAGCTTAAAGAGAAGCAAAAAGCAAAACATACGTACGGATTGCTCGAACGCCAATTCCGTAATTTGTTCGAGAAAGCTGCAAGGAAAAGAGGTGTTACAGGTGAAAACCTTCTTCGCTTCCTGGAGTCACGCCTGGATAATACTGTTTTCCGTCTTGGCTTTGCAATGACTAGACGTCAAGCACGCCAGTTCGTCACGCATTGCCACATCTTGGTTAATGATCGCGTCGTTAACATTCCTTCTTTTCAGATGCGCACGGGCGATGTAATTTCAATTCGGCCACGTAGCAGACGCTCTCCTGCTATTAGAGATGCCGTTCAGCGCAACCGTCGCACATATCCTTGGCTGGAAGTTGATCGTAAGGACATGAAAGGAAAATTCCTGGATACACCCAATCGCGAAGACATTCCCGAGAATATTCGCGAGCAGCTAATCGTAGAGCTCTATTCGAAATAGCCACTAACGGAAGGAGAGTGCCACATACTATTTCTTTGGCAGGTTCTCCAATTATTTTTCCGTGGTCGGGTCTTTGACAAATAAAAGAACATAGTACTAATTATGAGTACATACACGATCCAGATGCCGGATGGCGTTCAGCCAGAAGAAATTACAGATACAAATGGTGTATTTGTTGTACAGCCATTAGAGCGAGGATACGGGGTAACAATAGGTAACGCCTTGCGGCGTGTGCTGTTATCTTCTCTGGAAGGGGTCGCTGTCACCGCAATCAAGATTGACGGGGTTCAGCACGAGTTTTCTACCATTCCAGGCGTTATGGAAGATGCAGCGGATATCATCCTGAATCTTAAAGGCGTCCGTTTCAAAGCAAACGATGTAGTTGATAGTAATATTCACCTTGTATTAAGAGGTCCTGGAGAATGGACAGCTAAAGATATTGGTGATGCAACGGGTGACTATGAAGTCCTGAATCCAGACTTTCATATCGCTCACTTGTCAGAAGGCGCTGAGTTGTCTGTCGAATTGCGAATGGGTAGAGGTACAGGCTATGTACCATCAACTGAAAATAAGCAATCAGACGACCCGATTGGGATTATTGCAATAGATTCAATCTTTACCCCAATCCAAAACGTTAAGTATGTCGTTAAGCCTACACGTGTAGGAGAACGTATTGATTACGAACGTTTGATTTTTGAAATAGCCACCGATGGTTCTGTTTCTCCTGAGGAAGCATTACACCAGGCTGCCCTGATCCTTAGAGATCATGTAGCCATGTTCCTTAAAATAGACGAACCAACCCAGCCCACAGTTGAAGAAAAAGAAGTTGATGCTGAAGTACAGCGCATCCGTGAACTTCTTTCCCAGACTGTTGATGAATTAGATTTGTCAGTTCGTGCGCACAATTGCTTGAAAGCAGCCAATATCAAAAATATCGGTGACCTTGTACGCAGAGATGAGCCAGAAATGCTGAAATTCCGCAACTTTGGTAGAAAATCTCTACAAGAACTTATGCAGGTTCTTGAAGAACGTGGGTTATTCTTTGGAATGGATGTAGATAAATACCTCCAGGATTAAATTTTTAGCTAGCAGGTAGTTGAAAGCATACGCTTCCACTTCCCCAGACGCTAATAGCGAACCATGAGACATCAGAAGAAAGGATTTAAGCTAGGCCGCACGCAATCGCATAGAAAGGCAACTTTAGCCTCTATGGCACATGCGTTGATCGCTCACAAGCGAATTACTACGACACGCACCAAAGCGCGTGCGCTTCGTATGTACATCGAGCCAATTATTACTCGTTCTAAAGAAGATACTACCCATAATCGCCGGCAGGTCTTTCGTTTTCTGCAGAATAACAAGGCAGTTTCCGAACTATTTGACGAGATTGCCGGGCAAGTTGGTGATCGTCCTGGTGGATACACCAGAATCACTAAACTCGGTCAGCGTGCCGGTGATGCTGCCGAAATGGCCATCATTGAATTGGTAGATTATAACGATACACGCCCAGAGGGAAGTGCATCAGGATCTGGCAAGAAACGGACACGTCGTGGTCGTAGAGGAAGCGCCTCAACAGCTGCCGCTGCGAAGCCTGTGGCTGATGCAATAGAGGAAGTCGCTGAAGAGACAACCGC
Organism: Rhodothermales bacterium; assembly: GCA_045106435.1. GTDB lineage: Bacteria > Bacteroidota > Rhodothermia > Rhodothermales > JAHQVL01 > JBCCIM01. Next base: position 16,757 of record JBGCEN010000057.1, read on the forward strand.
GGTTGTCGAAGAGGCTACTGAAGCTATTGCTGAGGATGTAGATGCGGCTGCAGAAACACCCGACGCCGACGCTGAAAAAGGGGAGAAGTAGTAGCGGGAATTTTATTTTTTAGAGAATAGTGAAAAAACGCTATCGAATGATGTTCGGTAGCGTTTTTTTATTCTTTCTACTTTTAAGGCTGTAACGATTCTTTAGGGCGTGTTATAGTTAAAAGTATCAGGTTGGACTGCACCGAGTAATAGTCGAATTTAGTGGATTAATGGCCACTTTTGCCTCGGGAATACTATCTCACGCAAAAGAACGGACGATATACACTAAGGTATAGACAATAAAAACCTGGTACTAAACAAGAGGACGCCCTCATTGGAACTGGCCAATCATCTTGAGTTTAATGTAGCATGATTGAAGTCTCCGATATTCTAAAAAATGCGGATATTCATGTTGAGCCGGAATATGTACAGAAGCTAGACGATTTACTGGTACTTTGCCGTAAACATCTGCTCTCTGTCAACGAAGAGCTTGTCGAACGCGCTTTCCGATTGAGTTACTGGGCACATCGTAACGATCGTAGGGCCTCCGGTGAACTATATATCAACCATCCGCTGGCAGTAGCCGCAATTGTAGCAAAAGATATCAGCTTTGATGATATCAGTGTTGCCGCAGCTTTATTACACGATGTAGTCGAAGATACTGAGCTATCTATAGAGTTTATCAAGCAAGAGTTCGGCGAAACGCTTGCAATCATAATTGATGGACTCACAAAGATTGACGGTGTTTTTGCTTCTCGTGAGATGGGTCAGGCAGAGAATGTACGCAAGTTGATGCTTTCGATGGCATCTGATATTCGTGTTATTCTGGTCAAATTTGCAGACCGCCTACACAATATGCGGACGCTTGATTCACTTCCTCGAAAGAAACAGATTAAAATAGCCAGTGAAACGCTGGATTTGTTTGCGCCACTGGCACATCGGTTTGGATTGTTTGCGATTAAAGGAGAGTTGGAAGACCTGACCCTCAAGATTCTCAAGCCAGATTCTTATTTCGAAATTGCCGAAGGACTCAGCGATACAAAGCGCTTTAGAAGTGATTATGTCAACTCTTTCATCGAGCCGCTGCAAGAGCAGCTCAAGGGTAAAGGATTTGAGTTTGAAATCTACGGCCGGCCAAAGCATATCTATTCAATTCACCGAAAGATGCTCCGGCAGGACAAACCGCTCGAAGAAATTTACGACCTCTTTGCTATTCGAATTGTTTTAAAAAGTACTGGCAAAAGGGGCAAGGAGGATTGTTGGCGGGTCTATTCAATTATTACTGATCTGTACAGGCCGCTTACTGAGCGGTTTAGAGATTTTATCTCAGTACCTAAATCTAATGGATACCAGAGTCTGCACACAACAGTGCTGGGCCCGCAGGGGAGGAGGGTAGAAGTACAAATCCGGACAGAGGAAATGCACGCGATTGCCGAACGCGGTCTTGCAGCCCACTGGAAGTACAAGGAAGGCGTGAGTAATGCGAGCGAGCATGTCGACCAGTGGTTGTCCTGGGTAAGGGATCTGCTGGAGAACCCACGTCCTGAGCAGGCTACAGAGTTTGTGCAGGAGTTCAGGTTGAATCTGTATGATGAAGAGATATATGTCTTTTCTCCCAAAGGAGACTTATACAATTTACCCAGCAAGGCAACACCTGTTGATTTTGCATATCTGGTACATACAGAGGTAGGTAATCGATGTATTGGGGCGAAGGTCAACGGCAAAATGGTACCGCTCTCTAAACGATTAAAAAGCGGCGACCAGGTTGAAGTCATTACCTCTAAAAAACAGACCCCCAGGCCAGATTGGGTCAAATTTGTTGTTACGCATAAAGCAAAAAGCCGTATCAGGCACTGGATCAACGAAGAAAGAAGGCATATTACGGAAGTTGGCCAAGATATATGGCGAAAAAAATCCAAACGTTCGCGTATTCATATAGACGACAGAGAGTTGCAGCGCTACGCCAAGCGGTTCAAGTTTCCAAGTCCGCAACAGATGTTCTATGAAATTGGCGCCGGCCTCTTTGATGTAAAAGAGCTGATCAAATTCATCAAGAATAAAGAAGCAGATACGGCTGCAGAAGCTGACACGGACGAAAAAGCCGTTCCGTTACAAGTTCGCTATGATACGTTTCTTGACAAAGCGCAGTCTATTGGGAAGCCGGCACTCAAAATTGACGGTGAACTGCACACAGACATTGTGACCCAATACGCCACTTGTTGTAATCCGATTCCAGGAGATGAGGTATTTGGTTTTCTCAGCAAAACAGGCAGTATTAACATCCATCGGGTCGGATGTAAAAATGCAGCATACCTTTTAGTAAACCATCACGACAGAATTTTGCAGGTGGAATGGAGCCGACAAAAAGACGTGCAGTTTGTATCGGCATTGAGGTTAATCGGGGAAGATAGGGTAGGACTTTTGAACGACATATCGACCGTCATTTCTAAAAATCTTAAGACGAATATTCGCTCAATGACAATCGATTCTGACGAGGGTGTGTTCGAAGGTACGCTCGTCCTTAGTGTCAATGACCTGGAGCACTTGGGCCGGCTTATGGAGAGATTGCGACGGATTGATAGCATACATGGAGTGTATAGATTTGAGGAATAGTGAAGGAATTGTTAAGATCTTGTAACGGATACGCTACATCATCTAAACCAACACATTAGCTGACACGACTTCCCGTCAATTAGGGAAATCCAATAGTGTCGGTCAGGTCAGTTCATTGGTCATGATCATCTTTTTAAATAGCTGTTATTGTTGGTAAGGTGACTTCTTCAATTAGTCAAAGGAAGTGCCTTGTTTGGCTTGCTTCAGGTTGTATATCCGTTTTGTATTTCTCCCCTTTCATGAGAGGATTCTGAAGCAGTTTTTTTGTGTTGGCTCTTAAGCTTGTGAAGCTATACACATTCGGATGAAAAGATTGGGGTTTTTGCATCTGGAATTCTTTGATCTAAGTGTTTACTTTACATACAACTAGATCAAAAACTATTGAGCAGATACCCCATCATGGAGGAGAAAATAAATACACTCACGAAAAAGGATGTAGCTCGTCGTGTCTCCGATTTGATGGACGAGCCCATCTACAAAAGCGAACCTTGGGTCAATGCTGTTATCTCCGCGATTGGCGAGCTAATGGTAGAAGCTGATCCTGAAGTACGGATTGAGTTAAGGGATTTTGGTGTCTTTGAAGTGAAGAAAACAAAGGCAAAGCCCAAGGCTCGAAATCCAAAGACCAATGAAACTGTGTTTATTCCCAGCCGGCGAAAAACACACTTCAAACCAAGCAAGCGGTTAAAGAAAATCCTTCAAGTACCCTTGACGGATTTGGAATACACCATTCCAATGGGAAGTGCTGATGCTCTTGCGGAACTTACCTCTTCATTCTCAACCAATGGGAATGGGTTTTCGCAGAATGGAAACGGTCATCACTAAATAAACACGCTTTGGTTTTTAACTAATTACTGGAAGGGTGCTGATTCACCAAAAATCAGAGTTAGGAGTCTGAGTTATTGCGTATCATCGGAATTGATTATGGAAGAAAACGGGTTGGCCTCGCAATGGCCGATCCGTTTCGTATGTTTGCCCAAACGATTGGCACCTACACACCAAAGCATGCCATGAGAGAGCTTATTCGTATTAACGAAGAAAGCGGCATTGAACTAATTGTGATTGGATGGCCGCTCACCTTGGATGATGGCGAAAATGAGGTGACCCGTTTTGTGCAGGACTATATCTATCGCATCAAGAAAAAGCTTCGTGGAATTCCTGTTGTAAAATACGACGAACGATTTTCCTCAAGAAGAGCGAGTGCAGCGTTATTTGATGCAGGTGTAGGGAAAAAAGCACGTGGGAAAAAGGGCCGCCTGGATATGGCCGCCGCTGCCGTTATTTTGCAAGACTATTTAGACGAGAAGAGGCCGATGGATAGCGAAGGAAACGAGGCCTTATTTTAAAGGTATACGACTTCTCAGTTATCTGGAGAGCACTGCAAAAATCATGATTTTACCCATATACGTTTATGGTGCGCCTATTCTAACACAGCGTACCATTGAGGTGACGGAAAATACACCTGAGCTTCAGCAATTGATCGACGACATGATCGAGACCATGCACGGCGCTTCAGGTATTGGACTTGCGGCGCCCCAGATTGGCAGATCCGAACGGTTGTTTGTTGTAGATTTAAGCCCGATGGCGGAAGAAGAAGAGGCGGAGGAGATAAAACCTATGGTGTTTATTAATCCCGAAATCTACGATGAGAGTGAGGAGGATGAGGAATATGAAGAAGGATGTCTCTCAATTCCTGATATAAGAGAATACGTAGTGCGTCCGGAAGGAATCAGGATGAGGTATTTGGACCGTAATCTGGATAAACAAGATATAACAGCGGATGGAATGTTGGCCCGTGTGATTCAGCATGAATTTGACCACCTGGATGGCGTGCTATTCCTTGACCACATCAGCTCATTCAAAAAAAGGTTGTTAAAGCGCCGGCTCAAAGAAATGGTTAACGGAAAAGTCGAGGCTGACTATCCGGTTAAATTTGCCCATATCGTCTAAATAAAGGCAGTGCTAACTTCTCTAATTGCATGCTGTATGCATGAGCGTATCGAGATTTCGTGTCCGACGGCTTTCTTATATGCTTTGATTTGTTAAATTTGTGCGGCAGGGGTATCAACATCCATCAATTTCCCCTGCAGTTGTTCGACACTCAATCTCCTCTAATCATGAAGTATACCCCGCATTTTTTCCTCACGATATTAGCCGTAGCAATAATGAGTTTATTGCCGGCCCAGTCTGTGCAAGCGCAGTATGACTGGAAAGTACATGACTTGAATCGCCCCAGGCCCGAAATTGTAACACCGCCGGCGCAAGTACTCCCCGTGCCGCCACCACCCGATGCAGTTGTTTTGTTTGATGGTTCTGATCTCTCAGGCTGGGAAGCCGTTGATGGGAGCCCGACGAAGTGGGTGATCAAAAATGGAAATATGGAATCTGTCGCCGGCGCTGGATACATACAATCCAAAGCAAAATTTGGTGATATGCACCTGCACGTGGAATGGGCGGCCCCGTTGCCAGTAAAAGGGCATAGTCAGGGGAGAGGGAATAGCGGTGTTTTCTTAATGGGTATGTATGAAGTGCAGGTCCTGGATTCTTATGATAACCCAACTTATGCAGACGGGCAGGCCGGCGCTATCTACGGGCAATATCCGCCGATGGTGAACGCAAGCCGGCCCCCTGGTGAGTGGCAGGCATACGATATTTATTGGCACCGTCCACGGTTTGGTACGGCCGGTAACGTGATTTCGCCTGCACGGGTTACGGTGATACACAACGGCATCATGATTCATGACGGTGTTGAACCATGGGGGACAACAGATTGGCTGCAATACAGTCCTTACAAGCAGCATGCAGACCGCTTGCCTTTGCGTTTTCAAGATCATGGTAATCCTGTACTATTTCGAAATGTTTGGGCGAGAGACCTGGAGAAAGAAGTACGACGCACCATGCCTCCTCAGATAAGCATGGATGCTGAAATGCTTGATCGTTATGTCGGCAGCTATGCGTATGGGAACAATACGTATGAAATATCCAGAAATGGGCAAGATATGATGGCCCAGATTAACGGACGGACGTTCTATATCGTGCCGCAGTCCCCGACAAAGTTTTTGATGAGAAATACCTCTGGATCATTCACATTCGACCTGGATGTGAATGGCAAGCCAACGGATGTGCTTTGGGAAATGAGTGGTTCTCGCCAGGAAGCTAAACGCGTAAAGTAAACTGCTATTTTCAAGCGCAGCGGCTATGCACGTGTGAAAAGATACATTGCATGTGCATAGCTGTTTTTTGGGTAGATATGGCGTAATTTTTACTTGTGTGGAGATGCTGATCCCGGTAAGCTGAGATCTTGCCTACACTTCTACAGGATCAAGTTCTATCAGAAGGTCGCCTTTAGCAACTGGGTCGCCAGGGGACACGTGAATTTTTTTTATGATACTCTCGGCGGACGCCTTGATTTCGTTCTCCATTTTCATGGCCTCCAGAACAATTAATCCGCTGCCTTCATTTACTTCTTGATTGTTTTGTACAAGGATATCTAGCACAAGACCTGGCATCGGGGCTCTTACTTCTCTTTCAACTGATTTTTGGCTATCCGCGATGCCGTATAATTCGAGCAGTTGATCTCTTTCGTCCTGAACAACGACTTTCTGCTGGATTCCGTTTACTGTGAGCGTACAGATATTGGCGTCAAGTGACTCTAAAAATATCTTGTAAGGTTTATTGTTTATAACAACAACATACGTACTGGCTGAAAGCTGCTCTACGACAGGGTTTGTACTGTTTCCTTCAATTGAAATACCTTCCCGGTCTATTACGAGATCAATCTGCTTTTCGTCAATCAGTATTTTGTATGCGTGAGGCCGGGCCATATAATCTTTAAGTCTTGACGTAAAATTAGACGCTGAAATTGGATGATGCATAACAGGCTGACACCTGAAATGTTGCTGTACGGCTATCAAATTGGTGCTTTCCCTATGGCGGAAGACAGAGATAGTGATGCCGTACAATGGTTTGCACCTGATCCGAGGGCAGTATTACCTCTAGATGATTTTCATGTATCCAAGACGTTAGCAAAACTTGTTCGTCAAAACAAATTTGAAATAGCTACAGATAGAGATTTTGAAGGCGTAATGCACGCTTGCGCTGAACGCAATGAGACATGGATCTCTGATGAGATCATTCGCTCCTATGTGGCATTACATGAGATGGGTTATGCGCATACCATTGAGTGCTGGCGCGCCGGCCAAATGGTTGGTGGACTGTATGGCGTTGCTATCGGAGGTGCGTTTTTTGGAGAATCTATGTTTCACCGTGAAAGAGATGCATCGAAGGTTGCACTGGTTCATCTGGTGCGATGTTTGAATGAAAATGGCTACGTGTTACTCGATACGCAGTTCACCACCTCGCATCTTGAAAAATTTGGTGTAATAGAAATTCCTCGGATGGACTATGAAAAGCAGCTGGAAGTAGCGTTGCAAAAGCAGGTTAAGCCGTGGAAGCTTCCACTTTAGCACCAGTCTGTCTAAACACCAAGTCCTTTTAAGCCGTTTTATATAACCTTCTTGCTTCAGTACACATGCGCAGTTCTCTCGTGAAATCATATTTGCCAATAAAAAAGGGTCGTTTTGGTGTTTTGCTGATAAGTGCGACCATCGTATTGTTCGGGTGTAATCCCTCTGGCAGTACACAACAGCACACGCCTGCAAAACAGGATGTCGTAAAGACCATTGCGTTACCCGCTGATACCACTGGGCAAATTTTTAAAGACCTGATGGGTATCGCTAAAGAAAAGGGATGGCATCAGGAAGAACTGGGGCAGCTGATGACGCAAGTGGGTAGCTGGTTTAGTGGGAAGCCCTATGCTGCTGGTACACTCGATGCGCCGGCTTATGAGCAACTTGTTATAAAGCTTGATGGATTTGATTGCGTCACCTTTGTAGAGTCTGTTCTGGCGCTATCCAGAACGATTAAAGACCAGTCTTATGATTATGAGACGTTTATAGCGCACATGCGTGCACAGCGATATCGGGATGGGGTGCTTGATGGGTATTGTAGCCGACTCCACTATTTCTCTGAATGGATACTGGACAATGAAACGCGGGGTAACGTTCGAAATATCACCCATGATGTTGGTGGGGTAAAACTCGATAAGCAACTCAATTTCATGAGTAGTCACCGCGGCAGCTATGCGCCATTGATCGATGACAGTTTGTATGCGGGAATTATTGCAGTGGAAGAAAAACTAAAAACGTTTCAAATGTACTACATCCCGCAATCCGATATATCCACGGTTTATAATCAGTTAGCAGCCGGCGATATTATCGCACTTGCTACAGATATTGGCGGCCTTGATGTTGCGCACACGGGTCTTGTCTATAAACACCCAGAGGGAGGCGCCGGGTTATTACATGCCTCTACTGCCAGGGGTGTTGTAGTTTCGCCAGATCTTCAAGCGTATGTAGAGAACAATAAGCGCCAGATTGGCATTGTGATAGCTCGCCCACTAGAAGTACCGGATATCGATTGATAGTAACCGAATTGTGAAATTCGAATCACCCAATCCCACACCACGATATTCGGAAATTACAATTGTACTATGGACGCGTTAAACAGAGTTGCTGTATATACAAGTGGAGGGGATGCGCCTGGCATGAATGCGTGCCTCCGTGCTGCTGTGCGAACTGCATTGTCTCATGATCTTGAAGTGATTGGCATTCGCAGAGGATATGCCGGCATGATCGAAGGCGATTTTGCTGAAATGGATGCACGATCTGTCTCTAACATCTTGCAGATGGGGGGCACCATTTTAAAAAGTGCGCGATCTGATGAATTCAGAACCTCTGAAGGCAGAGCAAAAGCGGCCGAGATGTTAAAGAAGGCCGAGATTGATGCCTTGATTGGCATTGGTGGTGACGGCTCCCTCAAAGGTGCTGCTCTATTCCATGAAGAACACGGCATTCCAGTAATTGGTTGTCCGGGGACGATTGATAACGATCTCTTCGGGACAGATGAAACCATTGGTTATGATACAGCACTGAATACGGCTCTGGAAAGCATTGATAGAATTCGGGATACAGCTGATGCGCATAATCGCTTGTTTTTGATTGAGGTGATGGGACGAGATTCCGGATTTATTGCGTTGAACTGTGCCGTTGCGGGAGGCGCAGAGATGGTGCTTGTGCCTGAAACGCTCACAGATGTTGATTCTGTAAAAGATCGTATCAATTCTTTAATGTCCGCCCAGGCCAGGTCTTCGATCGTTATAGTAGCAGAGGGTGAAGATTTTGGTGGAGCGACAAGAATTGCTGAAGCCTTGAAAGGAGATCGTACATTTGATGCGATTGACCTTAAGGTATGCATTCTTGGGCACACACAGCGCGGTGGGTCTCCCAACGCCAGAGATCGGGTATTGGCAAGTCGACTCGGGTCCCACGCAGTAGAAGCCCTGTTGGAGGGGCATACAAGCGTAATGGTGGGTATAGTAAATAACGAGATTAAACTTACGCCGATGCGTAATGTATGGAGCCGTAAAAAGAACATTGATTATGAGCTTTTAAGGCTTACAGAATTACTTTCTTAGGAACGTTGAGATTTTAGTTTGAAGGAGCGCGAGATGAAACACTATCCACCAATTGGCGAAGTAAAAGGTAAGAAGCAGGAAATCGCGTTAATGTTTGACGCAGTAGCCCCTCGTTACGATTTGTTGAACAGGGTGCTGAGTGGGGGAATAGACCGCAGTTGGCGCACTGCGGCAGTAAAATGGCTTGCCCCACATAACCCGAAACGTATCCTGGATCTTGCAACAGGTACCGCAGATCTTGCCATTGAGGCGAACAAACTTCAGCCGGAAAAAATCATTGGCGTAGATATCGCTGAAGAAATGCTGAAGTTGGGCAGAGAAAAACTTAAACGACTTGGGCTCGACGACCGAATTACTTTGCAGAGTGGAGATGCGGAGAAGTTGCCATTTTCAGATTCGCAATTTGACGCGGCGATGGTAGCATTTGGGGTGCGTAATTTTGAAAACCTGCAACGGGGCCTCAAGGAAATTCGCCGTGTGCTAAAGCCCGGTGGTGCATTGGTAGTTTTAGAATTCAGCCGGCCTACAGCCTTTCCAGTCAAGCAGTTTTACAATTTCTATAGCAAAGTAATTATGCCCAATATTGGCAGGCTCTTTTCGTCTGCGAGCGGGGCTTATAAATATTTGCCGGAGTCCATTGCCGCATTTCCTGATGGGAAAGACTTTTTGGAAGCGTTGAACAAGGCGGGATATCAGGGGGAGGAGGTGAAAAAGCTTACCTTTGGTGTGGCATCCCTTTACAAAGGAATCGTTCCTGCCAAAAAATAGGTGTGGGACTGAATAGTGGTCTATTCTGTTTTATGTACAGGGTGCGTTGTTTATTAACGTATCTCGGAAGATTTAGCGACCATTCTTAACGTGGCTGTTCAGGTATTTAGTTAGACGCACTTCATTGACTTTGCCCTGGCTTGAGTATTCTACATGATCCATGAGCCGGCGCATAATATGCACGCCAAATCCACCTGCTTGCCGGCGTTTGGCTAGCTCGAAAATATCGGGTTCATTGTATTCCTTGGGGCGAAAAGCCACGCCTTTATCTAGAATGCAGATCGTACATCGATCTGATTCCACGATGACTTTTATATTCAGCTTATGTGAATCATCGCCGCTGTAGGCATGCTTGATCACATTGGTACATGCTTCATCAACAGCAACCTTGAATTGCTCAACCGATTCAGTATTGAAGCCGGCTTGCACCGTATGCTTCTCTATGAATCGACGCACATCCTCCAGGTAGCGTGTCGAACTCGGGATGGATAATTTGTAGGATGAACTAGCCACGGGGATAGTCATGTGTTTGGTTACAGAGGCAGTTGTAAATCGAAAAAATCATCTTATTCAGCAGTTTGCTGTGTATCAAATTTTTCGATGGCTTCTTCCTCTGTGTCAACGATATCAAAAAGCATAGGAAATCCTAGCAAATCGAATACGTTGAAAACCTTTGGTTGAAGCGCCGCAATCTTAATATCTCCGCCATTAGCCCTCAAATCCTCTATATAGGCCATGAAGACACCAAGGCCCGCACTTGATATATAGTTCAGATTAGTCCCGTTTACTACAATCTGGTAGACACTGTCATCCTGACATTTCTTTATCGCAGCTTCCAATTCCGAAGCTGTGTGGGCATCTAATTCGCCTTTAAGATCCAATACGTTAACCGAATTTAACGATCGGAATCCAACAGAAAAACTACTCATGTTCACACTCTTTATAATGCACTTTGGTAAAAATCAAAATGTTGTTACTTGACTTCCTGCTCAATTTGAGCAGGCTGTTCCTTTAAGTTTTTTGTCTTCTTTACAGAAGGCGTTAGATGAATGCCATTCCACTTTAGCACAACTAAAGTCATGTCGTCATCATAGGCTTCTGCTTCTAAAAAGGTATGCAAATCAGCAAGCAGGGCATCATGGATACCGCTCGCATCCTCGTGGCGGTGCTGTTTGAGCGCCTCTAGCAAGCGGTCGTACCCATATTCCTCGCCTTCGCTGTCTCTGCTTTCTACCACACCATCTGTGTAAAGAACAAAGACATCGCCAGGACGAAGAGAAATCCGCTCTTCTTCTAATGTTTTTTCAAAAAGTTTGCCACGATCCAGTCCCAGGCCCATCCCCGAAGGGCGTAAATATCGCGCGTTACCCGATAAATCAATCATGGCAACAGGGCAATGGCCGGCTCTTCCAGTCACGAATTCCTCTTTTTCCAGGTCCAAAATGCCGTAGATCAAAGAGATAAAGACATTTTTATCTAGAGAATGTGCAAGAGCAGCATTGGCATGTTTTAGAAACTCTGCCGGATTTGGCGCGAGGCGAGATACTGATTGAAAGATGCCTTTCATTTCAGCCATATAAAAAGCTGCAGAAGCACCTTTGCCCGATACGTCTCCAATAACGAGACAAAGTCGATCATCATCCAGCACCAGAAAATCGTAATAGTCTCCGCCAACCCGTTCTGCGGATACGTTTGATGCAGCGATGGTGAGACCGTCGATAGATGGTACGCTTTGCGGCAAGAGCTTGCGCTGGACTTCTCTTGCGATATCAAGTTCTCGGGCGAGCCGTTCTTTTTCTATTTGCTCTTCAAAGAGTCTCGCATTATCCATTGCGATAGCGGCTTGCGCTGCATACACCGTAATGGCATCAATATCATCTTGTTCAAATCCCTGGGTAACGTCTTTGGTTACAAACAGGATGCCGAGAGTTTCTTCACGTGCAATGAGAGGCACCACAAGCATGCTACCAAAACCGTCTCCAGGACGAACGCTCAAGCGGTGATCCGCTGCAGCTTCTCCGAGGTAGATATGCGACTGTGTTGCAGATACATCAGCAAAGAGAGCAGCCGTGTCAACCAGTCGATTTACCCGGCCCGGTGTTACCTTGTTTGTAGCGACAATATGGGGCGTGAGCGAACCTGATTGTGGGTCTGCAACAGCAAGCCAGGATGCCTGTGCTGAGCCAGCTTCAACAGGAGATGCTGCAATTTTTGCGTAGAGTTTTTCTGGATCGGAGGCCTGATTAATCAGATCCGTCAACGAGTGCATAACAGCCCGCTCATGTTCTTTCCGCTGGAAATCACCCGTTGTTGGCAAGTGAAAAAGGAGCAAGAGCAGAGAAGCAGTGCTATAGAGCACTCCAAATCCAATTCCCAGCATGACAAAGATGTTCAGTCCGTAATTATAAAAACGGATGTACGTAAACATGTCTTGCAGGAACGGGGAGGGATTGGGAAAAGGGCCGGCATCGATGCTGCTGAGCAAGAATATCAATAAGAGGGTAGAAAGACTGATACTAATCAGCTTTTCCTTAAAGTTCAGGTACACAATCCAGGATGCCCGAAGTGAGTTAACAACCATTAACCCAAGTGGTGGAATGAGGGCAATAGATTGAAAGATGCCCGGGTCTTCCTGGGGCGACTTCATGAAGAAGGTCAACGATGCAATGATCATCGCTCCGATCATCAGATACCAGTTGCGTTGGGCCGTTTTTGTACGTTTAAACAGGACCAGATCCCTGATCCTGAAGATCATGTACATCGTGAAAATCAGCGCAAAAAAACTGAGAAAGGTAGATTTGATGATTGTCGTTATAACCAGCGGAGCGCCTGTGTTATAATCAAATTCATCAACGGCATCAAAAATATCGATGAGTTCTGCATCCCTGCCAAATGAGGTGAGCGGGATTGCAGCGGAGATGAAAAGCACGCCCAATAGCAACATCGTCCAAAATACGCGGGCCGGCGAAGCTGTTCTGGATTTATAACGTTGGGCAAGCAGGGTCCAGAGGCAGGCAAATCCTAAAGCGATGACAATGTTGTAGATGAAGTAGAATGAACCACTAACGGGTTCTTCGGAATTCATCGCAATAAATTGGTAGAAGAAGCCGTACCCAAAAGATACAATGCCTAGTGCCAGCAGTATCACATGCCCTAACCGCGAGCCTACTGATAAGGCACGCAATCGATCAGAAATGTTTTCGGGTGATAATACAGGCATTCGCCGTGGACAAGCTGCTTTGTAGCCGCAATATGAGGCAGTTGGCGGGTTCTTAGGCCGGCTGCCTCAAGTTTGAAAGACCACTGGTAGTACTGTTGCTGCAACTATTTGTTACAGCTTTGGCCTATTTACTAAAAGCGTAAAGTTACACAATCCCTGAACCTTCTGCACCATATTCCTTTATGAAGCAATGAATTTATCCTCATGCTTTTTAAGTTCTATCGATGAATGGGTAGACAAGGTGTTGAAATCATACCAAGGGTACAATGAACCGCATGATATAGTTACCTTATTCTAAACGTAGTCTTCGATATCTTGCTGAATTATCTGGCCTGTTCAGTCTATTGGTACGAGACTTGTTTCACACACTTTGTGCCCTTTCCATGCTTTGTTCCATTGTTCGTGGGGCTGAAATTCAACAAGTCGATTATATTGCGCCTGGCATACAAGAATCGATCGTAGATATAAAGCAGAATTGGCATAGAAAAATACTGCCTTAAATAGTAACTTAGCATAGATTCTACCGTAGAAGCCCCTTTGATGAAAAGAGAGAACGATCAAGCAGGATCGCATGCGTTAAAAACCGCTTGATAACATTTTTGTAAACACGATTATTTTTATGAGAAAGAATCCCGTTATTCGCTGGCAGCTCTTGGTACTAGGGGGAATAACGCTTCTTTTGCTTTATCGTGTAGTTGGTGGCCCACCGCCACGTGAAGGATTGGTTGTACTCGAGCGGATGGATGCCAAGACATTGCACCATCGTTCTTTTGAAGTAGAGCGGACAATCAAGGTTTCTGTTGAGGGGAATGGGTCATTTCAAAGTCTTGAAGCGAGTGATGGTGCGATGGCTGCATATGGCTGGGTCATCAATGCTGAGACCCGAGAGCCTATCTGGACGATGAGCCCTCAGAATACAACGCGTATTAAAGGGACCCTTGCCGAAGTAAAAGATGTACTAAAACTTGAAGCCGGCACGTACCATCTCATGTTTGCGTCTTATGGAGATGAATTAAGAGGCCGGCTGGATCGATCATCCCGTGCGGATGCCGATTGGGAAGAGGATGAGGGAGAATGGCACATTGTAATGAATTTGGTTGAGGGTAAAGAAACGGACATTCGAACAGTGCATCTTGATAAAGATGATGAAGTGTCTTACGAAGGGGAGCGACTCGTTTGGCGCTCTGAGCCCGTGGGCAATAACACTACCCGGTCATTTCTCTTTCGGCTAGCTGAAAAAACATCTTTTAGAATTCGTGCAACGGGAGAACACTCTGAGGATGTGAACGATTTTGGTTATATCGAAGATCAGATTACGGGCAGAAGGGTTTGGGAAATGGATTTTAGTAACTCACTGCCAGCAGGCGGTGTAGCTGAAAACCGGCGCGTGCAACAAGAGGTCTTCCTTGATGCTGGTATCTACAAGGTGGCTTATCAGACAGACGCAACGCATGCTTATGAGAGTTGGAAAGGCAATCCACCTTTTGATCCGATGAGCTGGGGCTTGGTAATGACCACAAGAGATACGAGTGATCCCATTGCAGCCTTTGATCCCTGGGAAATAGGTGAGCCGGCTATCAGCATGACGCCCTTTAGGGATCATCAACTGAAGGCTACTTCTTTCAAAATTACTGAAAAGAAAAAGGTAGCGCTGTTTGGAATGGGGGAAATGAAACGTAATGATCGGTATGATTACGGATGGATTGAGCGCAGTCATGCCGGTTCTTTAAACCTGTCGAATAACGATGATCGGCACCCAGATGCTGATTATTCCGTTTGGGAAATGACTTATGAGGAATCTATGCCGGCTGGCGGAGATGACTCAAACCGTCGGGTGTTGGCTTTTGTAGACCTGATGCCAGACGATTACACACTGTATTACCGTACCGATGGATCTCACTCCTTTGAAGATTGGTCAAATGGTGAACCGGCCGAAGGTGAAAAATGGGGTATTTCTCTCTTCCCTCTGAACGAAGCAGAAAGAACCAAAATTCAAGTGCTCGCCCAAATAGATTTGTCCAACATGGATGATAATAATGACGACGATTATGAGGAAGGCGATGATGAGCATGATGGATTTGATATCGAAGTGAATGTAGGAGACATTACTGTCGCACCTGAATTTCCTGTTGCAGTACAGCCTCCTTCTACGCTCAGTTTTAATCCTTCAGATATTGTTCTATCGATGAACAAGCTGGGGAGTGAAGTAACAGTCCAGAAACCTTTGGAGTTGCAAGGATGGTCACGTCTGAACATTGTTGCTGTTGGAGAAATTACCATGAGCGGCAATCGATATGACTATGGATACATCGTAAAAGCAGAAAACGGCGAAGTTGTTTGGGAAATGAACCTCGAGAATACGCAGCCGGCCGGTGGAGACGAAGCCAATAGAATCTTTGACGGTACCATTGATCTGGCTGCAGGATCGTATATCGTGCACTTCAAGACAGATGGCACGCATGCGTTTGGTGACTTTAACACGCCGGCTCCGATGATTCCTGAAGCATGGGGCATTACAATCGCCCGCGCTGAGTAAGCAACTGACCAGTTTCTAGAAACCTTTCCAATGATGTAGGTATATGTCTACCTTTTGACATAAAAGGGCGATGTATTGACAAACGTACCTACCCTCGAACTGGCATTAACAATTCCCTTCCCTCTCCATGATCTGTTGATTGCAGAGCTGGATGCACTTGGGTTTACAGGATTTGTACAGGATGATGAGCAAATCATGTCGTACATCCCGTTCAGCTTGTGGACTGGTGAACTGAAGCGGCATGTCGAAGCGTGGATACAGCAGCACCATGCAGATGCCGACTGGAGAGAAAAGGAAATTGAGCCGCAGGACTGGAATAAAACGTGGGAAGAATCTATCCAACCCATCAGGATTCCTCCTTTTTACGTGCGCCCAAGCTGGGCAGCCCCTGAAGCAGATCTAATTGACATCGTTGTGGATCCAAAGATGAGCTTTGGAACGGGGCATCACGAAACCACGCGACTCCTCCTCAAAATGATGCCGGCCTACCTGAAGCCGGGTGACAAGGTCTTGGATGCTGGTACAGGCACTGCCATTCTTGCCATCGCTGCCGTTAAGCTACAGGCTTTATCGGTACTTGCGTTTGATATCGATCCCTGGGTGACTGACAACGTTGCTGAGAATCTGAAACTGAATGAGGTATCGCACCTGATTTCTTTTCGGGTTGGTACGCTCGATGTTATACCGGAAGCCGGCTTCAATGTGGTATTGGCGAATATCAATAGAAATGTATTGCTGGAGTATCTAAAAGACTTTGCTGCCAAAGTGGCGGCCGGGGGGTATCTGTTTTTATCCGGTGTACTTGTAGTGGATCGACCCATGATGGAAGAGGCTGCTGCCAAAGTGGGCATGCGTTTAGTCGCAGACGATCATGAAGGAGAATGGTGGGCCGGCATCTTTACACATGATGCATCTTAATAAAGGAGCGTAATAACTGATGCGTGAAATGAGCGGACTGCCTAAACCCATCGCCACCATTGATGTGGGTACCAATACAGCACTTTTACTTGTTTCTAGTTGGAATCAAGGCGAATTGGTTGTACTCCACGATGAAACCCGTTTTGTACGTTTGGGGCAGGGGGTAGATGCAGCCGGCATAGTGAATCAAGCTGCAATGCAACGTCTAACCGATACCTTGTCCCACTACAATAAGGTCATCGAAAAGTGGGAGGTGTCGACGGTTATTATTGGTGCAACAAGTGCATCAAGGGATGCTGCAAATAAAGATGCGCTTATCAAGTCTGTGAAAGAGAAGACAGGCCTGACGTATAGATTGTTATCTGGTTTGGAAGAAGCTGAATGGAGTTTTGCCGGCGTCGGCGCAGGGATAAGAAATGACCTTTCCTCTATCCTGACCATTGATATTGGGGGAGGCTCAACCGAATTCACATTGGGGCATAAAGAAGGGGGAGCCTATATAATTGATGCCGCACAAAGCCTCAATGTAGGCTCCGTCAGGCTGATGGAAAAATTCTTTGTCACCCAGCCTCCTACACAGGAAATGTTAACTGAAGCGCGGCATTGGCTATTAGAGCAGCTTGCTTTGTTGCAGCCCGTTTATCGGGGGAATAATGCAGCACTCATTGGTGCTTCTGGCACAACAACTACGTTAGCTTCGCTCAAAGCTCCTGGGCACTCAGCAACGGCTACGCTTAAGAGTGTAATGGGTACAATTTCTGAGGTCAGTGTGCAGGAGTGGTGCGATAGATTGCTAGGCATGAACATCCAGGAAGTGCTTGCCCTGAACCCGAACGTTATGAAAGGGCGAGAAGATGTTTTTCCAGCCGGCGTATTTATTCTGCGTACAATTATGGAATACCTGGATAAAGAGCTGCTACATGTAAATACGTGGGGATTACGGCACGGACTGGCGTTGCGGTATTGGCGTATATAGTATGATATAACATCTCGCGGTACGCAAATAGAAGCACCGTTAAAAAGGAACAATAGCCGAAACCCTCCGTCCTAGGCGACTCATTATGTGGTTATTTTTTGTCTGTCGAAAACTGTTATAAAAGTAGATTTTTCGGCTTGTAAGTAATTGCAATATTGACGTTTGTAACGGGCCATGTCTCGCCCCAATTTTAATCTAGATAGCCATGCCTAATACGCCCGAAAAGGTGATTGAAGCGCTGCGGCGCATTACAGATCCTGTGTCAAAAAAGGATCTTGTAAGGAATGATATGATTCGCGATTTAAACATCACGGATGATACCCTGAGCTTTACCGTCATTGTTTCAGATCCATCTTCTACTTTTGCAAAAGAGCTGCCGCTAAAAGCAGTAGAGACCGTTAAGGCCGAAGTAGGTGAGGATGTGAAGGTCCAGGTGCATATCGATACAGCCATGATTGGCCTTGGTGCAGAGGTTATTGGCGGAGGGAAACCGAAGCAACATGACTTTAACGGAGCAAGTGTTATCGCTGTAGCATCGGGTAAAGGAGGCGTGGGTAAAAGCACGGTGACGGTTAACCTTGCTGTTACATTGGCCAAGGCTGGATATTCAGTAGGATTAATTGATACCGACATCTATGGTCCTTCTATTCCAACCATGTTTGGTGTGACAGAAGAAAAACCGCGGGTGAATAGCGATCGCAAAATCCTGCCGATTGAAAAAGCCGGCGTCAAGTTATTGTCTATGGGCTTTTTAGCAGATCCTAATCAGGCGATGATTTGGAGAGGCCCAATGGTATCGAATGCAGTCCGACAGTTTTTGGGAGACGCCGAATGGGGTGATCTCGACTTTTTATTACTGGACCTGCCGCCTGGCACAGGGGATATCCAGCTTACAATCGTACAGACGGTTGCCCTTACGGGAGCGATTATTGTTTCAACACCGCAGGAGGTTGCTCTGGCAGATGCACGCAGAGGCGTTGCAATGTTTCAGAATGTGAAGGTGCCGGTGTTGGGGATTGTCGAAAATATGGCTTATTTCACGCCGCCCGAATTGCCTGAGAAGAAGTACCATTTATTTGGAGAAGGCGGTGCGCGCCGGCTTGCTGATACACTCGATGTGCCTTTTCTGGCCGAGATTCCTATAGAGCAGGCGTTAAGAGAAAGTGGAGACGCTGGGACGCCTTTGATGCAAGGGACAGCAGATTCAGAATCAACACGTGCATTTGATCTGTTGGCTAAGCAAGCCATTCTACAAACAGCTCTTTGTAAAGCCAAGCTACCTGCACAAGAACAGGTGGAAATTGTTTATCGATAAACCTCCATCTTCTGCTTGTAACCAGTATCAGACATTATCCGTAGTTGGTTGAGGATCTCTTTGGGGGATGGTTGATGTTTGTGGGTAATAGGTATGCATATTAAAAAAGTCTGTAACAAGACGCTGTGCCGCGTTGAGTATTGAGGTGTATTAATGGGTAAGCTACAATAGATAAAGACTATACGATAAAAGGGCGCATCTTTTTATTGTTTGATTCACGTGATTGGATAATTGCAGATATGATAGATTGGGCTGGATTGATAGATTTACCAGGCAATTCGCGGAGACGTGTGGTTTACACGTTTTTCTTTTTACTTTTCTTTGCTCCAGGTTTGGTTGTTGCACAAGACAACGCCTCGTTGAATGGATTTGTGAAAGATGCGACTACGGGTGAAACGCTTTTATTTGCGAATGTTGTTTTGTGGGATACCAATGCAGGTACAGCTACAAACAACACGGGGTATTACACGCTGACTGGTTTGGCACCGGGTACCTATGAGGTGGTGTGTACATACATTGGCTTTCGCGAATTTCGTGAAACAGTAACCATCGCTGATGCAGAAAACAGACGGCTGGACATCAATTTGATTCCGGATAATGTTGTGCTTGAAGGGGTTGAAGTAACTGCCGAAAAAGAGTTGGAAGATGAGGAGCGCAACATTGGTGTAAGTCAACTGGACATTCAATCTGTTCAGCGACTACCAACCATTCTGGAGCCTGATGTGTTCAGGTCCTTGCAGCTACTACCGGGTGTAAAGGCTGCATCTGATTATTCAAGCGGCCTGTATATTCGGGGTGGGAGCCCTGATCAAACGCTCATCTTGCTGGATCGCACAACCGTTTATAATCCGTCGCATTTCTTCGGGTTTTTCTCCACGTTTAATCCTGATGCCATTAAAGATGTGCGCCTGTATAAAGGCGCTTATCCAGCAGAATTCGGCGGCCGGCTTGGTTCAGTTGTTGATATCTATAACAAAGATGGAAACCGGGTGGAAAACAAAGGCGGACTGAGTCTCGGTTTGCTCGCGTCTAGAGCCTATGTGGAAGGACCCTATAGCAAAGGATCCTGGATGTTCGCCATTCGCAGATCAACGCTAGAGCCCATTCTTTCTGTCCTCAGAAATCAAGACGTGGATGGCATACCAAACAGTTTCTATTTCATCGATCTCAATGGTAAAATCAACTTTGATCTTAACGAAAACGACCGATTTTCTGTAGCCTTTTATGGCGGTACAGATGAACTGGACTTGCCTTTGTTCGATGATGCCAATATTGATCTTGCTTACGGCAATCGGACATTAAGTATGAACTGGACGCATATATTTAACCAGAATCTTTTTTCCAACTTTACGCTGACATATTCCCGGTATTTCAACGAACCAAATTTCGATTTTGGGGGGACGCAGTTTAATCGTGTGAACAACGTTTGGGACCTTTCAGCAAAAGGAGATTTCGAATACATTCCAAATGAACGTCATTCTTTGGCCGTTGGGTTTTGGGGAGGGAGTTTTACCTTCCGCTTGCGCGATATGTTTGACGGCGAAACAGGGTTAACCGAACGTGTCAGATCTCCTTATGCTGCGCTGTATGTTGAAGAGACATACAAGCCTCGTCCAGATTTGCAAATCCAGGTCGGACTACGGGCTAATTACTTTGAGCAAGGAGATTATCTACGCATTGAACCACGCGTTAGTGTGGAGCATAGACCGAACAGTGCTGTTCGTTTACAGGCCGGCTATGGTAGGTATAACCAGTTTCTGACGCTAATTACAAGCGAACTCTTTACCGGGTTTGACCTTTGGCTCACAACGGGTGAAGGCGTTAAACCGGCTTTTGGTGACCAATTTGTTGCCGGCATCAAGACGACATTGCCCAATGAGTGGAATCTCGATTTTGAAGTATACTACCGGACGATGAAGGACCTTTTTCAATTGGATCCTTT
This sequence comes from Rhodothermales bacterium, assembly GCA_045106435.1. Taxonomy (GTDB): domain Bacteria; phylum Bacteroidota; class Rhodothermia; order Rhodothermales; family JAHQVL01; genus JBCCIM01. Next base: position 37,610 of record JBGCEN010000057.1, read on the forward strand.
CCTTCCTGATGCAGCTGGTTTGGAGTATGCAGAACTATTTAGTTTTGGTGAGGGGTTTGCATATGGTTCAGAACTGCTCCTGCGGAAGAATGAAGGCCGGCTCAATGGCTTCATCGGATATACGCTCGGTTACACAAAGCGACGTATCCCTGAAATCAATAACTTTGAGTATTTCCCCCCGAAATACGACCGCCGGCATGAAATCAACGTCGTAATGAACTATGAATTGTCCTCTAAGTGGCGCTTTACCAGTGTCTGGAATCTTGCGTCAGGGCAAGCTTATACCGAGCCTAATGGTCAGTTCAAGTTATTAGACAATCCGATTGGCGTTGATGTGCGCGATGTACTAATCAGCCCGTTTAATCAAGCGAGATTGCCGACGTATCATCGACTTGATCTGGGATTCTCTCGTCTTGGCAAGTTCTTTAAACTGGGTGAATCTGAGTTGCAAATTCAGCTCATCAATGCTTATGGACGGTCGAATATATGGTTTTACTTCTTTGAATTTGAAGAAGACAATACCGTCAAAAGAAATGAGATTCCTCAAATTCCAGTGCCCATCCCTAATGTCTCCTATACAATCAGGTTCTAAAACGCTACATCTGTCATCATCGTTAGAAAAGAACCCGAATTAGATCTGGGAAACCCATGAAAGTAAATAGATTTATTGCCCGTATTGGTCATTGTACTGCTGTTGTTGCGTTGTTATTTCTGCTTGGCTGTGATTCAAATGATTTAGAGCGACATACACCAGAAATTGTTGTAGAATCTTACTTGGTTGCTGGCGAGCCTGTGGCCAAGGTGCGTGTGAGCCAAAGTGCCTCGACCCAAAAAACGTACGACTTTACTGAAAATGCTGTTACGGGAGCGGAAGTGATGGTCATTAGGCTTGATGCGAATGGTGCGGCTGAGGAAGTAACGAGATTTGTCGAGCTTGATGAGCAGCCGGGACTCTATTGGCCAACGGAAGAGAACACTGTTGTAGCCGGTAAATCGTATCGTCTTGAAGTCAATCCAAGAGGGTTTCCACTGGTCACGTCTACCACCTTTGTGCCCGGCGCTTTTGAGTTGGTTCGAAATAGTGCTGATACGTTGGTTTATCAAGGGAGTGATCAGTTTGAGCTCGACGTGACAAGGAGTGAATTTCCTGGCCGGCAGAGTATCTTCATCTTTGCTACAGAATCTCTGAATCCCATTGGAGATCTTTTAACGCCCTTTTACAGGGATATAACCGGTGATAGCGAAGATGATCTTGCAAGTCTGCGCATTACAGAGTCGCCTTTGATCAATGAGGGCAATTATGATGTCAATGAAGATGGTACGCTGACGATCAAATTGCCCTGGATTGCTGTTGCGTTTTATGGACCGAATCGTCTGACCGCAAATGCAGTTGATGATAATATGTACGATTTTATACGTTCTCAAACGGTACAGCAGGGTGGTTCAACACTTGCTCCGGGAGAAATTCCGAATGTACTCAACCGAGTGGAGGGCGGTACAGGTATTTTTGGTAGCCTGGCTCGCTCGATTGTTGATGTAGAAGTTATTCCACCATCCCAGTAGCCGGCGCAAATGTCAGCCATTGACGATATTCTTTTATCCTTCGATCAACTTGATCCAGTAGACAGACTGGAGTGGTTAATTGAATTTGGCAATAGTTTGCCCGAATTGCCTAACGCTCTGCACGAAGAAAGAGATGCTGGCCGTTATATCGTGCATGAATGTCAGGCACCTGTGTTTTTGAAGGCTGAGGTGATTGAAGGCAACTTACACCTCTATGCTGATGCTCCCAGGGAGGCTGCCATTGCAAAAGGATTTATATCAGTATTGATATCCATGTTTGATAAGATGCCTACAATTACGCTGCAAGAAGGGCCGGCGGACATGTTGCAAGCCCTAAAGATATACGATTTGGTTGGCATGCAACGAAAACGCGGTTTGTCTGCTATCTATGCGTCTCTACGCGCCCAGGTATTGAATTAAGCAGGACTTTACGCTGCGCTCCAATAAATTGTAGCACATGGGGATTAAACACTACGCGGATTAGTCATTCTTCTGCGGCGAATTAAAAAGGGAAAGTAATTCGGCGAGCATCATGGCAGTAGCTCCCCAGATGGTTTCGCCTTCATAGGCATAATAGGGGATGGTCGTCTCAGCGCCATTAAGCACCCAATTCTCACGTCTTTGTAATGCGGGGTCTGCGAGATGTTGAAGCGGCACCTTTAAAATACGTTCTACCTCTGAATCCTGAGGTGTTAAGGATAGAGGAGTTTCTTTTAGCGCTCCGACAAACGGATATACGCAGAAATTAGATACGTTTATATAGAGTGGGCTTAAAGATCCAAGAAGTGAGATATCGTTCGCAAACAACCCAATTTCTTCGTGCGTTTCCCTAAGGGCTGTTTGGGTGAGCGATTCATGCTGTTCGTGTTTGCCGCCCGGGAAGGAGATTTGGCCGGGGTGCTTGCTGAGGGTTTGTTTTCTTTTGGTTAGAATGACACCTGTAGCATCGGCCATAGGAAACAGAACAGCTAATACGGCAGCTTTGCGACAGATTTTTCCTTCTATACTCAGCGCTTCCGGTGTTACACGCGATGCCGGCGCCATGTTAAGATGTGCATCGAGCCCCGGGAGATCGTGTTGCAAGCGTTCGCCAAGGAACGCGATCTGTTCAGAAAAAGGATAGTCAAGCATGTATGAGCAATTCGATGATTGGATGCCCTTTTGCATATCCATACAAAAAAGGAGTATACAGACAACATGCTGTATACTCCTGAACTTGTTGTTGATCCGGGCTTGTGGGCGCGATCAACCTTCAAAATGCTGAATTTTAAGACGACCTATCGGAAGCTGTAATTCGAATACTCTCCTCTTACATCGAAAAAGAGTGTTAAAATTCTACTGCGCCGGCGAGATTGTACCTTCCCTTCAAATCTCCGTTTGACAGGAACGTCGATGCCGCTTACGCGCTTGTAGTCGGTAACAACTTCGATAGAAGAGCGACGGTCTGCCATTACAGCACGCGAACGAGTCAGGTATCCAACCTCCTGGTGAACCCAAAGCGTTACACGCTGATAGGGTACGCCACCGCGGCTTGGGACCATTTCGATTCGCCAGTGCATGGCACCGTTGATACGTTCTTCTTTTGCGTTACCAGATGGTTTCATTTGGTCGAATAACTGCAATGGAAGCGCAGGATCTTCAACTATGGGCGAGAACTCATCACTGAGTAAACTTCGAAACTGAGAGTACATATCATTCCAGTCGGAACGTGGTAATGATTGTCCATCGCTTCTAAATCCGGTAACATCGTTTTGCCAATTGTTATTACTGGCATAACCAGACACATTCAGATCAATCGTCGAATTCCAGGGGCCTGCTGGGCCATCTAATCGGGACGTTAGCCTTTCACGCAAGGAAATGCGTTGGATACGTTGGCTGTTCTGGCGCTGGAGAGAGCGCCAAGCCTGAAAGAGCACACGAGCATCAGTACGATTATTGGAACGTGCCTCAGAAATCATTTGGCCACGGCGAAGCTGCTGTGCTTGTGCAGGAGGAGATATGCACCACAGAACGCTCAGGCAAATAAATAATATGGAGAGGCGTGTCATCATGAGTTAATTTGATAAATTACAACGATGGGATTATATGCATTGGAGGGCCCCTGAGGTGTCACGGAATTATCACGGTTTTTCGGTTTTTTGCCGACCCGGTGCGTTGAGAGGACATAACTAGTATATTGTCAGCATCGCTCGTCACAACAAACGACTATCATATCAGTTAAATCGTCTCAAATTGACAACTTTGTAATAGCAAAAGATTGATTATTTAAAATAATACTATGCAGGAACCCCGAATTTTACTTGTAGAGGATGATGCGGAGCTTAGAGCACTTGTTGAAGGGAGGCTAAGGGAGTCAGGTTACAATATTCGGACCGCAGCTACCGGGACTGAAGCGCTAGAACGTGTAGAAGAGCAGGTACCTAATCTGGTTCTGTTGGACGTTATGCTTCCTGAACTCGACGGTCTTGAAGTCTGTCGCCGGCTCAGAGCCAAATATCCCCTTTTATATATCATCATGTTAACAGCTCGTGCCGATGAATTGGACCGAGTTGTTGGACTTGAAGTAGGTGCAGATGATTATGTAACAAAACCGTTTAGTTTACAAGAGCTTGTGGCGCGTGTACGTGCAGCACTTCGGCGCATGCGCCTTACAGCCGAGCAAAAACCTGAGGTTGAAAACGAGGATGAAGAGGCTACTTTGTCCTTTGATGACCTGCAGGTTGACCCTTTGCGCCGCGAAGTTCGAAGAAGCGGAGATTTAATCCGGCTCACCGTTCGTGAATTTGATTTGCTGCTCTTTCTGGCCCGCAATGCAGATCGGCCATTTACGCGTACACAGTTGCTTGGAAAGGTTTGGGAAATACAGTACGAAGGGTATGACCGAACGGTAGACTCGCATGTGCAACGCTTGCGCGCAAAAATTGAAGATGATGCCGGCAACCCCCGTTTTATCCGTACTGTTTGGGGCGTCGGATACAAGTTTCAGGCTGAATTAGAAGGATGAATAGAGAAGAGCACGAGGCTGAATCGGGTTTATCCCCTTGGTTCAGCCTCTCTCGATCTGCATTCTGGAAAGTTGCAGGAATTCTGATAGGTATTCAAATTGCTACAGGTCTGCTTGCTGTAGTACTTAGTGCCTGGTTTGCTTACGATAGAAGTCTTGACCTCGTCGAGCAAACAATTCGTGTCAAAATTGATGATCTTGCTACCGAGATTGAACGCCGTGCATTTCCTCCTGGAATAGCCCCTGAAAAGGTGTTTTCGTTAGCTGATTTACCTTCTTCTCTGGTACTGGATCTAAGTACGCGCTTTCCAGACCCAATCACGCTTCTTGATGAAAATGGCCAGGTTATCCGTACAATTCAGCCAGATGCCAGTGAGTTTGACCGAGACCTCAAGCCTGGACCCCTCGTTGTAAACACGCCTGAGGACATAGGCGCGCAACTCCTGAGAGATCGGGTAAGTATTTATACCGATAGTGATGAGATTGAAGGGGAGACCACCTATGGCCTCGCGCCGATTTATAACGGCGGCGGTGATATTATTGGTGGCGTGCTGATTCAACCACTTACGAACTCCATCGATCAGGAAATTGTTGGTACGTATAAGGCCTTTTATGACGCTGTCAGGTACGTCATTGCAATTTCTCTTTTCACTGCATTGTTTATCGGAGGCTTCTTTACCTGGCGTATTGTAAAGCCATTACGAGATATGATGCAGCAGGTAGAAAGTATTGGTGCAGGCGACTATAGCGTGCGTGTTAATACTTCGTCGGAAGATGAACTGGGACGGCTTGCCAATGCAATTAACCTCATGGCTGAGGATGTGGAGCACAGCATGGAGGCATTGCGAGAGACTGACAAGTTGCGCCGGCAAATGATTGCGAATTTTGGTCATGATCTAAGGACACCCCTTGCTGCGCTGCTGGGCTATCTGGAAGAAACCAACCGCTATCTTGAAGGTGGACATCGTGAATCTGCGCTGGAATCTGTCACAACCGCAGAGCGGCAGGGGAAGTACCTGCAAAAGCTTATTGGTGATCTTTTTGAACTAAGCTTGCTTGACAGTGCGCAGGCGCCGCTTAGAAAAGAACCTATTCCACTCGCCGAATTGCTTACCGACGCTGCGAATACACACCGGCAGGTGATGAGTAAAGACGATATTTCGTTTGAATTGAGTCTGCCTTCTTCACTGCCAATGATTGAAGGAGATGGTGTCAGATTGTTAAGAGTACTGGATAACTTGATGTCGAATGCCAGGAATCATACGCCGGCTGGTGGCACAGTTACACTGCACTCTGAAGTTACTGAAACAGGCATTCTTATCGCCGTTCAGGATACGGGCTGTGGAATTAGTACAGAGGATCTAGGGCATGTTTTTGATCGATATTATAGTGGCTCTGGCCCGAGAACGCGTCGTAAGCGGGGCACTGGATTAGGATTACCCATTAGTTGGGCCATTGCAAGGGCACACGGGGGCAGCTTGATTGCAGAAAGCGAACTCGGTGTAGGCAGTTCTTTTATTTTACAGTTACCGTTTTCGGTTAAAGAGCCAGTTCCAGTCGTTTAGGTTGTCCACACAACCTGGAAAACACAAATCCGGAAAAGTGGCAGAAAAAAAGGGGCCAGATATGAAAGTATCTGGCCCCTTTTGCTATATCGTGTTCTATACGCTCACCGCATGTTAAGCAACTTTAACCTTGATTGGTTTAACTTCTTCCGCTTTAAGCAGCGTGATATTGAGCACGCCATCCTTGTATGCTGCGCTGATTTTATCGGTTTGTATTGCGTTAGGGATTTTGAAGGATCTTGAGAATACTCCTGAACGGCGTTCAGTGCGCAAAAAATTATGCCCTTCTTTTTCTTCCCTTTCGGCTTTTTCTCCTGATACAGTTAGCACACCATCCTGGAAATTAATGGCAATGTCTTTTTTATTCATGCCGGGCAGATCCAGTATAATCGAATATCCGTCTTCGTTTTCGCTTAAATCTACAAGCGGACTCCAGGCAGAGTGTGCTTCACTATGTGAATGTTGACGGTGCTGTCCGGGGAAGAAGTCGTTAAAGATACGATCAAATTCGTTTTGCATACGGGCAAGATCACGACCAGGTGAGAAACGTACGATTTTAGTCATTTTGTATACCTAATGTGTTGTTTATAATAAACTTGTGGTAAAAGAATTTCGTTTGCAGACACGATCAACTTTTACAAGGGATGTGCCAACCGAAGAAGTCTGACATATCGACAAGGCCGGTTGTATATGGCGAGAAATTTTGTCTGGGTCTACTGAAATAGTGTCAAGAGGAGAGAGGCGGTTCTGACAGGTGGTAATCAGATTGTCAGCGTAACTGCTGCAGGTTTGTCAGTGTATTTTTATGTCAGTGTATTTTTATGTGCAAACGAAGTTGAATAGCAACTCTTGAGGATTAGAAGTGTCTTCGTCAGAGGTATAAAAACGGTCCAATGCGTAGAAAAATCAGAAATAGCTGTATTTTTTAACGCAAATCATTAAATTTCTTCAAGTTCTGTAAATTGATATCCCTTGAATACTGAATGAGGGGGTTGTAAAAAAATAGCTATCGTTTTTATACTATGTAGCTGTACATTTTGCGATTTTACAGATGAAATCGTTCTAAATAAGAAATTTACTAGGTTTATAGCCTCGTATAATTGTTAGAAAATAGTAACACTCATTGCCGGAGGGCAAAACAAAATGAAGAAGCAACTATGTCTTTTATGCAGTGTGCTCTTTGCAGGGTTACTGCTGCTAGGCGCAGGATGCGGAGGAGATCCTAACGTAGAAGGTGCAAAATTGGCTCTTACGCTGGATGATGTTGATTATAATGATTACATCGCTAAACTTGACCAAAGTATTGCAGCAGATCCCACAAATGCAGAGGCATTCACGGTCAAAGGGAAACTCCTCCAGAAACAGGCTAGCGAAATCCGGGATGCTGATCAGCATATTTCCCTGATTGAAAAAATGGTTGAAGCCTATCAAGGTGCTTTGAACATCGAGCCTGAAAATGCTGAAGTAATTCAGAAGCTCAGAGAAGCTTATGTAAATGAGTTTCAGCTTGGTATCCAGGCCTTTAACCGTGGTCGGGAAGACGAATCAGCTTATGACGAAGCTGTGAAGTTTTTCGGCAGTACTTCAACCGTACAGCCTGACTCTGCTGGTCCTTACGTTAATCAGGCGTATGCGCTGATTAATGCCGGCCGGCAAGAAGATGCCATCATGCCATTTGAAATGGCTATTGAACGTGGCGAAAAAGATGCAGATACATTCCTGCTGCTCTCAAACATCTACCAGACACAAAGTGAGCTTGCCAAAGCGATTGCGTTACTGGAGAGCTCTCGTGAGATGTTTCCAGAGCGTGAAGACTTACAGTCTGCATTGCTGAATGCCTACATCTCTGATGGCCAGATGGATCGTGCAATGAATGACTATTCAGCTGCAGTTGAACGCGAGCCAGATAACAAGCTGTATCGCTACAACTTCGGTACGCTGTTACTTGAAGCAGAGAAATATGATGAATCTGCTGAGCAGTTTGCCGCAGCCATTGGTATTGATCCTGAATATGGCGTAGCTCACTACAACTTGGGCGCTTCATACGTTAACAAGGCGGTTGAAATCAACGAAGAGATCACAATGATTGACGATGATCTTCGGGCAAATCGCTCTAGCTATTCTGCTGCACAAATCAAGGATGCCGAAAACAAACTTGATATGTTGACAGAAGAACGGAAAGGATTTTTTGTCAAAGCGGTTACCCCGCTTGAAGATGCGCGTAGACTCTTCGAGTCAAACGGAGAAGATGCATCTGCAGTTTGTACTGCATTATTCCAGTCCTATGTTCAGACTGGAGATGACACAAAAGCTGAAAGTGCTGCTGCCTGTGCTGGTATCGACCTAAATTAGGTTCAGGATTCATCTTTGGGGTGATTCAAGATCTATCGATGAACGTGATCGAGTACCTCAGAGCTGAATATTAAGATACAGCCATAAAGGCGTAGCAATTTTGCTATCAGTTTTTAAAAGGCCCGGATATAAACTATATCCGGGCCTTTTTGCGTTTAGATTCCCCAGTGTGAAACAGTGCTAGAATCCGTGCATCTAAGCAGAAAATGTTGTGCAGCAACGTGCACAATGGTGCTATTAGGCTATCATATTTTCAAACAAGCGCACATGCAAGTAGAAAAGACACTAGAGCAGGGTTTTGGAACCCTCGCCGTTCATGCCGGCCAAGAACCTGACCCGACCACGGGAGCCATCATGACGCCCATTTATCAAACATCAACGTATGTGCAGAAGTCCCCAGGTGAACATCAGGGGCACGAATATGCAAGGGTAACAAATCCTACCAGAACTGCACTTGAGAAGAATCTTGCGGCGCTGGAATCTGCGGCATACGGTGTTTGTTTTTCTTCAGGTGTTGCCTGTACTGATGCCATATTGAAAGGACTCCGGCCCGGCGACCACATCATATCGACAAACGACTTGTATGGGGGCACCTTTCGTCTGTTTAGGCAAGTTTTCGAACCTTTTGGCCTGAACTTCTCTTTTGTAGATATGCGTAATCTGGACGAGGTGGCGGCTGCTATCACGCCGGCGACCCGCTTGATGTGGATCGAGACGCCGACCAATCCACTCATTCGTATTCTTGATGTCGAGGCGCTTTCGAAATTGGCAAAAGCCCATCAGATTGATGTCGCTGTTGACAATACTTTTTCTTCGCCTTATTTGCAGCAGCCTTTGAAATTAGGGGCTGATATGGTTATTCACTCCAGCACCAAATACCTGGGGGGACATTCTGACCTGATTGGCGGTGTGGTGTGTACCAGCAGAGAGGATTGGCATGAAAAACTACGTTTCCAGGTGAAATGCGCTGGCGCTGTTCCCGGCCCAATGGATTGCTTTTTGAATCTACGGGGTACAAAAACGTTGCATATTCGCATGGAAAGGCATTGTGCCAACGCAATGAAGATTGCCAATTTCCTGAATGATCACCGTAAAGTAGGACGTGTTTATTACCCTGGTTTGCAGGATGATCCGGGACATGCGCTGGCTGCAAAGCAAATGCGTCTTTTTGGCGGCATGCTTTCTTTTACGCTGGAAAATGATAGCGTGGAGAATGCGATGAAAGTACTATCGGGCACGTCTGTGTTTGCGCTTGCAGAAAGCCTGGGTGGAGTAGAGAGTTTGATTGGCCACCCAGCGTCCATGACGCACGCATCGATTCCTAAAGAAGATCGAGTTAAAGCGGGCCTGAGTGATTCTTTAATTCGTCTGTCTGTAGGTATTGAGGAAGTAGAGGATCTGATTTATGATCTGGATAAAGCCTTGAGTACTGTATAGAAGAGCGTGTAGAATTGTGTTAAAGCTGATTTGTGCTCAGTCAATTCTGCTGTTCTCACAATCACAGACTTGAACTTGTGGCTAAAGCGGGGGACAGGGAGAATTATCTTCTTGCTCCCCGTTTTTTGTTATTCAACATTGACGCGAAGTTCGAAAACAGGGTTGGTGCCATCGAGGTCGTTTTCGTCGGTGAAAGGCTGAGAATTTCCGCTATTGTCTGTAGCCCGTACACGGATTGTATGGCTGCCGGGTGTTGCATTCCATGTTGATTCCCATAAGGTCCACACGCCTCTGAACGGATAGGCAAAGCCGGCGTCTTGTAGTTGAACGGTCTCTCTGATCTGGGGATTGCTGGACAGTACTTCGCTCAGGGGTAAAATGCGAGCCGATTCGAACGGCCCGTCATTGAAAGAAAGTTGGACGTCTCGAATACCGGCTTTCCCACTGAGAGCATAGCCGAATAACTTAAAAGCGCCGGCGGATATCGTTTGACCCTGAAGTGGGTTGGTCACTTTGTTGATTACACTCACTTCGCCGTCATCCACATAGCCCAACTGCTCCTGATAACTGCCAAATACCTCGTCAAGACCCGATACCTCAATGCGATTGAGCCACTTTACACTTTTATAGCCATATGCACCTGGTACGAGTAACCGGACGGGATTGCCGTGTTCAGGTGTGAGGGGGACCCCATTCATCTCGTAAACAAGCAGTGGTTCGACCAAGTCTTGATCAATGGGACCATATATCTGATTGAATTTCAGATTATTGGTAAAACCGTCAGAGCCGTAGAAGCGAATACGCTTACTCAGGACAGGGTCAATGCCGGCTCTGTCTAGAAAAATGCGAAGCGGTACGCCTGTCCAGATGGTCGTGCCAATCAAGCCAGGTACAAACGTTTCATCCACAATGCATCGCAAAGTCGAAAGAATACGCACGGCTTTATCTGATTCCTGCTGGATGTCGGCAAACGTAAGTTGAAGAGACGTGTCAACTAAGCCGTCGATTATCATCGACCAGGTATTTCGAGATAACTGCTGGACTCCTGGCCAATTGGGAATAGCAGCCTCTCCGCCGTATTGAATAAAGAAGGCTTCGTCTGGATTATTGTGTTGAATTGGCGAGAGAAAAGGAATGTCTGTGCCGAGCAAGATTGGTTCAAAGCTGTTTTTCTCACAGCCGACCATGGGGAGTATAGATAAACCTAATAAAGTACTGCCGGCTTTTTTTATAAATTCTCTTCGAGGAGTTGAGCTAGCCTGTTTCATAAATTCCTGAGCGAACTGCATTAAAATCTGACACGATATTCTATGCCTACAAACAAATCATTGGATACAATCGTGTTGCGGCCGTAGGGGGTGAGGAAATACTGTGCACTAAAGCCGAGATCTGACAAGCCATAGAGACGCGTAATCCGAAAGGGGTATATCGCAAACCCTCCGCCGGCTTTAATGTATCTCTGTAGTGTCGGGATTGGATTGATGGCCGTGAATCCAATGAAAGGCTCTTCAACTGACCAAACCCCATTGGCTAAGGCCTGAAAGAAAAGCATACCATTCAAAAACATCATGCCGGCTTCTGCGCTGAATACAAGCTCATCGCCGTAATCTGGCTGAAGGTCTCTTATACAATTGATATCGTTGCCTACATTGCAGTTGATCGCTTTTGAAAAAGCGTAAATGGAAGATCGGTAGCGATATCCTGCAGTGGTTTGTATGTATGCGGCTGTTGGGTAAAAGCTTAATCCAAATCCGAGAGAAGCCTGTGCGTCTAATTGACCAGCGCCGGCGCTGGGGGCAAAGTTTCTTGTATAGCCCATCGGCACATTGGCACTCAGGTTCAGAGCAACAGATACAGCAGAGGGTTTGGCACCGAACAGGGGGAGTAGCGCGAGCCGGACGCCGATAGTGCCAGTCCCAATGGCAGAGGTCTGGTATTTGAAGGCCAGGTCTTCGACAAAGGTGCGCTTGTAGGGGAGGGAAAGTACAAGGGTTAGCTTTTCGAAAAGTCCAAATTCTCCGTACAAATACAGGCTTTCGTCTCGAAATGCATCTTTCTTTACCCCGTTAGAGAAGTCAACTGAACGGCCGTCAAAGGTATATTGCTTTGATGCAGAAACATTGCTGCCGGTAATTTTAATAAAGTGCTCACCTTTAGGCATGGTCCAGGCTTGGCCATAACAAGGTGTTTTAATAGAGGAAACGGAAATGATGATTATGAGGCTGGCAAATTTTATCCAGCGCACTGATCTAATTATTGTGGCCCGATTCCAAGGTTCTCTCGATAACATAGCTTCCCTTCTGGCCTTCGATAGCGTTTGCTTTCATAGCATTTTGTATCGGTTGCCGACAAATAACATACCACATGGCTTGTAATGACCAGAAAATATAGAAAAGATAGCTAATTTTCGAGAAGTCTTATTTTAAATCATGTTTCCACGCGGCCATATTATCGAACAGGAGAGGGCGTGTTACCAGCTCAGTAATTCTCGCACCGCATCCAGAATGTTTTTGTCTTGTGGGAGAACGGCTCTTTCAAGTGGGTCTGCAAAAGGAATATAGGTGAACTTGCCGGCAACGCGTCGAACCGGTGCATCGAGATCTGCAAATGCCTTGTCTGCAATTTGAGCGCATATTTCGGCACCATATCCCAGAAATTCGTGGTCTTCATAAAGTACCAGCGCACGTCCTGTTTTGCGAACGGAAGCCAGAATAGCTTCTGAATCTACCGGCACAAGACTTCTGAGATCAATGACTTCAACCGACACCCCTTCTTTTTCAACGGTTTTAGCTGCAGCAAGTGCTTTGTGCACCATAAATCCGTAGGTAATGATGGATAGGTCCGTGCCCTCTTTTACTGTTTTTGCTTTGCCGAATGGTACCAGATAATCTTCATCAGGCTCCAGCGCGCGCGCATGAGATGCACGATATAACGCTTTGTGCTCCAGGAAGATGACGGGGTCTTGCATTCGAATGGCTGTTTTAAGCAATCCTTTTGCGTCATCTGCGGTGGAGGGCATAACAACCTTCAGGCCCGGGGTATGTCCGAAAATAGATTCAATGTTTTGTGAGTGGCACAAGCCGCCATGTATGTATCCTCCACATGGGACGCGTACAACAACAGGGCATCCCCATTCTCCGTTTGACCGGTACCTGAATGTGGCCAGCTGATTCCTGATTTGCTGCATTGCCGGCCAGATGTAATCAGCAAACTGAATTTCTACAACAGGTTTATAGCCGGCCGCGCTAAATCCAACAGCGGTGCCAATGACTGATGCTTCAGCCAGTGGAGAGTTAAAGCAGCGTTCTGATCCAAACTTGTCTGTCAGATTTCTCGTTGCTGTAAACACCCCTCCTTTGTCTCCTGCGACGTCCTCACCATAAACGATGACTTTGTCGTTATGCTGCATTTCTTCATCAAGCGCATGGTTTATAGCATCTACCATGACGACCAGCTCACCGGATGGCTCGCTCTTTTCATATTCGAGATCGAGCGTGCCTTCGAAGAAAACGTGCTTTGTCGCAGTTGTCGGGTCTGGGTCTGGTTGTGCTTCAGCCCAAACAGTATCGTCATCAACCTGTTGTTTCACGGATTGGCGCAGTTCGAGGATGCGCTCTTCGTTTAGCAAACCTGATTCAATCAGCGAAAGCTCGAGTTTAGCAATTGGGTCGACCAATTTGTCTTTTTCCAATTCCTCGCTGCTACGGTATTTCGCATGGTTATCCGACGATGAATGTGGCATGAGTCGCACAACATCAGCCAAAAGAAGTACAGGGCCTTTGCCTTCTCTGATGTGTTCAATGGCAGCTCTTGCAACGGAAGCCGTTTTGAAAAAGTCAGTCCCATCTACCCTGGCGCGTACAATGCCTTCATAGCCGGCGCCAAAGTTATAAGAAGAGCCGCCGGCGGTTTGCTCGCTAACGGGAACGGAAATCGCGTATTTGTTATCCTGGACGAAGAATAAAACAGGTGCCTGGATTCTAGTGGCCCAGTTAAGCGCCTCGTGGAAATCACCTTGCGATGTTGCACCGTCGCCACTGGAGACATATACATAGTTGTCTGAGCCGTTACGCTGAAGCGCCATGGCCGCCCCCAGTGCCGGTAAATATTGTGCCCCAACGGATGATGACGTAGTAAGCAGGTTGATTTCTTTTGAGGAGAAGTGCTCTGCCATCTGACGTCCGCCTGAATTTGGGTCGTCAGCCTTGGCTAAATGCGCGAGCAATGTGTCTCTGGAGGTCATACCCAAAGACAATGACATGCACAGGTCGCGATAATAAGAGACAAACCAGTCGTTTCCAGGGCGGGAGAAGTGGGCTACTGCAGCCTGCGCAGCTTCATGGCCGGCACATCCGATGTGGAAAAAGCCTTTGCCCTGTTTGAGCAGGTTGATCATCTTCTCATCCAGCCGGCGCGATAGTAGCATGGTCCGGTAAATATTCAGAAGATCATCCTTATTGAAATCAGTAGCTGAGAGATGTCTGATAGCTAACTCGCTTTTCCCTTTTCCTTTTACAGGGCTAACCAATTCAATTTCTGATTCATTTACCGATGTAGAACTTAACTCCATTGGTGTTTCGTTTTTTGCCATAAGACTTTCGTGATCTACCTACAAGCAACGCGCAAAAAGAAACGGGAGCGTGCTTGTCTTATCGAGAAATACCTAAACGTACTCCTAAAGAGAGGATACTGAACTTCTGGTGGAGGTCAGTATGACGTACTATCAAAGATGATGCTGTATCGCGTCAGGGGTAACCAGCCTTCATTAGACTTTGGATAGTACAACTGGTTCGGATTGAGCACAAGGCTCTATATGCTATTAGCATAAACTTTGCGCAATCTTTAATGTAGAAGGGTATAACGATTTAGCGTTACAATGATCCTTGTTTTTAAAAAAATGGTAGCGCTTCCAAGGCGTGGATTTTACTTCTTGAATACGGCCTGTTGAATTCCAAATTCCTGTCCTGTGACCCTGAGCTTGGCCCTGAATTGTACAAACTGATTGGCGATCCAGCCTAGTCCGTTTCCTCCTGAATCTCGTCTTCCGCAAGAGGTAAGTCAAACCAAAATCTCGTCCCTCTACCCAGTGTGCTCTCCACCTGAATCTGTTCTCCGTGTGCGTGGAGGATCTGTTTGACGATACTCAGGCCCAGGCCTGTACCGCCGCTTTTGCGGGATCTATCCGGATCAACGCGATAAAAGCGTTCAAAGATGCGTTCCAGGTTTTCTTCTGGAATGCCCCTGCCTGTATCGGAGACTTCAATACGTACCTTATCTTGCCGGCGCCTGTATTTGAATTTTACTCCGCCTTCGTCTGTATAAACAATCGCGTTTTCTATTAGATTTACCAGAACTTGACGGATGCGATCACGATCAGCATGGGCCTTTATTTTTACGTGCTCGATTTCAAGTTGTAAATCCTTCTTGGCTGCCTTTTGCTGGAGCAGCTCTTCCAGTTCCAGAGATAGCTCGGACAGATCAAAGTCGTCGAGCCGAATCATGTCTTCCCGATATTCAAGCCTTGCTATCTCGATCAAGTCGTTAAACAGATTGCTTAATCTCTCGAGATTTACCAGTGCTTTTTCTGCATAGCGTTTTTGTTGCTCAGGCTTGAGTACTGGTGTTGCGAGTGCTTCTAAATATCCGCTAATTGCAAAAATCGGGTTGCGTACCTCGTGGGATACGTTGCCTATAAACTCGCTTTGAAGGTTTGATAGCCGCTCCAGGTTCTCAATCTTTTTCCGAAACTGGCCGGACATTCGATTAAGGCTGGTTGCCAGGTCCTGAAACTCAGCCGCTCGGGACCTCACAAAAATCTTCTGATTAGACTTCTCGTCAGAAATTTTGCGTGCCCTTTCATTAATGGCTCTGAGAGGCTTGATAACTCTTCTCGCAGTTACCCAACTGCCAAACATGGCAAGAATAAAAGCCATCACCATACCAACTATAAGTGCCGTTTGCATATTCCTCGCCTGGGAATATAACGGGGGCTCGGGGACGTATAGGCGGATGACAAACCCTGTGAGTGCGTGATTTACAGCACATATCAGGATTGGGTCACCGTTTGTGGTGGTATGTTCTATGAAGCGCATCCTGCCCTCCGGTACCAGAAGATCCTGTTCAAGATCTTCTGGTAGATAGAATTGAGGGATGAAGGTTTCGCCTCTGGCGTCTACGTATAGGGTATCGTCTGCATACGCTTCAATGCGCATGCCCAGCACACGACTGGTTTGTTCAGTGGCTTGCCAGGCTTCTTCGTAAGATCGAGCCTTGCCAAGCGTGGTAGCAATCTGTAGCGCTTGTTCACGGAGCTGTCGTCTTGCAGCAGTTTCGGTTTGATTATGGAGTACGAAACGCGCGTATAGACCAACAACAAGTACAGCACCTCCTACAAAAAACGCGAACGTTAGAAACATCCAGGTTTGTGTAGAAGCTCTTTTAGGGACAATAGTGCTTGCAACTTCCCTGAAAAGGAGCCTCAGCCAGAGGAGCAGGCGTCGTACTCGTCTCCAGCCCATCTATTCCTCTGGCAAGCCGTCTTCTACAAACCGGTATCCTACACCGCGGACCGTCTGGATATGCTGGGCGAAGCTGCCTAGCTTTTCTCTGAGGTTTTTGATGTGGGCATCTACCGTTCGTTCGGTGACCATCATGGCATCTTTCCAGATCGTTTCCAGCAATTGCTGTCTGGTGAATGCTTTTCGAGGATGCCGTACGAGATATCGCAGGAGCTCAAATTCGGTGAGGGTAAGTCCGAGATCTTTTTCATCCAGCGCAGCCCGGTACTCATCTTCATAGATGGTCAGGTTGTTAATCTGGATGATACGGCTCTCATCTACACCCATGCGCCGTAGAACGGCTTTAACATGCGCGAGAATGACCTGGGGAGATGCCGGCTTTGTCAGATAGTCATCACCACCCAGCATAAGACCTTTGATCTGGTCTTCTTCCTCTACTTTAGCGCTCAGAAAGATGATGGGAATCGTTTCTGTTTCTGCGCGAGATCTTAATGTTTTGCAAACCTCGTAGCCATCCAGGCCAGGCAACATAATATCTAATACAAGAAGATCGATCTCAGAGGTGGCTTTTTGTAACGCTTCTTCTCCGTCAAAAGCTTTGTGAACTGTATATCCTTCCTGCTCCAGGAAATGGCTAACAACTTCAACTACATCTTCTTCGTCATCAACAACGAGGATATTTATTTCAGAGGGGTCAGCAGTAATCATGCTTGGCTTATGGTTGTTTCAAAACAATTGTGGCTAAATAAAGCGTTTTCGAAGCAAGCAACACGCAAACAGCGTAAGATGCCTCGAATATTCTTCATCCTATGCCAAAGAATCTACGAAAAACGCGTAGATATACCTATGGATCCGTATGAGTAAATTATTCTGAACGCAATTCAGTTGCAAAAAGCCGTTTTTATCTTCATAAACGCGCTTTGTGAGATAAATTTCTACACAAATTGCTATGCATATACGCCGGCTTTTCTCCCTGCGCCAATCAATATACGTGATAAGTCACTTTTTCGGCTACCAAGGTTACCTGCTGTGCAAGCCCTCGCGTCATTAAGTCTTTCGTGATTTGTAAGAACCTGTCTACGATCTATGGCCGAGATTGCATTTGCAGCAATTTTTGTTCAAATCAAGGCGCTTTTTGTGTTCGATGCAGCGCATCGGGCGCAAAAAGGAACGCAGATATGGGCAAAAAGGGCGCACAATGCACC
>JBGCEN010000058.1:0-12616 GCA_045106435.1 Rhodothermales bacterium
TGTGTTGGGTGTTATTGCATTTTCAACTTCTTCAAAATCAATGGACCATGAGATTCCTTTTGTCGAGATATACCGCGGCGTTGCACCCGTAAGCTGGATCAGGTTTTTATGGTATCCATAAAATGGTTCAAAAAGGATGGCCTCATCTCCTGGATCCAACAAGGCAAAGATGGCTGATACAAAGGCACCAGTTGAGCCCACACTTACCATCACTTCTTCTTCACTCTCGGCGGGGATATTGTTAAAGGAAATGGCCTTGTTTAGAATAGCGCTCCGTAATGGCTGAATGCCGGCGAAGCTTGAGTAAATGGAGAGATTGTCTTCTATCGCTTTTTGCGCACCTTCTTTGATGGGCGCAGGTGTCGGTAAATCACAAATGCCTTGCCCCAGGTTTATCCCGCCAACGGCATTAATCATCTGGGTAACTGAACGAATTTTGCTTTGCGCCAGATTGTGGGTTCGTGTAGAAAGTGGTTTCATGTGCCTGCTTTTATGTTGCTACCCGAAAAAGTCGCTACGTGAAATTGATTGCTCTTTATACCATTTCAGCCTGGCTCTTAGCTTCTGAAAAGCACCAGCGCAACGATGACGAAATCTAGCAATGCAGTGCCAAGAAAACCCAGAATTGATTGTATAGAGGTGTACTTTTCTGTGTAAATATAGAATCCAATGTTAGCGAGTCCGAACATAAGCCAAGTGGGCCAACTCACACCGTCTACCGAAGGTGCGTTGTAAACCTGGATAAGTTGTAGCAAAGTGGCAGCTGGAATAACAATGGCAGGAAGCCAACCCGATAACTCAATAAGTCTGCGTTTCATAGTAAGTCAGTTCATTCAGAAAGAATAGGCAACCAACTCTGCGCAGAACAATGGGTTCGATTTTCATATATGCAGTTGTTGTAGAAATCTACAGCGTTGTCAGTTGATTATCTACATGGCCTGATCGATAGGCTATAAAAAGAAATAGAGGCCCCGTCAGCCACCTGGACGAAGACCCCTATTCCTAACCAGTTAGCCACATACCAGGAATGCAAGGCTCATTAGCATCCCTGATTCATTGACTATTTATTATCTGTGTAGGTCAGGTCTCCGGTGTTACAAGACTTTGGAGTCTGTGAGTCAGAAAGTCTGTGGGTCAAAAAGTCTGTGGGGCAAAAAGTCTGTGAGTCAAAAAGTCTGTGGGGCAAAAAGTCTGTGGGGCAGTAGGTCGATATGGGATGAGAGATACTTTTCGTGTTTCTCACCCTCCCCAAGCCGCCGACTAACCGACTAACCGACTAACCGACTCACAGACTAACCGACTTACAGACTTACAGACTAACCGACTCACAGACTAACCGACTCACAGACTTCCAACAAACCCAAAAGTAGTCCCGTATACCGATACCATGCTAATCGTTAAAAAGAGGGAGATTATGACAATTGGACAGAGATTTCGCCGGCTTTTCAAAAGTTGGTTTCGTTTGCCCTGGAAACGTCGATAGTGAGATGTGCTAGATTGATCTGGCGAATCTGCTATATTGGTTTGAGAAATTGTTCATTTTGGTGCTAATCAGCAAATAGGTGTGCGTTATGAGTGGAGCAGCAGTCGTTGCCGTACAGGCTATGGCAAATGCCATTAAGTCGTCAGGGGTAGTAGTGAAAGTAGAGGTTGAGGATTTCCTTGCAATCCTTAAACGAAGCGAAAGCCCGCTTGTAGTGCATTCGTCGAGCAAAATTATCCGAACAAAGCACAAGTATTTGACGAGCTATAAAGGCCTTGCCTTTTATACGGTAGTGGGCGAACCGATACGGCTTTCAAAAAACATCGAATTGATTGAATCCCAAAAAATATCTATTCCAGATATGTAGCCGGCGAATGGAGATGTTGCCCCGTCTCAATTAACCGAGTCTCAATCAACCGTGCCTCAATTAATTGGGCAAAATGATTAGGTCCTGCTTATACTGTTTGGATACATAATCAACTGTATACAAGCAGAATAGACACGTTGCGGCCGCGTGTGGATAGGATAATTTAGGATTAGGTTGGCATGGATCAGTTACTTGGTGAAATCGCATCTTGCACTGTTTGCAGTGAGGCTTTGGCTTTGGGGCCGCGGCCTGTTTTACAAGCGCACGCGACGAGCAAAATTGTAATCATCGGACAGGCACCGGGTATTGTGGTGCATAAAAGTGGTGTCCCGTGGGAAGATAAAAGTGGGGACAATCTCAGGAAATGGCTGGATATCGATAAAGATACGTTTTACGATCCGGCGTGCCTGGCATTACTTCCAATGGGTTTCTGTTATCCTGGGAAAGGGAACTCTGGAGACTTGCCTCCGCGGCCGGAATGCGCGCCGCTCTGGCATGATCAGGTGCTGGGGAAGATGAACAGCGTGAAACTTACCTTGCTTATAGGCCAATATGCGCAAGGATATTATTTGGCAGATCAAAAAAAGAAAACGCTCACCGAAACGGTTCGGAATTACAAGAACTACCTGCCTCATCATTTTGTGCTGCCCCATCCATCACCGCGAAACAACATCTGGCAGGCTAAGAATCCCTGGTTTAAAGAAGAGGTGTTGCCCGATTTACAGCGGTTGATCAAAGAAGCTTTGTCGTAAGGTTGTCGCCGGCTGTTTTATCTTTGTTGTACCCACAGACCTTCGCAATATCATGCTGTTTATTGCCTTGTTTCAATTTGTCATCCCCTTATTTCTCCTATCTGTTCTAGCTTTTGGAAGGCAACCTTCACGGCTCCGTTGGCTTCTGAATGCAGTAGCATTCGGGCTGGTTATCGGTTTTATGTATTTAAGCTCAAGGTGGGATATTGTAAGTCTGTATTACAGGATGTCTTTGCCGTTTTTGTATTTGCTGGCCTGCTTTATTGGATACAGGAGCATTCGGGCCTCTAAAAAGATGCCAGGCAGAATACAGGTGATGTTTGCCTATGGGCTTACAGGTGTAATGCTGGTATTGATGATTGGATTGAATGTGCGGGTCTTGATGGGGTACCAGTTTCCGGAAGGGGCCCGTGATTTGGCTTCTCCTTTGCGCAATGGCAAATTTGTAGTTTTGAGTGGGGGGACGAGCCCTTTTATCAATGCACATGCGAAAATACGGCCGCAGCAGTATGCATTGGATATCCTTGGATTAACAAGTGCCGGTAGACATATTAACTCGTTGGGTGGTAGTACAAATTTGAACGACTATCCCATCTTTGGGGCTGTAGTTTATAGTCCGTGCAATGGCTCGGTATTAGCAATCGAAAATGGCTTGAGAGATTTGATTCCGCCGGCTACCGATACCACAAATCCCGCAGGAAATTATGTGCTACTGGCATGTGATGGTTTTGAGGTTTTGCTGGCCCATATGCAGGAAGGTAGCGTGAAAGTAGTGGCAGGAGACGTGGTGAATGTAAATACACAAGTAGGACTTGTAGGCAATTCGGGCAATACCAGCGAACCGCATTTACATATACACGCCGAGCGAGGGGGTGAGCCGGCTACAATTCTGAATGGCGATTCAGTCCCCATTACGATTGATGGCAGATTCCTCGTTCGAGGTGATGTAATTGGGTGACTGTTGATGATCGAACGAGCAAAGCCTGTAGAAGAGATGTAGTTTGTATGGGTAATTAGCAAATACCATCGAGTGTATTCACACCTGCTAAACGCCTGATGCACTGACAAGTTAAATTGTAGGTATTCACTTGTCAGTGCATCAGGCCGAATGGCGAAAATTTTCCAACTTTCCCTTTCCTAAGAACCTGTCTACGATCTATGGCCGAGATTGCATTTGCAGCAATTTTTGTTCAAATCAAGGCGCTTTTGTGTTCGATGCAGCGCATCGGGCGCAAAAAGGAACGCAGATATGGGCAAAAAGGGCGCACAATGCACCTCGGAAATAGATCGTAGACAGGTTCTTAGAAAAATTACTTCTTTACTGTATCACTGACATCGAGCGGGTTACTGTGACGCCGTTGGCTTCAAAGTGATAGAAATACATGCCACTTGGCAAATCACTCACATCTACAAAGACCGTGTGGAAACCGGCCGGCTTGCCCAGTTCGATCAGTGTTTTTACTTCACGTCCAAGTACGTCAAACAGCCTGACATGCACACCCGAAGGTTTGTGCAGCTGATATGCAATGCGCGTAATGCCATTTGCCGGATTTGGGAAGTTCTGTTCTACACGTATACCTTCCGGTAAACCCAGCGTCACTTCCAGAATCGGAGATACCGTTTCACTGCGGTCGATATAAACGCTCTTGATGCGATAGAAAAGGTTTTTAGAGGTGCTGGGTAAATCAGCATCTCTAAAGGTGTATTGCTGACTTGTAGCGTTATCTGGTACTTTTTCTATTGATCCTAATCGTTCAAATCCAACCCCATCGGTTGATCGTTCGAGGATATAAGAATCGAGATCACGCTCGGTGGTAGACTCCCAAAGCAGCTCTACATTTTCGTCTCGTACAATGATGTCAAGGGCAATAAATTGGACGCGGGCAATGCCTTCTATACCACCGCCACCATCACCGCCGCCATTGCCACCGTCGCCTCCGCCACCATTACCGCCGTCGCCTCCGCCATTGCCACCATCACCGCCGCCGTTACCACCGTCGCCGCCGCCATTACCACCGTCACCGCCTCCTGTACCACCGTCGCCTCCGCCACCATCACCGCCGCCATTACCACCGTCACCGCCTCCTGTACCACCGCCGCCAGTAAACCCATTAGGGATGTCTGCGCCAACAGGGCCGCCTGTTGCAGGTCGTGGTTCGCCGTCGAAATCGTTGGTTACAGCCGGAATATTAGCAGGGATAGATACCGCAAGCTCAAGGTATTGAGAGTTATCGGGTAATCGCCAGCCGTTCATGTAATCTGTTGTGTCAGTCACATGTGGCTGCGCCAGATTGGTTACGGATGAAGAGTAGTCCGTTTGTGCTGCATTTTGCCATTGGGTTAGCACGGAAGACTTCACTACGCCTGTGCCGGCTGAGTTTTTAGGCCTGAACTGAAAGGTATGATACTCTTGTTCAGAATAACTTCTGGACCAGAATACATTGCCTTCTCCTTTGTTTGTGCGGGCCTCATTAACGTCTGTATGCTCTTCAAACGCGATCTCGCTACTACGTCTGTCGGTACCCTGCTGAATCATCTGATTGGCAACAAACAGGTTGTTATAATAGCTGTTGCCTGTAGATTTAGCGCGGTTGTCTGTTTTGATGCGCATGCCGCCGCCTTCATTACCCATAAAGGTATTGTACAGCACCATGTTATCCTGAGAAGCATGAATAAGCAGACCGTGACCATAGAAGGTTGGCCGGGCAAATCGGGCACGAGTAAACGCATTGTTACGAATAATTGTGCGATTGCTTGCCCATTCGATAAATAGATTGACGCCGAGATTGCTGTCGAATCTGCTTTGCTCAATGATATTATCAAAATTATCCATGTCGAGCCACAAACCCGGCCCATGGTTTTCAGAGAAATCGAGTCCTCTAAATGTGCTATTTGTTGTATAAAGCCATTTGCCGCCGCCTGATTCCCAGTATGGCAGGTATCCTTTCCAGTTGTTGTATTTACTGGTTGAATACTCAACAAGACAATTGTCGCAGGTATTGCCCCGGATGCCGCTCATGCCATTGTTTAGCGCACGAACGCCTCGCACTACATGGTTCTTGCCAGAGATCAGAAAGCCCGATCCATTGGTCCATTCGGCGGTAATATTCTCAAGAACAGAACCTTCACTGCCGGCGCATACGGCGCCCATCTGTCCATCATTGGCTGAATGCCTGAACGTGATGCCAATCAAATGGAAATAGCCTTTTACCTGGCCAAACCGGCAACTCGTTTCATTATTCGACGGGTTGAAGATGTGATTCATCAGGCTGGTCTGCATGTTCGCCTGGTTCGGATTGGCATCACCGGGCAGGCGGACAAACATGGTTGTCGGATTTGACGGTGCCCCTTCGAGAAAGAAGGTACCTGGTACAACATCACCCCGTGTGTAAACGGCCTGAAGCATTTGCCCGTTGGCGATAAGGACATCGCGCCGGCGAGCAGGGCCAAAGGGATCGTTTGCCACAACCCGGTGCCATAACGCTGCGTGAGGCCACGCAAGTCGCCATGCATTCCCATCGGCGTTCCAGGTGCCGTTTAGTGCAATGGCGCCTGATACGACAACGTCATCTCCTGGAAAGGCAGTAATTGTGATCATATTACCAGGTGTGCCACCTCTTTCGGGACTTACCTGTTCGTAATAGGTGCCTTCGCGGATGATAACGGCATCGCCCGGGCTGATGGTGTTGGACCGCATGGCACGCTGGATGGTTTTGAACGGCTGGGCTTCTGTGCCCACGTTTCCATCGTTACCAATGCTCTGGTCGACCCAATAAACTTCGTTGGAGCCGGTGTTCAGAAGAGATCGGATGGGTTGGCATGTGCCTGAGCCAGAACACAATGATCCGGGGCCACAGTCTTGCTGCAAATAACAGGCTTGCGCATACGACACGTGGGGCAATAGCCATCCCAAAAATAAGATGCAGGCTACTCGTATATGAAATTGCATGAGTTGGTACAAATATGTCTGATACACAACAATCGTTACACTATAACAGTGTTCAGAGCTTGAATCTAGAGGGGAGCGTTTTGCAAAGACCAAGCCAAAGGGTTTAGCTAGATATTCTAACCAATTTGGCCTTTTTTGCCATTTGGTGAATAGGTCATAAAGAAATGGGGAGCGCCTATTCACCCGAAATGAGATTCAGGTGCTAAGTTGTTAATTAACAGTGGTTAAGGTTGCTAAAATAAGAGGCTGTTTAACTGTAGTGCATTGAAGAATGCTCAATCATCTGTATTTCGATGAATAAGCTGAGCCCTTGCAGTCGTGTCAGCTTGTCTCAATTCGATAAAAAGAGGCATATCCCCCCTTTTTTCGTGATCTATTACAATACCTACAGAATGTGTGCCACTTGGTAATGAGAAGCTTAAAGAGCCGTTCTCAAAGGGCAATTGTTCGTTTTTTACGCTGAATTGCAGGCCCAGGTTCGAGTTGGCGGCCAAATTTATTTTTCCCGCTTCTTGTACTTCTACCTCGAACCATAACAACGATTGGGTTTGTGGATCTGTCTGAACCTGGAGATCTGACATGGGTAAGGAGCCATCAACACGACTAAATAGCAGTCGTCCTTTTTTCGATGTTGCGTCATTGATCGCATCCAGGCTCCAGCCGGCAGAGGGGAGGGGGGCTGTCTGCCATTTGCGCACATACTGGGCCGCCGGCAATCTGAAATCACCATTTTCGCCCAGTTGTGAAAGAAAAGAGGTGAGATTGATAAATTCTTCTTTGGTTAGGGATGCAATGAGTCCTGCCGGCATTAGCGAACCGGGGAGGATTTTTTGTTCTTTAATGAGATTGTTAGGCACCGTAATCACAGCATCCGATGCATCGCGCAAGAGTACAGCAGAGCCTGTATCTCTGATCAGCGTACCCATGAGTACTTTACCGTCGGTTCGCTCAACGCTGGTCAATGCGTAGCCATCTTTAACGGCTTTTTCGGGTTCGAATAAAGATTCGATGAGATAATCTGTTGGCGCGTTGGCACCCACACTGCTCAGATCAGGGCCCACCTGTCCGCCGGCGCCTCCAATGGCATGGCATCGCATGCAGGCCAGTTCAGGTCTGCGGTAAACGAGTTCTCCAGCAGCAGGATCACCACTGGCCTTTGCATCGAGCTCAAGTCTTTCTCTGCTCCACACATTCATTCCTGTATTGATCGTCTGGGCTTCATCTACCCCGCCCAGGGATCTGAGCGTTTCCAGTAATTCACGGTCGCGGAGCCTGTTGCCGTTGTAGTGTGTCAGGCCGGCCGTTGCAAAATGCGCTGAGATGGGCGTTGATTTCAACGCGTCTCGTAGCATATTGCGGTTATTATTGTTTCTGTAGAATGCATCAAAAACAGGTTCTACATCTGTACCCTCATCTATGGTGTTGAGCATCGATATGGCAAGGGGCGTTGCTAAATCCGGATCCGAAGCAATGAAGGCAGACATGGCCAGAATACGCAGGTCTATCGGATGATCATCTTCCGTTAATGCCTGTATTTTTTGCTGAATAGCGTCATCTTCAAGCGCAGCAGCTGCTTTTAAGGCATCTTCTTGCCGGTCCTTGTTTGACGATGAGGTGGCTATTTCAATCAGCTGGTTGCCGAGAGCAGTGAGTTTCCAAAGGCCTGTTAGCTCCAGGGCCAGCGATTGTATTTCCTCAGAGGAGTGATCCAGTAATGCAACTAGCTTTTCCTTATCGCCAGTGGGTGATTTGCCGAACGTAGAGATTCCTGATTTGAGCGCCTGTACATGTTTTAGTTGATCCTGGTCGCCAATAGAGATGCCGGCAAGAGCAAGTGAAAATATCTCGTTAAGTGCCTCCTCGTCTCCATATTGTACAATCAAGTCGAGTACTTCACCCGTTTCGTCAACAGGTAGCTCCTCGTTGAGATAGAGCGACAACAGTTGATTGATGGCCGAAGGCGTATGGACGGCTTTCCACGCAAACAGGCGGGCCGATAAATCTTCACCAAAAAAAGCAGGATCGTGTTCCAGATGCTCGGCCCATTGTGGTGCCAATTCTCGCATCGTATGCCAGAGGGCATAGTCTACTTCTTCGTTCATCGGGTATGCGAGTGCTGCCATTGCGGTTACTGCTGCCTCTGTGGTGTTGAGCAGAGCCAAACTGGAAATGGCTTCACGGCGAACGCGCATCGCATTATCGTGTACAGCAGTTTTTAACAGGGGAAGTGGGGATTCAATGCGATCTATCCAATGATATACAACACGGACGGCGGCGGCTCGTGCGCGGTAATCTGATGATTTCAAGACGTTTTGAAGCAGTGCCTCATTGGGCTGATCAAAAGCCTGATAGAGCCAAAGCGTTTCAAGTTGCAGTCGCTCAAAGTCGTCGCTGCCTGGGTCCAGTTTAGCAAACCATTGGTCTAAGACTGGCAGAACCTGTTGTGCACCCAATTCCTTGAGGAGCCGGCGTGCCTGTACATGTGTCCACATTTCAGGAAGCCGCAGCATCTCAATCAATTCCCCGGCAGATGCGTTTACCAAATCAGGAATGGGTACCAGCGGGCGATCTTTGGCTGTAACCCGCCAGATGCGTCCGCTTGTATGGTCACGTCGGGAATCCCTGAAGTCAACCTCGCCGTGTTGAATGATCGGATTGTACCAATCGGCCAGATACAGCGCACCGTCGGGACCAACAGTTACATCAACCGGGCGGAAAGCGACGTGATCAGACCAGATAAGATCGTTGGAGGGTGTAGAGATGTATCCATCTTCATTGTCGGTGATTACAAACCGGTTTACGCGATTGGCTCGGAAGTCGTTGGTGATCATGTTGCCCTGTAGAGAGTCGGGCATGTGCCGGCCGGATACAATGGCAAGGCCGGCGTGTTTTGGTTGTTCTGTGTTTAGGCCCTTTAAGATGCGCTCAGCCTTGTAGGCTGTGACAAAAGCGGCAGCTGGGAAAAAATGATTGATGCCATCGCCAAAAGCACCATCGGTGGCAAATGACTGGCCCCAGGTATCAAAAGAGTGGCCCCATGGATTTACAAAGCCTCGTGCAATAACATCCAGTTTCATTTTCTCAGGCTGAAAGTGCCAAATGCCTCCCTGTCTGAGCCGGCGCACCCCCCAGGGGGTTTCAATGTGGCTGTAGATGTAAATAGACTGGTTGATGTACATCATCCCGTCTGGTCCCCAGCGAAATGAATGGATCAGATGATGCGTGTCATCTGCGCCAAAGCCTCTCAGTACAACCCTGCGATCTTCCGCGTAGCCATCGCCATCGAGATCGCGGAAATGCAGGATCTCTGTAGAGTTCGCAACATAGACGCCTCCGTCACCAACAAGCAGCCCGGTGGGGGTAAGCAGGCCATCTACAAACACGGTCGACTTGTCAGCGGCCCCATCGCCGTCTGTATCTTCCAGAATAAAAACTTTATCATTGGGCTCTTTACCCGGCAGGAGGTGGGGATACACCGCGCTACCAATAATCCAGAGCCGGCCCTGCTCATCCCACGTCATCTGGATCGGCTTTTCAATCATCGGATCCGATGCAAAGAGGTTGACCTCAAAACCTTCAGCGATGCTCATCCGGTCCAGTTGATACTGCGGGTCAGTCGGAGGGACCGATCTCAGGTTGTCCTGGCCGCTGGCAGGGATAGACAGGAAAATACATAAGGCAACTGAGCCAATAAGCGTCGAGAGGAGGCGGGCAGTTTTCATACGATGATGATAAACGAATCGATTGCGTGGGTAATGAAAATAGTGCCTGTACACCAAAAAAGCTCTCTTCTTTTTATTTGATCACCCTCAACGTTTGCGCTCCCCCAAACCCGTTGGATCTACACAAACCAATGTCGCAGCATTCGTGAAACAGCTGCTCTACTTCAGACAAAGATTCGTTGGTTTAAGGCAGCGAGTTCATGTCTCGGCCAGTCCGTAAACGTGGGCGCGTAAAAAATCGAGCATTCGCTGGCGATCTTTGAGATGGGCAATTGATGGATAGGGGAGCGGGGCACCAATCGTGACTTTTATTGAAGTATTTGCCCGTCTCTTTGCTTCCCACAATAACAAGGAAAGTCGCAGGGTGAGGCTGAATTGGCTGACGATGTGAAAGAGCCGGCTGTTTTGTCCATGGAAGAAAAGGGGGACCACTGTTGCCTTAGATATCTGGATAAGTTTTGCTGCAAATCTTTTCCATTCCAAATCCGTGATTTGCCCGCGCCAGCCTTCAGCCGTTGAGATGCCGCCTCCGGGGAAAATGACCACGGCACCGTCAGCCTCCATCGTTTTTATTGCACGATTCTTGGTCTCGATATTTGTGCGCATGGCCTCCCGCGTTTCGTCAAAGTCTACGGGCAACAGGTAAGGCGCAAGGGCTGGGTCCTGACACAATACACTGTTTGTGAGGATCTGGAAATTAGGCCGTATTAATGTGGCAAGATGGCAGATGCTCAACCCATCCAAAACACCAAAGGGATGATTGGCAATGATGACCAATGGGCCTGTTTTTGGAATGTTTTTGATACAGCATGCGTCGTAGTCCAGAGTGATATTCAGCATGTGCAGTGCATCCCGCCAAAAGAACTCGGGTGCAAAGGTGTCTTGTATCCGAATAGACTTGTACTTGCGTTCCATTTCCGGCTGGCCGGTGAACTGCTCTATACAACGGATGATTGCTCGTTTCCAGACAGGATCTGATGGCGCTGCATATGAAATACTGGGCTCAAAAATCGGATGGTTTAGCTCTCTCATGTCAGTCTGCGTAAACTGGAGCAACTCAGCCTGCTTCTGCCGGCAACTGGATGCGCCCGGCGGGCAACACCTGCTGCTCGATCTGAGCAAATCGAATGGTGGCTGTTACATCATATGCTCCCGCCGGCGCGCCCTGATCCAGAATGTCCTGAACGGTTACCTCAAACGTAAACGTCTTCATCGTGGATGCTTCGATTGTTGAAGAAACGTTCACGGGTGTACACACCTCAACGGGTTGTATGGGGGCGATCGAAGAATCTACAGCAGTGAGTAAAACTGTAACATTGCACAAGCTATGCACAAGCACCACATCACTGGTCCGGTGCTGATTATTGACCCGTACCTGAACCTGCAACATTTCAGGCATAGCGCCCACGATCTCGACCGTTGCATCGTACTGTAGAAAAGGTGTTGGGTCTTCAAAGTCATCTTCGAAAAAACTGCAAGATGTCAGCATGAGTAACACGAACATCAGGGATGCTACATGAACGGGCGTTTTCAAACGGTGGGGATAGGTTGTTGGTTTAGGGTTCAATGTTTAGCGTTGTTTTTTCTAAGATTAACGTCTACTTCGATGTTTTCATTGTTGCTCGTTATTACGCAAGCTATGATGCACTGTCTATAAAGACGCTGCCAGCATGGACGTGGATTTGCTCAAGATTTTCGAACAATGAGATGGCTGTCACTTCATATTCCCCTCCGGTAAATGTCTCGCCCAGAAAACTGTAGATCGGATAGGTAGTGACCAGGCTTTGCGTGCTATTTGCATTGATCACTGTACGAAGTCCTATGTTAGGGCAGACTATGTTTGGGTAGATTGTTGGGCCTGCATTGTTGACGGGCGCTAAAATTACAGTGAAGCTACAGGCATTGTGAAACAAGGTAATGTCTTTGAGTGGGTGCCGGTTTGTAATACGTGTGTTCACTTTGAGATTGCTAAAGTCTGCAGCTGTGACAGTTGCACTGGCCTCAATGTTTAAAAAGTCAGCGGGATTATCTATGTCTTGATCTGTTACACTACACGATGCCAGAATCAAAACCAGACAAGGCAAAAGTGTACATCTGAAATGAGTCATTTTCAAACTGTAGATTGCGTGACCGTTGATGGTTTGACAACCGTTTGGAAACGTGTATTCCTTTTATAAAACATTGTGGATGATCATATTAATGCGCCTTTTTAGCGAATCGCAGACATTTCGTTACGCTTTAACCTACGCTAATCGGTCACGGGATACGGGTCCGGGGTCAAGGTTCTGGGTTTAAAGTGGGCGTTTCAAACAACCTTGAACGCAGAACCTTGAACCAGAAACA
>JBGCEN010000059.1:0-17532 GCA_045106435.1 Rhodothermales bacterium
TCTATGTATTGCAAGACTTGCTCAATTTCTGATTCCTGCTGACAGGATGGATCAATGATGGCGGCCTCACCTTCATCATGACAGATAAAACAATTTGTTTGAAATGGATTAAACGTAAAAGATTTGATATTCATATCTGCGCTGAATTATTAGGCTTCAGTAATCAGTAATCAGTAATCAGTAATCAGTAATCAGTAATCAGATTTTACTTTTTGCATTGCTTACAACTGATATCTGCCGACTGATAGCTCAACCAATTGCAGGCCCCTCTTTTCTACCGAACCTAAACCACGTCCTATCGTACATCCCGACATGGTGAAATTCGGTTTTTTGTTTGCCCTGCTGGTCGTATTGTTATTTACGGTCGATTGGTATGTCTATAAACATTGGAAGTTGTTTGTAAGAACTAACAAACGACTAAAATGGACTCGTCCTGTTTATTTTTTCATGATGTGCATTATGCCCGGCGCACTACCGGCGTATTTGTACTTCTCCCGATGGTGGGAAGTTGAACCAAAACTCGGGCGGGCGCTGTTCTTCGGCTGGCTCGCTGTTTATTACGTACCCAAATTTATTATTGCCGTAGTCCTGGCTGTTAAAGATCTGGGCCGCATGGTATTCTGGCTCTTTCGCTGGTTTCAGGTCAAACTTGACGTTCCACGCCCCAGGGCAATCCCAGACGACTCAGCACCGGAAAGACAACTGGACCTGACAGACATGAAACGGCTCAGCCGGCGCGATTTCCTCGAAAAGATGGGCTGGAGTGCAAGCACCGTTCCTTTTGTAGTTACAGGCTACAGTGTATTCAAAACCCTGTATGACTTCAATATTCAGCGTGTAGACGTCCCTCTTCCAAATCTGCCCGCTGCGCTAGACGGGTTACAAATCGTTCAGTTATCGGATATCCATGCCGGCTCTTTCTTCAGCGAACGCCCCATGCAAGAAGCCGTGGAAATAACAAGAGGCATCAAGCCAGACATACTTGTCATAACTGGAGACTATGTAAACAACAATGATCGTGAGCTTGAACGGATTATGCCGGCGTTGAAAGGGTTACAGGCCCCACTAGGCGTATTTGGTTGCCTGGGGAATCATGACCACTATGCAAACACAGCCGCATTAACGGAGCGCCTGAAATCATCCCCGATTGACTTGCTCGTTAATGAACACAGGTCTCTTCAGATTGACGGACACACCCTGCACCTGATTGGTACGGACAACACAGGATTTAACCAGCAATACGCCGATTTACCCAAAGCCTTGCAGGGTATCGAAAACCCGTCAGACACACATATCCTTCTTGCCCACGATCCGACCTTTTGGGACAAGTATATTTTGCCTGAAACGAATCGTAAAGGAGTCGAACAAATCGACCTGATGTTGTGTGGACACACGCATGGTGGACAAATCGGCATTGAACTTGGACCGCTTCGCTGGAGCCTTGCAAGATTGGCTTACCCAAGATGGGCCGGCCTTTACAGTGAAACAAATGCTGGCACTGAACAATTTCTATACGTAAATCGGGGACTTGGCACGGTTGGACCGCCCATCCGCTTCGGCATGCGCCCCGAAATCACCGTTCTTACCTTAAGAAAAGCGACTGCGATATCCTCTTAGTAGTCTGTCAGCGGAGTTAATAGAGTTTGCTTCTTTTGATTTCAGACACAAAAAATACCTACAATTATTTATACCCCATAAACACCTACAGGCACGTTCTCTTTGAAACAAATCCACAGACAAATATTGCGCATGTTACCAGGGCCCTTCTTCGGGTGGCTGGCTACGCTTATTTTTCTGTTGATCATGCAGTTCCTGATCAGATACTTGCCAGACCTCGTAGGAAGAGGATTGCCTCTGCTGGTCATTTTTGAGATTGTGATTTACAACCTCGCGTATATGGTTGTACTGGCTGTACCTATGTCGGTGTTGATTGCTACGCTCATGACCTTTGGCAAGCTCGCTGAAGAAAATGTATATACGGTGTTAAAAAGCTCCGGCGTTTCCTTGATGCAGCTCATTTGGCCGGTGCTGATTGTAAGTACGATACTTGCTGCCGGCATGTGGAATTTCAACAGCGAAATTTTACCTGCGGCTAATTTCAGAGCCAGCAGTCTGTGGAAAGATATCCGAAAAAAGAAACCCGGCTTCGAGCTCTCTGCGGGTGTTTTCTACAACGGCATTAACAATTACAGCATTCTGGTACAAAAGCTGCCGGCGGAATCCAACGACCTGATCGACGTTGTTATTTTTGATTACACCGACGGCAATCGACAACAAGTAACCATCAAAGCAGAACGCGGAGAACTTCGCCCGCAGGATAATAGTGTTGATCTGATTTTGCAGAATGGTGAAATGCACCGCATCATCCCGGCAAAAAAGAGAGACGAAGAACCGAGATATGAACGACTGAGGTTTAAAGAACACAGACTTAGTCTTGATCTCTCAGAGCTTAGTTTTGAACGCAGTGATCCTGAAAACGGCTATCGCTCAGATCGGACAATGCCAAGTGATTTGATGATCAAATATGTTGATTCGCTTCTGGTAAGCGTTGAAGAGCATCGTGAAAAAATCCAGCAAACTGGCCTCAGATTGCTGGCAGACTCTACTTACAAGTCTAAGATGATGCGTGATGCTGCAGAAATGCTGCCCACCATAAAAGATACCGCTGCTGTATTTCCAACTAAAAGAGTTGTCTTGCAAGGCCTGCCCAAAGCAAAACAAAAGCAGGTGTACGAAGCAGCGCTGAATTTAGTAAGAGACGCACGCACCAAGGTAGATAACACCAAGCGCAGCATCGAGTGGGAAACAGAACGGGCAAACCGGTATCAAGTAGAGATCTACAAAAAGTATTCAATTGCCGTCGCCTGCATTATTTTCGCGCTGATTGGTATTCCGCTTGGGCTGAGCATGAAGCGAGGCGGCTTGGGCGCGGTGGGCGCAATGGCCCTTGGGATTTTCCTGTTCTACTGGGTCACACTCGTTCAGGGAGAAAAACTGGCAGACCGGGGCAAACTGGAGCCCTGGATTGGCATGTGGGGGGCAAATATTGTCATGCTTCTCATCGCCGGCAGCCTTATTCTATTTGTGCTACTAGACCTCCGTGCGCGCGTATGGTACAAGCGCACGCCGAAGCCATCTAGAGATGAAATAACAGAACATCCGGCGCATAACGAAGACGTTTAAACCTGCATGCTTTACCTTGTCCCTACCCCCATCGGTAACTTGCAAGACATTACAGTACGCGCACTCGAGCTGTTGAAAAGCGTGGATCTGATAGCTTGCGAAGATACCCGCACTTCTTCCAAGTTGCTGAATCACTACGATATCAGCGTGCCGCGTACCAGCTACCACGATCATAACGAGCGTACCAAAGCGCTCCACCTGATCGAAAAAATGAAAGCCGGACAGCGTGTTGCCTTAATATCGGATGCCGGCTCCCCCGGTATTTCAGACCCAGGCTTCTATCTTGTCCGTGCATGTATTGAAGAAGGCATTCAAATTGAAGCGCTGCCAGGTGCCACCGCCATAATTCCCGCACTGACGGTGAGTGGCCTACCTTCAGAACGTTTTGTATATGAGGGATTTCTTCCTGTAAAAAAGGGCAGACAAACCCGACTGGCACAACTCGAGGAGGAGTATCGCACGATGGTTTTCTATGAATCTCCGCACAGGATACTCAAAACATTAACTAACTTCGAAGTAACGTTTGGCCCAGACCGGCCGGCTGCGGTTGTACGAGAGATTTCCAAGGCTTTTGAAGAAATACAGCGCGGCACAATCACTGAACTAAAAAAATACTTCTCAGAGAAAAATAAGGTGAGGGGGGAGTTCGTTATAGTGGTAGGCGGAAAACGATAACGTGAGGGAATACCCTTAAAATTGCTTTCCAATGTCTAGTGAAATGCCAAGTTAATAGCGTTTTTTCTTTTGATTTCAGAATATCGATCAAGGATTAGCGATTTTAGAAGTACGCTTATTATATCGTGATTTTTCAAAGAGATCAAAAACTAAATAATTGATGCAATTATTTAGTTGCTACTACATGCGTCTGAGCAATCACTATCAGTTTGAGTCACGTGTCCATATCGCAACTATCAATGTAGAAATGCGTTGCAACGCGAGCTATTTCACACATGTGAGCATTCGAAATCGTATTCCATAACACGTGCCGAAGAGGATAGAAAAGGCGAAGTGATCAATAAACATCACGCGCGTTATCACCCATAGCCTCACCCGGCACACTAAATACTTCTTCTTTCCACCAGGGCAGGAAGACCATAAAAGTGGATATTACCCACGACCTGTGAACACCTATGAATGTTAACTGGAAACTAACTGAACGCGTCATCGGGGCCTTCGTCTTTACCTGGGCGTTTGTTCTATACCTCCTTACAGTTGCGCCAACTGCTTCTTTTTGGGACTCTGGTGAGTTTATAGCCATCGCGAACAGGTTGCAGGTATCTCATCCGCCAGGCGCTCCCTTTTTCATGCTGATAGGGCGGTTCTTCTCCATGTTTGTCCCGCTGGAGTACGTGTCGTTAGCAGTAAACATGGTTTCTGTGCTATCAAGCGCCTTAACGGTTTTACTCACCCATCTCATCATTGTGCGTATTGCCAGAGAGTGGGAAACAGAAGCAGCGCCTTCTTTGAACAAACGCCTGACGGTGCTGGCCGGCGGAGTTATTGGTGCTCTCACATTTGCTGCAACCGATTCATTCTGGTTTAACGCGGTTGAAGCTGAGGTATATGCCCTATCGATGTTTTTCACGGCTGTTGTTGTCTGGCTTATTCTCAAATGGAGTGAGCAAGCTCGATTGGAAGAACAAGCTATACCAGGAAAACAACACCCGTTCGGCCTGAGTGCCAACAGGTATCTCGTACTGATCGCTTACATGTTCGGACTGGCTATTGGCGTCCATTTGCTGAATTTACTGGCGATCTTCTTCATTGCGCTCATTTTCTACTTCGCGGAGTTTTACCGAGAAGACATGGATCGGCAGACCATGATACTGGGCATTTTTGTCACGGGCGCGATTTCTACCCTCTGCTTCCTTGCTATCTATCCCGGAATTATTACCTGGTTGCCAGGATTTGTTGGATCGAGCTTTTCACCTATGCTTACGATGATTCTCATCGTTTCAGCTATTGTGTTTGGGATATACATTACCCACAGGCGAAACATGCAGGTTACAAACCTCATCTTCGTGTGCGCAGCGGTCGTGTTTATTGGATACTCCACTTATGCCCTCATCTTTATCAGAAGTGCAGCCAATCCCCCCATTGATGAAAATGACCCGGAAGATGCAGAATCTATTGTGTCTTACCTGAAACGTGAGCAATACGGATCA
This sequence comes from Rhodothermales bacterium, assembly GCA_045106435.1. GTDB lineage: Bacteria > Bacteroidota > Rhodothermia > Rhodothermales > JAHQVL01 > JBCCIM01. The sequence continues at coordinate 5,349 of JBGCEN010000059.1, forward strand.
ACACCGCTGCTCACTGGCAACTCTTTTGATAACGAAACGCAGCAAATAGACCCGGAGAAAGAAGTCTTTTTCCCACGCCGCTACTCCCCTACGCCCCTCCACATGCGTTATTACGCACAGTTTGATTCAGATTCTGAGTTTTTCTGGAAGTACCAGATTAACAATATGTACGTCAGGTACTTCCTGTGGAATTTTGCTGGACGTGCAAGTGATGTTCAGGATGCGCCGGCCATTACCGGCATCCCGATACTCGACCCTCCCGAATACGGTGCTGATCGATTTGTCCAGACCCCGAGCGAGCGATCCTCCCGAAACGTGTATTTCGCCCTTCCTTTACTGCTGGGACTGTTTGGCGGGGTCTACCATTTCAGGCGAGACTGGAAACGGGCATTTAGTGTGTTTGTACTGTTCTTCGTGACCGGGATTGGCATTATTCTTTACCTGAATCAAACGCCTTACCAACCGCGAGAACGTGATTATGCCTATGTGGCAAGTTTCTTTGCCTTCAGTATTTGGGTTGGCATAGGCGCAACAGGTATTCTGCAACTTCTCCTGGAAGCGCTCAGTGCCAAAGAACGTTCCTCTGGCACAATCACAAATATATTATATGGTGTGAGTGCGTTGCTCTTCCTCTGCGTGCCCTTGTGGATGACCACGCAAAACTATCACGACCATAATCGTTCAGGCCGTTACGTTGCTCCTGAGTATGCATACAATATGCTCCATAGCGTTGAAGACGATGCTATTCTAATTACCAATGGAGACAATGATACCTTCCCTCTTTGGTATCTACAGGAAGTAGAACAAGAGCGTCAAGATGTTCGTGTAGTCAATATTTCCCTTTTAAATACGCCATGGTACATCAAGCAGCTGAAGAATCAGTCTTCGAGAGATTCAGCCCCTTTGCCATTCTCGATGACGAACGACCGAATCGAAGAGCTGGAGATCATTCCATGGAAGCCGGATCAGCTTAGTCTTCCCGTTGACCTGGATCAGATACTTGGCTCATCGGAAGTCCCTATTGCCATTGAGGATACGAGTTTGCTCGAATCGCCGATGACCTGGACCCTGAATGGCCGGCCATATAGCGACCAGTTTAATCTGCTATATGTATCTGACCAGGCATTGCTGGACATACTCATCACCAATGCTAAAGACGGTTGGAAACGCCCTATTTATTATGCAGTAACGGTGAGCCAGGATGGTCAGTTAGATCTTGAAAACTATTTTCAGCTGGAGGGTCAGGCATTTCGCATTGTCCCAATCAAGCATAATGAATTACTTGGCCGCGCCATTCCGAGTATTACACCGGAAAATCTCAAGAAGTTTAAGTTCACCAACCTAGACAATCCCGATGTTTACTTCGACGAAAACATCCGTCGTATGGTTGACAACTACCGGAATGTATTTGTACAGACTGCCCAAACGATGTATAACAGCGGGGATATTGCCGGCGCTGCTGAGCTGCTTGATTTCCTGATGGAAAAGATTCCTTTTGAAGTGATCCCTGGGACTGAACGATCACATCTCATCGTTGCACGCGCGTATCAGCTGGTTGAAGAAAACAGCAAAGCTGTTGAGATATGGAAGAAAGCAGAACCGATTGTGCTATCGAATCTGAAACAAGCCGGCACACAAGCAGCCCTCGACCAGACAGCCCGGTTCATGCAAATGATTCAAATTGGCTACATGGAGGTAGGTGACTATGATGCCGCGTCTGCATTCACTAACCAGATTGCGGATGCCATTGGAGATCAGTCGTACCGCAAGACGGCAGAGGAATTTGAAGCAGACAGCCGGCGGATCTTCCCTCCAGCCGCAACTCCTGACACCAGTAGTGGCGAATAGGATCAGTAAATCCTACAAGTAAAAAAGGCCTTCGATATAACCATGTGTATTTGGTGATGTCGAAGGCCTTTTTATTGTTTAACACTCGCTCTACTCACCAGGCGATTCACGAGGATCTTGTCCTGCTACGGCTGCCTCTTGTACCAGATGTCAATCAGTACAAATCATATTTATAAAGTCAGATCTCCCTGCCACAGCTTAAGGTCCGGCTATTTTTTGACTCAAAAAGGAATATTTCTGATCACGCTCAACTAATTCGACCCCTGGAATTAGTCATTTTACGCACTATTTTGTCGAATTCATCAAATAAAAGCATTTATTCATAAGAGAATGCTACTTAAAGGTTGACAGATTCACACGATCTCAATATAATGTTACCTTGGTGGGATACCCCTTGCCAAATTTTATTGAATCCCTGAACTCACACTCCCTATCACCCGGGGCGTCCTGCAGTATGCTCTTCGGACAGGACGAATGTATAAAAGGAGGCACACCCTATGTCTGCTTACAATGGTATCGTCAAATGGTTTGACGCGAAAAAAGGCTATGGTTTCATAGTACACCCAGAAGATGGGAGCGACGTTTTCGTACACTACTCACAGATACATACGGAAAAACGCTTCAAAACCTTACGGACTGGTGAAACTGTAGACTTTGATCTTGTGGAAGGCCCAAAAGGCTTTCATGCCCATAATGTAGCACCTAATGAAGAAGATGATGAAATGCTTGAAGAAGCACATGAAGCTGAAGTTATGATGACGGAGTAGCATCCATCTAAAACCTTGGTTCAACCAACCTTTTTCAAGTTTCATTGTTTTTACTACATGAAGCACCTATTTTCCGAGGTGTATAAGAGAAGTGCAACCTTTGCATGCTAAATGCGTGTACTCAAACTTCTCTTTCAAGACCTCGAATAGTTGAATTTTGCAGTAGAAAACGATGAGTTTTTCTTTTTCAGATGACGAGATAAAGCGAATAGCAACTGTTTTAGGTGTAGAGCCTAAAAGGGATGGTAAACTAGTACGCTTTGAATTATCTGACGAAGAAAGTGGGCGCAAGATCTCGCTGGAGATTCTCACTGAGCTAGAGATGCCAAAACAGTTAGCTGAAAGTCAGCCAAACAATCTGGTATCTATTATCACGCCTAATTCTTTTCTCCAATTACAAGGATGCACCGGCTTTATATCAAGCCAGGAGCTGGGCGAAGTCATTTTTGTTGCTAGGCACTCGGGAAGAACCAGTGGCCTCGTTGTTGAACGCGAAGCATTTTCCTCCCTCTATGCGCACGTGGACGAAAGACTGCTCTCCACAGACTTTGAAAAGCTACCACCAGAAATGATTATGAGTAGTGTTGCCCTGTCGATGACAGAAACACTATTTCAAGACCTGAAATAAACCCGCTCGCTACCACCCTGGAAATTTCACCCATCTCCATTGCGAATACGCATAGTCAACATCAAGTTGACGAAGTAGAGCTAACGAAGCTTATCGTACTCGTCTGCCTGTCAGAAAAGGCCACGATTGAAGATTTGAGCATTGTGCTCAGTGATCACGCTACCGTACACGAGCTCAACCGAGACTTCCTGTCACACGATTACGAAACAGACGTCCTCTCTTTCCCGCTAAACGACAATCCGGACACATCTGTTGTAGATGGTGAAGTATACGTAGACCTGGATACAGCGCATGAACGATGCAGTGAATTCGGGGTAACCTTCAAAGCTGAAACGTATCGATATGTCGTCCATGGGCTCCTCCACCTGCTTGGATATGAAGATGACACGCCGGCACTTAAAAACAAAATGCGCCAGAAGGAAGATTTCTATCTAGCCGGCTTCATCGAATCGTAACGAAATTGCAACATTACCTGATATAATACATTAGGAAATTTTACAAAAAGACGTTCCTGCCCAAAAAAAGGGGCATTGGAAAATACCCTGCCACAACTATAGATTTCCCCCTCTTTTTTTCTTGGTAACAATTCCTTATCGTGTCTTCACCTTGTCTTCAAAATTCCTTTTCACCACATCATGTCAAAGGAGGATTGTTTATGGATACTCGAATCACTGCTCGTCATTTCAGTGCCAGTCAAAGACTCAAAGATTTTGCCAATACCCGGGTGGGCAAACTAGAACGCTTTTATGATGGCATTACTGACGCACGTGTAATCCTGAGTAAACAGAATACTTCAACCGGTGCGAAATCCGCTGAAATAACCCTTAAAGTGAGGCGAAATTCGCTGATTGCTCAAGAGCAAGCGCACACGTACGAAGAAGCTATAGATCGCTGCGTCAGACGACTACGCAGACAGATTCTAAAGTATAAAGGAAAACGAAGAGGCTGATCGGTCGTCTTAGAAAGAAAGTGGATCCTTGTTTTTCCCAAAATAATGGTCCACTTTCTTTCCCCTCTCCCCCATTCTAATGTGAGCTTAACTTTTGTCCCCTCAACCTGCTCACTACCCGCTTCACGATATCGGCTTTCTGTAAAATATAGAAGTGCACACAAGGAAGATTAGCATTCATTAGCTCCTCAGCCTGCCGTATAGCCCACTCGACACCTACATCGACCACATGCTCAGGCTTGGCCTCTTCCACCTCTGCAGCAAGCGCCTCGGGAATCTCAAGGAAAAATCTCTTAGGCAACATCTGAAGCTGCTTTTTGCTGGTAAGGATTTTCAAGCCAGGGATAATGGGCACATTGATACCGACATCCCGGCAACGCTCTACAAAATTGAAATAGTGCGCATTGTCGAAAAACATTTGTGTCGTTACGTATTGAGCGCCGGCATCTACTTTTCGCTTCAGATTCAGGATGTCCCATGTCAAATTAGGTGCTTCAAAGTGCTTCTCGGGATAGCCGGCTACACCAACACAAAAGTCCGTAGGCGTTCCATCAATAATGTCTTCCAGGAACTGGCCCGAATTCATGTCTCGTACCTGCTCAACCAGATCCCCTGCATATTCATTTACAGAACGATCAGAGCTCACTCGCTTTTCGACCTGAATCTCATCTCCGCGCAGCGCCATGATATTCTGGATACCGAGATAATTGAGCTCAATTAAGGCATCTTCAGTTTCTTCGCGTGTAAATCCATGACACAGTAAATGCGGAACGGGCTCGATGTTAAATCGATGTTTGATTGCTGCACAAAGACCCAGCGTTCCTGGTCTTTTTCTTTTAACATGCCGCATCCAGCTACCGTCGGTCAGTTCCTCATAATATACCTGAGCGGAATGACTCGTCACATCGATAAAAGGCGGTTCATGCTCAACAAGATCTGAAACGATTTTCATAATCTGTTGCGCAGAACTCCCCCGTTTAGGCGGAATGATCTCATAGGAGATTAGCGGTTCTGTAGATTTGTCCAACAGTTCAACTATTTTCATCTTTAAATAGCGCCTAAACGCGTACAATTGAGGATAAAAAATTAAGCAGCCGCCTTATCAAGCGATTTATTTTTATGTAACCTATCTTGCAGCAACATGCACCCCTAGACATATGCATGTTTGTAATGCTGATATCGGTATTACATTTGTCAGTTTTTACTCCAGCTATAATTCTGTGTTCGATGATAGCATTTCTTTTTGCAACGGAACAAGAAGCGCGCCCTTTTCTCAAGTCGTATGAAAGAGGTCGTTTTGACGGCCTACCCGAAGGAGAAGTGGTAAGCGATGATCATATACTCGTAGCAATTACCGGTGTAGGAAAAATAAAAGCCGCGCTCCGAACGGAACGCCTTCTTCGGTCTGAAAAAGTAAAACGCATTGTGCATCCAGGCACGTGTACTTCGCTCAACGATACGTTGGCCCTAGGCACGCTCGTCGGAGCATCTCAGGTTTTTGAGGGAGACCGTATCGAATTGTCTGCCCCCACATATCCCAGAATGCCGTTAGAAATGCCTTTTAAGATAGGAAAAGGTACCCTTGTAACACAGGACCACACCCCGCAGGCTGAGAGTGAACAATCTTATTGGCAACGCATAGCCGATATGAGCGACATGACAGGCTATGCCGTAGCTTTTGTTGCAGCCACCTACGGTGTGCAATGCAACATCATTAAAGCCGTAACGGGCTATATGTACGAAGAGGACTCAAAACTCCAGCAAACACTTGAAACAGCGCATGGAGCCTTGACGGATTTCCTTATAGGAGAATTACCGAATCTGATTGGAGATGATAAATAGTCAGTCGCTCGAACCATGTGCCTCACGTGAAATACGAACTCGTACGTTCAGCAGACTTGCCTTGCCTACATCACGTGTAGCATGACGAATACGACCACTCCGGTTACAGAGACATATAACCAGATGGGAAATGTCCAGCGGGCTATTTTGCGATGACTCATCAGCTTATTTTGCCAGGCATAGAACACCGTAATCAATGCCATGGGCAACGCGAACACGGACAAGATGATATGTGAGATGAGGATAAAGAAGTAAATAGGACGAACAACCCCTGTCCCGGTAAATGGTGTATCTCCCTGAAAATTATGATATGTCAGATAACTAACCAGGAAAAGTGCGGAAAAGACCAATGCAGTCACCATAAATCGCATGTGAACCTTGCGATTTTTCCGTTTGATAAAGACGAAGCCGCAAACAAGACAAGTAGCGCTTAAAGCGTTGAGCGTTGCATTCACGGCCGGCAAATAACGAACAAAAGCCAGTGTTTGCTCTGAAGGTGCCTTGAAATAAATAAGCCACAAGAGGAAAACGACAGTCATTAAGCTGACACCAATAATAATTGCCAACGCTTTCCTGTTACTTTCAACTGCTACATTCATTATACGACCGTTCTTCTCTCTTGGATAGATTATGCAATTTTACAAAAAGCCTCTCGTAAGTTACAACATCATGTAACCAGACAAGCTTTTTTAACAAGACAAACCCTCAGGAATAACAAAGGCATTAAACACAAATCTCCAATCCTGAAGCGAAACGGTGTCCACCCCAGAATTGGAGATACTATACTTAATGCCCGATGCTAGCTAGCATACTTCTCTTCTCAGGCGAAACGTGTAAAAAGTCTATGCTCCAAGACTTATAACGTACGTAGCAACAGCATTAATCTGCTCATCAGTAAGGTTCGCCATTGCTGGCATTGGAGCTGGGTGTTCCTTAGGCTCAGCCACGCCATTCTTGACGATAGAAGAGATCTTTTCAACTGTAGCCGGCGCCTCGATATTCAACCACGTTTCGTCCGTAAGATTAGGTGCAAGAGCAGTACCCATTGCATCCATTCCGTGGCAAGTAAAGCAAATTGCCGTGCTTTCAAACAATTGCTTTCCTTCGGCAATGAGCGCGGCGTTATCAACAGGAGCGCTTGCTGCGGGTTCACTTGTAGTAGCCGTTGCCGTCTCAGAAGCTGCAGGTGCAGAAGATTCTCCACCACAACCAAAAACAAGTATTGATATCGTTAATAATGCAACTTTTTTCATTCTATTGTACACTTTTATAGTTTTCAACTGATCGATTTAAAAAACTGTGGGGTATCTCCCTTTTTACGGGGTCGCAAACAAATAATGCGTAAAAGATTCTGTTAGTCTGCAAATCAAACGGGTACTATTTCAGTAAAGATATTAGGCTATAGTAAAGCAAGCGCTAAAAGCACAAGGGTAAGAACGTGAGAAACGAAGCATACTTCAACCCTTGTTACTGCCTTTGATTCAACAGGTCAATTATTCGCTTAAAAAGCGTGGTATTAACGCCTTCTTGAAATTGGACATACCACAATGTAAAGCGGTACTGTTGCTTGATTATCAGCCCTTACACGGAGACATACAAGCATATTTCAAACAACATAAAGGTAACGATTAATAAAGTAAATCCTTGAACACCTAATCTATCTATCAGGGAAATCCCCATAAGCAGAATAGCAAGTTCGCGCTTGATGTTGGCAGCAGAATATATCAGGTCGCCGGCTCAGATGTCAGTTTACGCGCACTTACCAATATGAGCGCAACGGTACTGGCAAAGAACAATGCACCAACAACCATATGGGCAGAATTTAAAACAACCTGAAAGATCCCTCGGCCTGTATCTGCATCCTGCAGAATAACTACGTATGCAATAAATCCAAGAATAATCTGCAAGGTCAGGATGCCGGCTAACCCGTGAGCCATTTTCAATACGGAGGTTTTCTCGGGATCTGCTTTCTTGGCTGCCTTGATTGTCAAAAAGACAAACGCAAACACAACACCAGCACCCAGCATATGCATACCCGCAAGCGCAGGGTCTGAACCTTCTCCCGGGTGGCGTAGAATGGCCCCCAGGATAATCTGTCCATATAAGATCAAGCCAGTCAGTAGCGCTATGCGGCGAAGCTTCGCGGATGCCTCATTATCTGGCAAGACATGGTCGGCCTTAAGCCATGAAGGAGAGGTAAAAAGAGCCAGCGCAGCCATTGTAGCAAAAAATAGTTGGGCTAAACACGCATGAACAACGGCCATGTCCAAAGAAATCCATAAGACTCTCAATCCACCTAAAACACCTTGAACAATCACGAGCAACAGTGCCAGCACTGCTACTTTCTTCATCCACGAGCGCGGATCAGCAATGAGTGTCCACAGGGCAAGAATCAGGGTCAGCGCGCCCACAATCATACCCATGACCCGGTGACCATGCTCAGCAAGCACTTCAGGGATTTTATACCATCCCGGTGTAGGATTAACCGGATCCATTGAATCGAACGTAGTGGGCCAATCAGGCACTGCCAAGCCAGCCTCAATACTGGTCACAACGGCACCCCAAGCCAATAAGATCACTGTAGCAAACAAGGTTACAAGCGTAAAAATATAGCGCTGACGCATACTTGAACTTACAGGTAGCGATTCAGCTCGGAACGCAGAACTCTTCATTTATTTATACCGATAGTGCCACAAAGGCTGGTAGTCGAGTCAATATATCTTGCATAAAAAAATATGCGCTTTTTCGTGGCTACGAGGCAAAGAATCTGCTGTTCCATTAGATTATGATCTTCAACATATCGTCATCCAGTTTTAATCGCGATCTATGCCATGCTTAAAATTCCGCTTACTGCGCTGATCATTGTTCTTGCATTTTCAGGGATATCAAATGCGCCTTCTTTGCAAAGGAAGATACCTATACAAGACAAACAGCCTAATTTCATCATCATTATGGCAGATGATCTTGGCTATGGCGACATCAGTCCGTTTGATGGCTGGATTCATACACCACATTTAGATCAACTGGCTGAAGAGGGCATGCGATTTACCGACTTCTATGCCAGTGGCCCTGTCTGTAGTCCAACCCGCGCCGGCTTATTGACAGGCAGGTACCAACAAAGAGCCGGCATCCCGGGAGTTGTATACGCTGCTCCAGACAGAAACAGAAACCATGGCCTTCAACCAGGCGAATGGACCTTTGCTGAGGCACTCCGCGAAGCAGGGTATGCAACCGGTATGTTTGGCAAATGGCATCTGGGGTACGAAACGAAATACAATCCTATTCATCACGGATTTGATGAATTCAGAGGGTACGTAAGCGGAAATGTGGATTACTTTGCCCATGTTGACCAGGCCGGCTTCTATGATTGGTGGTCACAAGATAAGTTGATCAATGAACCAGGCTATGTAACCCACCTGATCACACAGCATGCGCTACGTTTTATAGACAAAAACAAGGACACCCCCTTCGTCTTGTATCTTCCTCATGAAGCCCCCCACTACCCGTTTCAAGGACCAGATGACGAGCCGTTCAGAATTGTTAATACGCAGGTAGGAGAAAAGCGCGACTCGGCCCAGGTGAAAAAAGCTTATCGTGAAATGGTAGAAGTCATGGACACGGGTATTGGAGAAATATTGCAAAAAGTAGCTGAGAACAACCTTGAGGAAAATACGCTGGTGTTATTCTTTTCTGATAATGGCGCTACGACCAACGGCTCAAACGGAATACTGAGAGGCCACAAAGGATCTTTGTGGGAAGGAGGTATCCGTGTGCCGGCCATCGCTCGTTGGAAAGGAAAAATCGAACCAGGATCCACCACCAATCAACAAGCCATCACGCTGGACATCTTCCCTACCATAAAAAGCCTCGCCGGCATAGAAATAAAAGATGAGGCGCATTTTGACGGGATCGATCTGACATCAACGTTACTAGGCCAGGCCCAACCGAAAGATCGACAACTATTTTGGCAATATGGCAACGAGTCGGCCATGCGCCAAGGACCGTGGAAAATACATAAAGGCAAAGATGAAGACGTGGCTCTTTTCAATTTGACTCAGACGCCAAAGGAGGAAACAGATAGCAGTACTATGTATCCAGACCGCGTCGAATCGATGAATAATCAGCTGATTGCATGGGAAAACGAGGTGAAAACCAATGCAACCATACAGCCTGAAAAACCATGAGCGCGTAGATTAATCAATGCTCCGTGCCGCTACGGTTTGCTTTTCGAGGACATCTTTAAAGCAACGATTCCCCGTTCAAATCAGTCGTCAGAAACTCTGTCATCGCACCAAGAAACGGGAGCATTTTAGAGAATCCTTCTGCCATTTGTTCTTCGAAACGATTGGATAGGACTTCTTTATCTGTGTAGCTATGTTTGATAATGAACTGTTTATGATTGAGCAGATCTATATCTGGATGTTCTTTATCAAACCCCTTGGGCGAGGTTTTCAACTTTTGCCCTTCCAGCCCATCAAAGAAATCTACAAATGAAGGGTCCCTGAGTGTATCCCGCAAGGGCGATGCATCAGCCGCTATTTGCCGGCGAAGATGCAATAAGTCTTCCTTGTTAGGAGCCCAAAAACCGCCGGCGATATATGTTGCTCCTGGCTCAATATGAAACCCCATTCCACCACGACGTTCAGCACCCGCTCGTTTCAGAAACCCTCCCCAATACACCTTGTACGGCGTCTTATCTTTCGAAAACCGAATATCTCTGTAGATGCGATAAAGACTTTTCCGAGGAGACCGGGGCTCAATCACATCATAGGCAGTCATCGCTTCTCCAAGGTTCTCAGCAAAACAAAGGGCCTCTGCGTGTGATTTCTCATACCGTGTTTTATTTGCCTCAAACCAAGGTCTTGTATTGTTATGCTTCAGGTCGGTAAGAAAGTCAAAAGTATACCTGGTAATACATCCCATAACCGTAATGTGTCAGTCGTATTGATCGTGTGTCTGTTGCAAGCAGTAATTATTCAGTCTTTGACTTTAATCGACGAGATACCCGCCTGGCCTTCTATTATTTCAATCGTAAAAACAACGGAATCATTGACGGCGATATTCTGAAGGATCGATGTATCCGATACAGGAAAAAACATCGCCATTGCATCCATAAATCCAGGAATATCCTCATGGTCTATATTGACGAAATTCTTTGAAGGCGTGATGGTTTTAACTACGCCGACCGCATCATACGTCTGGCTTGTAGCCTCTGGTACGGTGGGTTCTGAAGCACAACTGGCAAACAGGGCCACGTACAAACAGCATCCCATCAGTTGCGACATAAAACGGCCTAACCTGTACACTGGCTTAAATTTCATGGGTGGCTTTTTTTATATAAAACATTCAATTCAATAGTCGCTAAGCTCGACTTTGTCCTTTTGGACAAAGTCTCGAATATCGAACACCGATCAAGGAATGTCCAATTTTAAAGGGTTTTTAAGCGCTATATCGATGTTAGACATACCTTTTGAGTCTTCGCCGTTTAAGTTATCCATGTCTGGTTGGTAAAATAAATAATCGAAAAAGACCCTGGTGGCGCTAAAAAGAGGCTTTGACAGTTTCTTATTGGACAAAGTCGAGCTAAGATCACAAGACTTAGGACGTGTGAACCTTGCTCATTTGCAATCATCATTTCAGAACCGGCGATTTAATCAATTCGCACACTCAAAGACAATGGCCTGATGTTACATAATAAACCCCCTATCCCCATCTTTATTCCACCCAACGCAGATTAGGTTACGGTGTACAAAATCCATGTGCTGTACGATGCCAGAACGGCAACCGGCATTCCTTTCCCTGTATTCTCGGCAGCACATGCTATTGTTTTATCAGGCGGGTCATGCCAAAATACTCGCGCCTGGTATACTGACAAGTAGCTACAGGGAGTATAATTTGAAAGGAGGAGAGGGAGAAAGGAGAATTACGATTGGTTGCTTTTGCTTTCTTCCTGACAGCAAAGTACTAGCCTTTATAAACCAGGCTGCGTACTAGGGTGTGTGGACAATTAGCAGGGAAAAGAGCATTCAATGGCATTTTTGTTCAGATCAAGGCGCTTTTTGAGTTCGATGCAGCGCATCGGGCGCAAAAAGGAACGCAGATATGGGCAAAAAGGACGCGAAATGCATTTTGCAAGTTAATTGTCCACAC
>JBGCEN010000060.1:0-16829 GCA_045106435.1 Rhodothermales bacterium
CGAAGCAGAATACCCTGCGCTTCCTTGATTTCATCAGAATTAATCGTATGTCCCATGCCGGGGAAAATCCACTTAGTCACATTAGCGCCCAGGTTGGTGAGTATTTCGGCGGTTTCCTCCACTCTGGCAAGGGGGATGTGCGCGTCTACATCGCTACATCCCATGAACACCGGGGTTTCCTGTAAATTGCCAGCGTAGTCTGGCAATTGACCAGCGGGACCAATGAGTCCGCCGCTAAATGCCAGTAGGCCGCCGTATTTAGCCGGGTGCCTGGCGATAAATTCGGAGGACAGGCAGGCGCCTTGGGAAAAGCCCCCGATGATCAGTTTTTCTGTTGGAATGCCGGCGTCTACAACCGATTGCACGGTTGTTTCAATGAGCGCGAGTGCCGAAGATAAATACGGCTCATTCTGCTCGATATCAGCCATGAAGCCGTAGGGGTACCAACTATGGCCGGCTGCCTGCGGTGCAAGATATGCCATGTTTTCTTTGGGCAACACACGGGCGAGGTCGAGGATGCCCTGGGCGGAATCGCCCCGGCCGTGGAGTAGGATCATGGCTGTGTCGGCTTCCGTTAGTGGTGCACCGATCTTTGTAATGGGTTGATTCCTATGTGGCATTTTTATCAGAATTTTAAGTGCATATAGATGAAGGTAGCACAGGAAGACGGGTTGAAAAATAACGCTAAGCAAAAACAATCGAAACCCGATAAAAAAACCTGCATACTCTCTCCCTCACCGTTTTAACGCAGGCAGCGCCGCCTCAATCTGGCTGCGCTGTGCCTCGAGCCAGGCGGGGAGTTTGAGGGATTGACCGAGCGATGCGAGTGGCTCGTCGTATTCGAATCCAGGTGCATCTGTGGCTACTTCAAACAGTACGCCGCCGGGTGATCTGAAATAGATTGAGTGAAAGTATTGGCGATCCTTGACGGAGGTTACTTGTTCGCCTGCTTTACGCAGAGCTTCCAGGTATTGCCCTTGTTCTTCGTCGTCAACTGTACGGAAGGCGATGTGATGGATGGAGCCGGCGCCGAATTTGCCAAGAGGTAATTCGGGTGTTTCGAGCAGGTCGATGTACAGGCCGGCTCCATCAGATGCTGCCTTGAAGCGATGTCTGGAGCCTTCTTGTCCGTCTTCAACATAACCAAGTTGTTCAGTGAGTAACTGAGCTGTTGGCTTTACGTCTGCTAGCCATAGGGTAACACCGTGAAAACCCTGAATAGCGACCTCTTTTGCTACTGGCCCATCAGACCAATGATTGATGGAACTGATGGATGCTGATTCAATGAGTTCGAGATTGATGCCGTCTGGATCCTTGAGACGAATCGTTTTCTGCCCAAAACGAATGTCTCCTGCAACAGGCGAAAGGTCAGATTCCTGTAGTCGTTGCATCCAGTAATCGTAAGATCCAGATGGAATGTTGTACCCCACAGCTCCGGTTTCGCCAACGCCGGTTGTGCCTTTCGACATATGCGGCCAGGGGAAGAAGGTCATAATGGTGCCCGGGGAGCCGTTTTCATCTCCGTAATACAAATGATACGTGCCCGGATCGTCAAAATTGACGGTTGTTTTTACCAGTCGCTGCCCCAATACCTTTTCATAGAATGCGAGGTTTTTCTGAGGGTTGCTCGCCATGGCTGTAATATGATGAAGTCCCTGTATAGCATTCATATTGTTTGATTTCGAAGTAATTAGTTGTTGGTTATTAGTGGTTAGTGAGATTGGTTTTTCTTGACACTAGCCACGCCGGCCAAGTTTGCGGCATAGCGTGTTCAGTGTTTGCTGCTCTTCTTGGGTCAGAATCTCTATAGCGTCAACTACTCCGGCAATATGCCCGGGAAGAATCTCGGCAATGAGGGTATTGCCGGCCTCGGTCAGATGTATTTCAATGCATCGCCTGTCTTTTTGCCCGCGCTCACGCCTGATCAATGCTCGTTTCTCAAGGTTGTCGATCACAAGCGTCATATTGCCGCTGCTCTTTAAAATCTTGGTGCCCAGCTCGCTTGTTTGCATAGGGCCCAGGTGATACAGTGATTCAAGTACACCAAATTGACTTATGGTCAGGCGGTGCGCTTGTAAGTGCGCATTCACGAGGCCAGAAATAGTCTCTGTAGCGCGAGACAACTTGATATAAACATCAAGCGCAAGCTTTTCCTTTTCCGAACCGTTGAAATGTGTTGGCATAATTAATTAGTTCGATGTCAAAGTATATGATGTCGTACTAATTCCTTCGGCACTGGTTCCTGGTGATTTGTGGCCGTGTTGAGCAGCGGCAGACCCGCCCCGCTTTTTGGGCAGTCCTCCGTTGGAGAGGAATTAATGACCAGTCAGTGTGCAGAAGCTTGTCGAACACGTTGACAAAACCACCCCTTTCTCGAGAGTGGAGGGCTTCGCGAGTATCGTCGAGGTAGGGGTGTGTCATTGGCTGAGAAGATTGGCCGGCCCCTGTATTGTCTTTGGTGTGCATCTTCAGGCACATACTTCCAATTACGATTGAAATTCTGGTCGTGAAAGCCCCCAATATGCGCTGAAATGAGGGGTGGTCAGGCTAATGTGCTGATGTGCGTGGGTATTTTCTACATATTCCCCCACAATTCCCCACGTATCAGGGTTGATTTCTGAAATCAACAAAAATCAGTTAAGCCTTTTCTTTAGGTAAAGGGCGATAAATCAATGGCTTAAGGAGGAAAAATGTTATCTAAAATCAGCCATTGGTTCGGGTTGGGATGATCTAAAATATTATCAAGGGTGTAGGTGAATTTAAGTATATCACATATGTTCGAACATGTTTGGGGTGGAAATTATTTCCACATTAACTCACTTTTTTTCCACAAAAGAGAACTTTTGGCGCACTTATCACTTGATATTGATCTTAAATAATGTACTTTTGGGGAATCGTGGGGAAAAGTGGGGAGTAGTATCTCCCGTTCACGCCCATGATGGTTTGTATGAAATGCCTTTTAGGCGCTATGGTAGTACGTAAGACATGGCAGGATTTAAAGGACAGGCTGAATATTCAGTTGACGCAAAGGGGCGCATAGCGATTCCCTCAAAAATGCGCGCTGTCCTTAATCCAGAGGCAAAAAATACCTTTACCATCACCCGCGGTTTTGAAAAATGTGTATTCCTCTATCCATTAGATCATTGGGATCAGATGGAGGCCAAGATGCGCTCGCTGAATATGTACAACCGCGAGTCTCGTGACTTTCTTAGAACCATTTTGATGTGGGCTGATGAAGTGGCGCTCGACGGCCAGGGGCGGATTTCCATAGCGAAGCCGCTGCTGCAGTTTGCTGACATCAAGGCAGGAGGAAATGCGCGCATTATTGGATCTCTGGATCATATAGAAATATGGGATCCAGAAGCATTTGATAAATACGTAAACAAAAGCGTAGGCGATTACGAGATGTTGGCTGAGCGTGTGATGGGTGGCGGAAATGGGGACGCTTAGTACCAAACGTCGTTGCAAAACGGCAAATTCTTATGTCGCAGATGCCAGGAAATACATCTGATGAGGGAGGCGATTCAGTTGAATATGCCTCGGCTTATCATGCCCCCGTTCTTTGTGATGTTGTTGTTCAAGGGCTCGTAACGAACCGTGATGGATTGTATGTAGATGCAACCCTCGGAGGCGGAGGTCATAGCGCTGCTTTGCTGGATCAGTTGAATGAAGCTGGGAAAGTGGTAGGTATTGATCAGGATGACGATGCAATTGCTGTAGCCAGAAAAAGGCTGTCGAAAGATGAGCAGAAAGGAAGACTGCGCGTGCTGCGCGGGAATTTTTCTGAAACACCGCAATTGTTATCTGAAATCGGCGTCGACAAGGTTGATGGTTTGTTGTTAGATCTTGGTGTCTCATCATATCAGTTGAACACCGCTGCGCGTGGCTTTAGTTACGCCGGCAAAGGTGATCTGGATATGAGAATGGACAATCGTGGTGGTGTTACTGCTGCTGATATTGTCAATGACTGGACGCCAGAAGATTTAACCCAGCTTCTCTGGGATTATGGAGAAGAGCCAAGTGCAAGGCGCATCGTCCGCAAAATTGTGGCAGCGCGCCCTCTGTTAACTACAGATGCACTTGCTGCTGTCATTCGATCATCGGTTTCGAGCAATAGGATTAACAAGACGCTAGCCCGCGTTTTTCAGGCACTCCGCATTCAGGTAAATGAGGAGATGAAGGTGCTTGAGGCGGTACTGCATTTTAGTGTAGACCTGATCAAGCCTGGTGGCCGCATTGCGGTAATCAGTTACCACTCGCTTGAAGACCGGCGCGTCAAGAGATTTTTGAAATATGGAAATCTGGATGGAAAGCCTGTCCGCGATTTCTATGGTCATCTTGTGACACCCTGGCGGCTTACGAGCCGAAAGGTGATCAAGCCAGATGACCATGAGATAAACTTAAATCCGAGGGCCCGAAGTGCTCGATTACGCATTGCCGAACGCATTCAGTCTGCTGAAGATCTTTCGGCTGTCGATCGAAGTGAACCGACCATTTCTTGACCCATTGCTTTAAGTAGCATCATATCATGAGTAGCACACTTACACAAAAAACCAAGACTTCTAAACGCAAGCCGCAATCTCGAAAGCGGCCGGCTACACCGCGCCGCAAAGTTGCGAAAGCGCCGGCGCCGAGTATTGTTGACTGGATCGCACATGGTGTGGGTGCTGAAGCTGCCGGACTCCCTGAGTGGACAGATCTTTCTGAGAGTAAAAACAAAAGGAAGAATGTCAAAAATGTCCGGAAACAGGTTGATTCATTCCTGGCTCAGGTGTCTACAGGGCAATTTGCTGTCACGTTACTGATTGCTGCGCTGGGGCTTGGGTTTTATGTGAGCCATGTATTTGCTACGCAGGATGCGTTGTCGTTGATCGAGCAGCAGCGGCGTGACAATCTGCGCCTTGAACTACAGTACAATCAGTTGAAAGGTCAACTGGACAAAAAACTTAGCCCGAGTGCTATTTATCGCAGAGCAAAAGAGCTTGGCCTCAAGGAAGGTCTTGCTTTTGAGCCGGTGATTCAGTGGCAGCTCGAAGAAGTAGACTAACGGATTAAATACAAAATTTTATAACAGATTCTCTCGAATGGGACTTCAGGAAAACATACAGTTAAGAATGTACGCAATCATGGCAGGGCTTGGGCTCTTGCCAGTGCTTGTTGCATTGAAGCTGTTAGGGATCTATGTCTCTGATCGGGCGGAGTTGAGTGCACAGGGCGAGCGGCAGGCGAGCACGATGGTTACCGTGCCGGCCATGCGCGGTTCTATTTACGATCGCGCCGGCCGTGAATTGGTTGTAAACGCGGCCAGTTACAATATTGCGCTGGATCCTACGGTGAATGGCTACACTGCCGCTGTCGAAAAGAAATTATTTGACAACCTCTCTGTACTTACCGGGCAGTCAGCATCGTACTTCCGCAAAAAAGTTGAGGGTCGTACAAGTCCCAAGTATGTATTGCTCTGGTCGAGCCTGGAGGAGACGGAAAAACAAGTTGTTGATAGCTGGGATGTGCCGGGCCTGTTGTTGGTGAGGACGCTTACGCGACGGTATAATTACGGCGAAACGGCTGCGCATGTCATTGGACACCTGAGTAGGGATGGAAGAGGGATTGATGGCATTGAGATGCAGTATGAAGAGTACCTGAAAGGGACATCTGGCCAGCGTGCGGTACAGCGGGATCGTAATGGAGATATTAAGGCGTACGTTGCTGGTCATACTGTTGACCCGGTTGATGGGCAAGATCTGTATCTCACTATTGACCTTGAGTTACAGGCAATTTTGGAAGATGAATTGCTGGCCGGCGTAGCGGCTACGCAGTCTGAGTGGGGCTCTGCCCTCGCTATGGATCCACGTACGGGAGAAATATTGGCCATGACCAATTTCCCCTTTTATGATCCAAACAAATACGCCACGTCTGATCCTGCATCCAGGAGAAATCGTGCGATTACCGATCAGTTGGAGCCTGGCTCAACATTCAAGTTGGTTGCTGCATCTGCAGCGGTTGAACAGGGCATCATCGCGATGGACGACACGCTGGAAACGGGTAACGGATTTGCCGTCATTGCCCGGCGAGGCATGCACGATCTCCATGCATATGGTACGATCAGTTTTGCTGAAGCCATTTCAAAATCGAGTAACATCGGTGTGGCGAAAACAGCTGCAAAAATTGATCGGGGGACGTTTTATCAATACGCACGAAATTATGGTTTTGGCCAGAAAACATGGATAGACCTGCCGGGTGAGCGAGATGGAACGCTCAGAAAGCCGAAAGATTGGTCGGGTTCTTCACTGACTTCCATGAGCATCGGCTACGAGGTAGATGTGACGCCGTTGCAGATACTGAATGCTTACAGTGCACTGGCAAATGGCGGTTTGTTGATGAAGCCTTATGTCGTTGATGAACGCCGCAATGCCAAGGGTAAAATACTTTGGAAGGCCTCGCAGGATTCGGTTCGCCGTGTCATCAAAAAGGAAACAGCGAAGAAGCTGTTGCCGGCCTTTATTGATGTCGTTGAATCTGGCTCAGCCAAGCTTGCAAAAATTGACGGATTGAAGATCGCCGGCAAAACCGGGACAGCCCGTGTGATTGTCGATGGGGCTTATACCAATAAGCTGCATCGCGCCTCATTTGTTGGCTTCTTCCCCGCCGAAAATCCATCTGTAGCCATCATGTTAATGTTGGCGCGACCTAAAGTTAAGGGAAGCAGCGGCGCGATTACCACGCCGGTTTTCAAACGCCTGGCCATGCGCTGGATGAGTTCATCGCCTGAGCTTTTGCCTTCTGAATTGGTTGCTGAAGAATTACCAAAAACCGCAAATCGTTCACTTCCACAGATTGCAGGGCAGCCGGCTACGATTGCCGCTGCAAGATTGAGAGCTGCCGGATTTGAAGTCAGATTGCCGGCGCCGATGCATGCATATCATGCAGTAACGCAGCCGAATAGGGAAGACGTGGTTTTTGATACAAGAGTAAACCTGGAAATTGCGGTACCTGACACTGTCGAGGTGACGCTCATGCCAGATTTAACTGGTTTAAGTACACGGCAAGCTGTGTTTTGGAGTCACGCAGCGGGCGTCGAGGTAAAGCTCGAGGGCCGGGGCATGGTTGTTAGTCAAACCCCAAAAGCAGGTGAGCCACTTGCGGCTACGGCCGTATTGCGATGTCGGTGATCCACTGGAACATCATGCGTTAAACGGGGAGCCGTTAAACGAATCCAGGATCATCTATGATTGACTTAATAGCGCTGGTTGATCGATTGTCAGGCAAAAGCCTGGTTTTAGATCAGCAGGGCAACTTTGAAAGAGTTTATATCGATCATCTGACGAATGATAGTCGGAGGGTCGGACCGGAAGGCTTGTTTATCGCCATAAAAGGCGAGCTTGCCGACGGTCACCTGTTCATTGAAAAGGCTGTTCAAAACGGAGCCATTGCCATCGTGTGCGAAGCGATGCCGGCGGAAGTGCAGAAACACTTCCCCGGCATTGCCTTCGTTCAGGTTAACAACGCAAGAACTGCGCTCGCCGAACTGGCTGCTGCCTTTTACGGTGATCCAGCAAAGCAATTGCGGATGATTGGTGTAACCGGGACCAACGGTAAGACAACGACCGCTTTTCTCGTGCATCATATGCTAACCGAATTACACGTTAAGGCAGGGCTAATAAGTACGGTTGAATACAGAATTGGCAACCGGAAAGAAGAAGCAACGCACACAACACCTGATATACTGGATACATGCCGGCTCTTACGGCAAATGGTAGATGCCGGCTGCAAAGCTTGCATCATGGAAGTTTCCTCGCATGCGCTGATACAAGATCGCGTGCGTACCATTCCTTATGAAGTTGGCGTATTTACCAATTTGTCGCAAGATCATTTGGACTATCACGGCACCATGGCGGAATATCTCCGAGCGAAGAAAATACTCTTCGATAACCTGGGGCCGGATGCTCATGCTGTTTATAATCAGGATGATGAATCAGGCGAACAAATGGTCGAGGATACCCAGGCAGCAAAAATTGCTTACGGAAGTCGAGAGACCCCAGCTTTAAAGGGTGAGGTCAAGGAGAATTCACTTGAAGGATTGTTGCTGGAAATAGACGGTATGGTTTGCCGGTTTAAACTTGTTGGCCATTTTAATGCCTACAATTTGCTGGCAGCATATGGTGTTGGTATCGCACTCGGATATGACAGGAATAAAGTGCTGGAGGCATTGCAAACAGCAGACCCTGTACCGGGACGGTTTGAGATATTGGCTGTTAGTAAAGGCCGTTATGTTATTGTCGATTACGCGCACACGCCCGATGCATTGGAGAATGTGTTAAAAACAGCTTTGGCTACAAAGCCGGCTGCTGCAGCATTGTGGTGTTTGTTTGGGTGTGGAGGAGATCGGGACGCAAAGAAACGTCCCATGATGGGGCGAATTGCGGAGCACTTTTCAGACTTTGTCGTTGCAACGAGCGACAATCCGCGCACTGAGGATCCAAACGCCATTCTCGAAGATATACGCGCCGGCATTTCTGAGCCGGATGAGGTCTGTTGGATTGTTGATCGAAAAGAAGCAATTCAATACATGGCTGACAAATCCGAAGCAGGCGATGTCATCTTAATCGCCGGCAAAGGGCATGAACCCTATCAGGTTATCGGTAAAGAAAAATTCGATTTTGATGACCGGATTGAGGCGCTTGCCGCATTTGGGCTGGGAAAGTAGCTCTTTAAGAAGAAGCTTTATGCACCTTGTTGGCATTTATTGTCAATTTTCACGTTTCAAACGTCCAAATTCGGTATGAAACTCGATATTTGGCATATGAAGTTCTAAATTCGATACATGCTTTATTACTTGATCGATTATCTAGAAAAGCTGTACCAACCTCCGGGTTTTCAGTTAATTCGCTTTATCAACAACCGGGCGGCACTGGCTGCTATTACGGCGTTGATTATCTCTCTTTTCTTCGGACGCCGAGTGATCCGATGGTTGCAAGAGAAGCAAATTGGCGAGAAAACGCGCGAAGGACAAGCAGCCGGCGCAGTTGACCATTCTCATAAGGCGGGTACGCCCACCATGGGTGGCGTGATTATCCTTATATCTGTACTGGGCGCGACCCTGCTTTGGGGCGCTATTGCAGAAGTTTATGTCTGGCTGATCATCCTGGTTACAGTCTGGATGGGCGCCTTCGGGTTTGCCGACGATTACATCAAAGTGATCAAGAAAAACAAAAGCGGATTGCCGGCAAAGATCAAGCTATTTGGCCAGATAAGCATCGGTATCATCGTTGGCAGCGTGATGTATTTTCATCCGAAGTTTGCCGCGGTTAAGTCGGTAACGTACCTCCCTTACATTCCCTTTCTAAGAGCTGATAGATTTGACTATTACTTTTTTGAAGGATGGTTTGGGCCACTGGATTTGGGCTGGATTGTATACATTGTTGTAGCTGTTTTTATTGTAACTGCGGTTTCAAATGCAGTGAACCTGACGGATGGATTAGACGGATTGGCAACTGGTGTTACTGCGATTGTGATGTTGGGACTTACGGCAATTAGTTATATCGCCGGCCGTGCGGATCTTTCAGATTATTTGAATTTGATCTTTCTGCCAGGCGCAAGTGAGTTGGCTGTTTTTGCTATTGCCATGTCTGCCGCGTGTTTTGGCTTTCTGTGGTATAATGGATATCCCGCGCAAGTATTTATGGGAGATACAGGATCTCTGGCGATTGGTGCTGCAGTAGGTGCGCTGGCCTTGATGATCAAAATAGAATTGTTACTCCCAATTTTGTGCGCAGTGTTCTTTATCGAAACCATTTCTGTACTGATTCAAACATCGTATTTCAAGTACTCAAGAAGAAAGACTGGTGTGGGAAAACGGGTGTTTCGCATGGCACCCATACATCACCATTACGAGGCGAAAGGGGTTCACGAAGCAAAAATCGTTGTGCGATTTTGGATTGTAACCGCGATCACAGTGCTTGCAGCGTTTCTAATCTTGAGGCTGCATTGATATGAGTTGTTAGTGGTTGGTCGTTAGTGGTTAGTACTTGTGTTTTTTAAACTAACCACTAACAACGAACCACTAAAGACTTCCCAACAAATCATGAAGGCAAATCAGGTTGCTGGTAAGCGCGTCACAGTAGTGGGCGCGGCCAGAAGTGGTATTGCAGTATCAAAACTGCTCAATGAAGCGTCCGCGCGGGTATTTCTGACAGAATTTAAAGCGGGTTCGTCGGATCAAATCAGTGAACTGAATGCAGCAGGTGTTGCATTCGAGTTTGGCGGACATACACCGCGTGCGCTTGAAGCAGATTTTGTCGTGGTAAGTCCCGGTGTGCCTTCTACCATTCCACTCCTGGTAGAGGCGGTGGAAAAAGGGATACCTATCTTTTCAGAAATTGAAGTTGCATTCTGGTTTTGCCAGGCACCCATTGTTGCAATCACGGGGTCGAATGGCAAAACGACGACAACAAGTTTAGCGGCTCATGTATTTGCCCATGCAGGGCGAACGGTGCATGTAGCCGGCAATATTGGCAAGGCGTTTTCGGATATAACGAAAAACACCTCGTCCAATGACGTGGTCATTCTGGAAGTATCAAGCTTTCAGCTAGATCATATAGACACCTTTAGGCCTGATATAAGTGTGTTGCTCAACATCACACCCGATCACCTTGACCGGTACGGATATCAGTTTGAAAACTATGCGGCGAGCAAATTCAGGATCTTTGAAAATCAAACTTCTGAAGACACCCTGATTTATTGCTACGACGATTTGTTCGTTCGAAACAAAGTAGAGCAACTGGCGCACCCTGACGCAAAAGGTTCTACAAAAAGACCTAATCGTGTAAAAACCCTCGGTATAAGCCAAGAACAGGAGATTCGCGATGGCGCTTTCCTCAGAGAAAGCGATCTCGTTATACGGTTTAAACAAGAAGAGGAATTTCTTATGCGCAAGGAAGAGCTGGCCTTGAAAGGGCCACACAATGTGTACAACTCCCTGGCCGCTGCAATGGCAGCACGCGTGATGGAGATACCCAATCTCTTTGTTCGCGAAAGTTTATCAAGCTTTGAAGGAGTAGCGCACCGGCTTGAGTTGGTGCGTGAAGTGAATGGTGTCCGCTATATAAATGACTCAAAAGCAACGAACGTAAATGCCGTATGGTATGCGCTGGAAAGCTTTCGGGAAAACATCATTTTGATTGCCGGCGGACGGGATAAAGGAAATGACTACACCAGTCTGAAACCCTTGATTCAACGAAATGTCCGGATGGTGATTGCCATTGGCGAAAGCGCGGATAAAGTGGATAGGGAACTGGGTGAATTGGCAGAGCAACACCTGATCATGAATACGCTTGAGGAAGCAGTTCATACAGCGCATTTACTGGCTAAAAGCGGTGAAGTCGTGTTACTCAGTCCGGCGTGTGCTTCTTTCGACATGTTTAATAACTACGAAGAAAGAGGAGACGTCTTTAAATCGACAGTAATGAATTTATAAATGTTTAAGGTTCTGGGTTCAAGGTTCAATGTTAACAACCTTGAACCCCGAGCCCTAAACCTCGAACTGAAAAACAATGTCTAAACGAAGGCAACCCAAAAAAACGCAAGCTAAAAAGACGCCCGAGCGGCTGCCACCAGATAAATATGTTGTCTGGATTGTGCTGGTGCTGTCTGCGGTTGGGGTTATTGCAGTGTATAGTGCGATTGCCTTCTTAGCCGAGACCAAAGCGGGTGGAAATACAGAACAATTTCTGATGCGTCATCTCGCATATGTAGGTGTGGCGCTTGGGGCAATGGTTGTATTTAGTCGAATTGACTACAGGGTGCTGGCCCGGTTTGGCCGGGTATTCCTGATAGTGATGACGCTGCTGCTGTTGCTTGTGCAATTTGTCGGTATCAAGTCGGGCGGTGCCATTCGGGCGCTGGATCTTGGAATTATCATGTTTCAGCCGGCAGAACTGGCGAAGGTAGCCTTGCTGCTCTATGTGGCCTTCTTGTTAACAAAGAAGCAGGCCTACATCGAAAGCTTTAGCCGGGCATTTACCCCGCTGTTTGTCTGGATTATCCTCACGGTGATTTTAATCGGCATAGAGGATTTATCAACGGCATCCCTTGTATTCGGGGCAACCGTGCTGATGTGTTTTGTTGCCAGGGTTCATGCTTTGCAACTGACCGGGCTCGGTGCTGTGTGTGCGATGTTAGCGGTCTTGTTTCTGCTTAGCTCGCCGGCGCGTATGGCAAGGGTCGATGAGTATCTTGGCCGGGGGACCCCGACGGAAGAGGTTGCGGCTGCACCGCAAGGCGAAGGATACCAGGCGCATCAGGCAAAAATTGCTTTTGCGATGGGTGGGCTTACCGGCAGAGGGCCGGGCAAAAGCATCCAGCGTGATTTTTTGCCGGCACCTTATAACGACTTTATCTTTGCCATTATTGCAGAAGAATACGGGCTTTCAGGGGCACTGGGGTTGCTTACCCTCTTCGGCATATTGCTGATGCGAGGGTTTATGAGTATCGCCCGCCGCGCCGCTGATCCGCTCGGATTAATTTTGGCAGTGGGAATAACAACGTTGATCTGTTTGTATGGATTTGTGCACGCCGCAGTCGCCTGCGGCCTCCTTCCTGTAACAGGTCTCCCGATGCCCTTCGTCTCCTACGGCGGTACATCGCTACTCGCCAACGGTATTCTGATGGGTATCCTGCTGAATATCTCGCGCTATGCGATCAGAGATTAGCAGTTTTTAGTGGTTAGTTATTGGTGGTTAGTAAAAGACCATCTGCTGAAAACTTGTTACTGATGTGAAATGGCAGACAGATGATTGCATCCTGAGCGTTAAACGATTATCGAATACATGTTCTTAGTGGTTAGCAAGAACTAAAAACTAACCACTAAAAACTAACCACTAAAAAAATGTCCAAATCGCCCCGAATATTGTTTGCTGGTGGAGGAACTGGCGGGCATGTTTATCCGGCCATCGCCATTGCGGATGCAATTCGGCGGTTGGTGCCTGAGGCTGCGATTGCTTTTGCCGGCACTAAAGACCGGTTGGAGTGGACCGCGGTGCCCAAGGCTGGGTATGCGATTCACCCGATTACAATCCAGGGATTTCACAGGGGGCAGATGTCACGCAACCTGTCGTTTCCTTTCAAGCTGGCAAAAGGCTTGATGCAGAGCTGGAGTTTGGTGAGAGCGTTTGATCCAGATGTGGTTGTTGGGACGGGCGGATATGTCGCCGGCCCGGTGCTTTATGCCGGGCATTTGAGAAAACGTCCGATTGTTGTGCAAGAGCAAAACGCCTTTCCCGGCGTGACCAACAAACTGCTCGGTAAATATGCACATACCGTACATCTTGCTTTCCCCGATGCAAAAAAATACTTCAATGCTGACAGATGTGTGCTGAGTGGAAATCCAACGAGGCAGATGCTGCAGCATGGCACAAAGCAACAGGGGTTGCAGCACTTTGAAATACCAGACGGCAGCCGCGTGCTGCTCATGTTTGGTGGATCACTCGGAAGCGCGGCATTGAATGCGGCAATGGAAAAAGGAATCACGCAGTTGTTGCGAGATGAATCACTGTACGTGATTTGGCAGACCGGGTCGGGGTATTTCGACAAACTCGACCAGCGGATCGAAAAACATCCGCGATTGCGCTTGCTGAAATACATCGATCGTATGGATCTGGCGTATGCCGTCGCTGACCTTGTCTTAGGGCGTGCCGGCGCGATCACATGTAGTGAGTTGATGGTAACAGGTGCACCGGCTGTCTTGGTACCTTCGCCCAATGTGGCAGAGGATCATCAGACAAAAAATGCGCAGAGCATGGAAGAAGCCGGCGCTGCATTACTGCTTCCAGAGCGTGATCTGCAAAATGACTGGGTTCAGGTCGTTGTAGATCTGCTGCAAGATGATGCGCGGCGCGGCAAAATGGTTGCGGCTGCAAAATCCCTGGCAAGGCCAGAGGCGGCAGATACCATCGCCAAATCGATTCTTGAAATTGCTAAAAGGTAGTTCTTGGTGCCAGGCCAAAGCCTGCTAATAACTACCAACTAAAAACTTAAAACCCTCCTGTTGGAGAAGTTGTTTTGAAACACGAAAGATCAATGGATTCAGTAGCTCGCCGGCAACCCTCATTAGGGCGTATACGTCGCGTGCACATGGTTGGAATCGGCGGGATCGGAATGAGTTCGATTGCTGAAGTTTTACTTCATCGCGGCTACAATATTTCGGGGTCCGACCTTTCGAAAAGTGATATTACTACCCATTTGGAATCCCTGGGTGCAACGATTTACGAAGGCCACGACGCCAGCCATATTGCCGGCGCTGATGTGGTGGTTCATTCGAGTGCCATCAAAGCGGACGAAAATCCTGAGACGCTCGAAGCAGAGAAAAACCGGATTCCCCTCATTCCGCGGTCTGTGATGCTGGGGGAGCTGATGCGGATGAAATTTGGGATCGGGATTGCCGGCACGCATGGTAAAACAACAACGACAACCATGACCGGGCTTGTTGTTACAGAAGGCGGATTTGACCCAACAATTATTGTAGGCGGGAAAGTTGCCTCTTTTGGT
This sequence comes from Rhodothermales bacterium, assembly GCA_045106435.1. Taxonomy (GTDB): domain Bacteria; phylum Bacteroidota; class Rhodothermia; order Rhodothermales; family JAHQVL01; genus JBCCIM01. Next base: position 14,542 of record JBGCEN010000060.1, read on the forward strand.
TCAAATGCTGTAGCCGGCGAAGGAGATATTATTGTCATTGAAGCGGATGAATATGATCGCACTTTTTTGAGGCTGACGCCCTCTCTGGCTGTGATTACAAATGTTGAAGTGGATCATCTGGATATCTACGAAGACCTTGATGATATAAAAGGAGCTTTTATAGAGTATGCGAACCGGGTGCCCTTCTTCGGGGCTGCGATTGTTTGTCTGGATGACCCCAATGTGCAATCCATCATAAGTCACATTGACCGTCGCATCAGAACGTACGGTACATCGCGGCAAGCAGAAATAAGGGCTGAGCACATTCAACCGATTGGGTTGCAAACCAGGTTTGATGTCTTTCTTGAGAACGACAAACTGGGTGAAGTTGTCCTCAACGCTCCAGGCAAATATAACGTGTATAATGCGCTGGCTGCCATTGCTGTAGGGATAGAGCTTGATATGTCGTTTGAAAGCATTAAAAGCGGCTTGAACAAGTACACAGGCGTCAATCGTCGTTTTCAGTTAATCGGCGAAAAAGATGGGATTACGGTCATTGATGACTATGCCCATCACCCCACGGAAGTGCGGGCAACGCTGGGTGCAGCAAGCGCCGGCTGGCCAGACAGGCGAATCATCGCTGTGTTTCAGCCGCATTTGTACTCAAGAACCCGGGATTGCAAAGAGGATTTTGCCCGGGCATTTTTTGATGCAGATGTACTGGTTGTGACGGAGATATTCGGCGCTAGAGAAGCACCTATACCAGGCATTGAAGGCAAAATGCTGGCAGATTTGGCCGCTCAATATGGCCATCGAAGCGTCCATTTTGTGAAAGACTTGGAAGATCTGGCTGAATACCTGAAAGGGATTGTACAGCCGGGAGACGCAGTCCTCACCCTTGGCGCCGGCAATATCTGGCGCTACAGTAGAAAGTTTTTTGAGTCGCTCGGCTAATCCGCGTGGATGATTTTGTCGCACTGCCCTCCATCGGGCATTGCGAGTGCTCAACGTTGCGGCGTATGGGAGATTCATAAATCTCCCCTTATGGAGTTTTCCTAAACCTCGAGCCTGATATGGGCTCAACACACAGGTGTCTTTCAGGGCCACCTGTATGCCATACGAATATGAAATCAAAACCTAAACCTAAACCAAGGCGAAAACCAAAGCCAAGGGCCAAGACCCCGGCGGAGGAAAAGAACTGGGCATTCAGAAGTTTTCTGATGGTTCTTTTGCTGATAGCATTTGGCAGTTTTGGCTGGTGGTGGCAAGGACAGGTATTGGTTCAGCGTGTGAGTTTTAGCGGTGTAAATCATGCACAGGAAGAGGTCTTGCGCGAAATGATTCGCGTTGATTCCAGCTTATTGTTCTTCGATCTCAGTCCCATGATGATTGCTGATCGCTTGCGCCGGCACCCCTGGGTGGAAGACGCAAACGTGCAGCGTTATCCGAACGCAACACTTAGCATTGAAGTGACCGAGCGCAAGCCGGTCATGCTTCACATTGATGAAGACGGACGACCAGACAGGTATCTGGACGCGCGTGGATTTCAAATGCCTTTTTTGAAAGAGGCTGTGTATGATGTGCCCCTTGTTTCCGGGTTAACCGAACGAATGAATACGATTCGTCCAATTGAGCATCGTGCATTACAAAAGCTTTTGCTAGAGATGAAGCAGATTCCTCCCAGGGTGGATGCGCTTGTTTCAGCATTTGAAATAGAAAGTACAGGCGAGATTAGCTTGCACACGGCACCCAAGCCAGGGCGCGGGTCGATTGAAGTCTTACTTGGACGCGATCAATTTGTGGAAAAACTATCCAGGCTATATGCCTTTTGGCATGAAGCGGTTCTGGAAAAGGAAGATGTAAGTTTTGCATCAATAGACCTCCGTTTTGACAGCCAGATCATCACCAAAGAAGTTCGATTAAGTCAATAACATAAAAAGCAGGAAAGCCATGGATGGAGAAATCGTAGTAGGCCTGGACATCGGCACAACAAAGATATGTGCCGTTGTTGCAGCCGAAGATGATCTTGAGGGGATTAATATCCTGGGCGTCGGTATTGCTGAGTCCGATGGCCTCAACAGGGGTGTTGTCGTAAATATCGACAAGACGGTTGCTGCCATTCAGGAAGCTGTAGAAAAAGCAGAACGCGCAGCCGGCGTCACTGTGCACAACGTAATTGTTGGCATAGCGGGAGATCACGTACAGAGTTTTCAAAGCCGGGGTGTTATTACAACGCACCGGGATGGGGTAATTACGCAGCAGGATGTGCAGCGTTTGCTCGAAGATACAACGCATGTTGCCATGCCGGC
>JBGCEN010000061.1:0-9088 GCA_045106435.1 Rhodothermales bacterium
AATGGACGAAACCCATGATCTGATTTTCGTCTACCGGAATGAAGCCGAAGACGGGCTTGTATGTATTGGGACCTACCTTGAATTTGAACGTGCGCAAGCATCTTAACCAATATGATTACACTCTCTGCATTACTCGCGCCATCTATGTTTTTGAAACTGGTAAGCCTCGCGTTCCTGAGTATTCTCTTTTTACAATCTGGCCTGGACAAGGTGTTTAATTATTCAGGGAATCTGGAATACTTCCGGAGTCATTTTGCAAAAAGTCCGCTCAAAAACACGGTGGGGCTTTTGATGCCAACCATCACGTTACTGGAAGTTGCTGCCGGCGTACTTTCGGCTGTTGGCGTTTTTATGCTCTTGTTAAAAGGAGATCCTCAAACAGGACTACTCGGAGCCCAGCTTGCTGCCCTGTCCATCACAGCGCTGTTCTTTGGCCAGCGTATCGCAAAAGACTACGCCGGCGCCGGTAACCTGGTAGGATATTTCCTGGTATGCCTGGCAAGCATTTATTTACTGGGAAGCTAGGTGATAAGTTTTCAGTCATCAGTTTTCAGTAAACTTAAAACTGATAACCGACAACTGAAAACTTAAGAAAGCCTATGCTTTTGTTGATCGATCATCACGGCGCCCACGATGATGGCTCCGATGATAATCTCTTGAACAAAATTGGGCACCCCAATCATGTTGCAACCGTTGCGCAGAACGGCCATGATGAGCGCGCCAATAAATGATCCTGTGGCCGTACCTTCTCCTCCATTGAGTGAGGCTCCGCCAATGACGACGGCAGCGATTATATCAAGCTCTAAACCAACAGCAGATGTTGGATCGCCAATGGTGAGGTAACTATACTGCATGATGGCTGCGATTCCCGTCAAGATGCCGCACAAGGTGTAGATAATGACCTTCAGCCGGCCAACACGTACACCACACAATCTTGCGGTCTCTTCATTAGATCCAATTGCATAAACGTACCGCCCAAAGATTGTATAGCGAAGCGCAACAGCGGATAAAACCAACAACAGCAGCCCCACCCAGATACCGGGCGCAAACAAGAGCCACGAAGGCTCCGGGTCGATGAGCATTAGGGAATTGAGCCAGTTTTCAGACGTTGTAACGGTTTGCTCATTGCCGATCCATTTGGCTGCACCCCGCGCTATTTGCATGGTACCCAACGTAACAATGAACGGTGCTACATTAAACCGGGTGATAAAAAGTGCTGCAATCGCACCAAAAGCTGCACAGGCCAAAATACCACTCAAGGCGCCGGCGAATGGCCAAAACCCACCCGGCACATCCCCTCCCATATTCATAACAACCGCTGTCACTACAGTACCTAGCGCTATCTGAGAGCCAACACTCAGATCTATACCCCTGGAAATAATGACAAATGTCATCCCCAAAGCCGCAATTGCAACAATCACGCTTTGTGTAAGAATGGTTTTGAGATTGTAAAACGAGGTGAACGACGACGGGCTCAAAACCGCAAACAAAGCAAATACAAAGATCAGCCCCCAAAGCGGTCCTGCGGCAGAGAGAACTTGTTTTAACCTGGGAGGCATGCGTTTTGAGTTTTTAGTGGTTAGTCATTGGTGGTTAGTTTTTTGGTTTGTTCAATAAGGTCAGTTCGGGAAAAGAACTATTGGGAAATAGGCTCAGTGCTTTCCTTTTGTCACCCTGAGCATGTCGAAGGGTCCATACAATTTTTGAATCAACTGAATGCCCTCATGAATTCTATGGATCCCTCGACTTCGCCCAGGATGACGTTGAAAAAGGACTTTTTCTGTGCCTTTAATGTACTTCTCATCCCGAACTGACGTTAAATAAAAGTCCAAGATTGCCGCATGCAGATTTTACTAACCACCAAAAACCAACCACTAAAAACTACTCAATAATCTTCACCATCACATTCTTGTAAAAGATCACACTCTCGGGATCGTGACCTTGCAGGGCGATGGTGCCGCTGGATAGCTTGCGCCGCCTCATATCTTCTGGTCTGAGCACGTTTTCAGGCTCTTCATAATCAGTGGTAACTACACCATTTACGCGTATTTGTACCCAGTTGTCTTTTACGATAATATGCTGCGTGAACCACTCATTGTCTTTTGCGGGAGAGTCGTCCATTACATCAGCAATAGCGTAGAGTCCACCCGTTTTTTTGCGGTCTCCGTGTGTATTGTTGACCTGTACTTCATACCCTTTTTCCGGCCAGCCTTCGTCCAGATATTCAGTGTGAAAATACATGCCAGAGTTGGCCTTCGGCATGGTCATCACATCTGCTTTGAACTCAAAGTTTTTAAAGTTATGGTTGCCCACATCACCCACGTAAAAAAGATGAGACCGGGGACCATCAACTTTGATGGTGCCATTCTCAATGCTGAAGGTTTCCTTGTTTTCATTGGCCTGCCATCCATTTAATGTCGCGCCATCGAACAGGCTTACCCATTCTCCTTCAAATTCTTCAAGTGGAGGAAGAGCAGCGGCTTCAGCTTCTTCTTGCGGGGCGGTTTCGTTAGCACAGGCTCCCAAAAATAGAAGAAGCGCGAACAGGTAAGAGAACTTTGACATGGTTCAGATAATAGGTGTTTGGAATTTCGAAGTGCCGTACTCCATAAAGAGTGAAGGCTGTTTGTATCGTGCCTCCAACATACGTAATTATTCTCTCTTTTAAGAAATCAAGAGAGATCGTATTTTGCGGCTACCATTGGAGCCTGAGCATTTTACATTACGCTAAGTTAACTTTGCATACTTGTGTAGCGACCATTCATTAAATGATGATAGAAATGAAATTCCGCCTGATGATAACAATCACCGCTTGCTTCATGCTTTATACGAGTGGTTGTTCGTCTGACTCCGATCATCTTTCCGTGCCGTCTATTGCGCTTGAAAGCTTCTCTGAAGAAGAGTTCACCGAGGACATCAAAGTACTGGCATCAGATGAGTTTGAAGGACGCGGCCCTTCTTCTGCCGGCGAGGAAAAGACCGTTAATTACCTGGCTGAACGGTTTTCATCGCTTGGTCTGGAGCCAGGCAATGGCGATTCCTATTTCCAGCAGGTACCCCTTGTAAACATCACGGCTGCCCCTGACATGCTGATGTATGTGGAAGACGAGACGGGCCGATCCAGCTACAGCTATGGGGATGACTTCATGGTTTGGACCAAGCGGGTTACGGATAAAGTTGATCTCGATTTCTCCGAGTTGGTTTTTGTAGGATATGGGGTCACGGCACCCGAATACGATTGGTACGACTACGAAGGCCTTGATGTAAAAGGTAAGACGGTGGTCATGCTAATAAACGACCCTGGCTTTGGCGGAGAGGATCCGGCCTTTTTCAGAGGGAATTCGATGACCTATTATGGCCGATGGACCTACAAATTTGAAGAAGCAGCACGCCAGGGTGCGGCTGCAGCGCTCATCATTCACGAAACGAAGCCGGCCTCCTATCCCTGGGAAGTTGTAAGCGGAAGTTGGTCGGGCGCACAGTTTGACCTGGTTGCTGATGACAAGAACATGGGGCGCGTCGCTGTCGAAGGATGGCTGCATATTGATACAGCCACAGAAATTTTCGAAAATGCCGGCCTCGATCTTGATCAGCTTAAAACACAGGCAAAAACGAGCGATTTCCAAGCCGTGTCTCTAAGACTAAATGCATCGCTATCCATCGTCAACACCCTTGAGTTTTCGGAGTCACGCAATGTAATCGCGGTATTGCCGGGCTCGAAGCACCCTGATGAGTACATCATCAACATGGCGCATTGGGATCACTTTGGCGTTGATCCTTCGCTCGAAGGAGATCAAATTTATAATGGAGCGCTGGATAATGCGACGGGTACTGCCGGCATCATCGCCCTGGCAAAGGCCTATGCAGCCTTGCCCGAAAAGCCGGATCGTTCCGTTGCCTTTTTGGCTGTTACCGCAGAAGAACAAGGACTCCTTGGCTCAAAGTACTACGGCCAAAATCCTATTTACGATCTTAAAAAAACCGTGGCTGCGTTTAATCTGGATGCCATGAACACCTTTGGCCCCACACGTGATGTCGTTGTTGTTGGGTATGGAAATTCAGAACTGGACGACTATGTAGAGGCCGTTGCCAAGGAGCGGGGCCGCTACGTTCAGCCAGATCCAGAGCCAGAAAAAGGATATTTCTATCGGTCAGATCATTTTGCTTTTGCCAAAGAAGGTGTGCCGGCGCTTTATACAGGAGCTGGTATTGACCACATCGAACACGGGGAAGAATATGGCAGAGCCCAGCGCCAGGACTATACTGCCAATCGATACCACAAACCATCAGATGAGTACGATGAATCTTGGGATCTGTCTGGCGCAATAGAAGATCTTAAGCTAACCTTTATAACAAGCTACCGGGTAGCCAACGCTGCCAATTATCCCGCATGGAAAGACGGCACCGAGTTCAAAGCAAAACGCGAAGCTGATTTAGCGCAATAAAAAAACCGGACATGATGACAATGTCATCTGGGGGTACGAAGGGTTCGAGGGGTACGAGGAGTTCGAGGGGTACGGAAAAGGCTCCTTCCGGTATTCGTACGCTTCGTACCATTCGTACTTTTCGTACCCTTACCCATAGTAATCCGCCTAAAACAACATGCACAGATTTGAAGCCATTATTCAAGAAGGGAGGCGAGGAGAGGCTTTTGTTGTGGTACCGCTGGATGTAGAAGCTCTTTTTGGAAAAAAGCGGGTAAAGATTAAAGCAACACTCGATGGTATTCCATACCGTGGCTCTATGACGCGTATGGGTTCACCGAATCATATCATCGGCATTGTTAAAGAAATTCGGCAGAAAACGGGGAAAGATATTGGGGATAAAATAGCCGTTTGTTTCGAGGAGGACCTGGAGCCGAGGGTTGTGACCGTTCCTGAAGATTTACAGAAAATGCTTGATGCAGACCCTAAAGCAAGTAAATACTATCAATCTCTTTCGTATACTCATCAAAAGGAGTATGTACAGTGGATGGAAGAAACCAAGCGCGAGGAAACAAGAAAGCGCCGGCTTCTGAAAGCCATTTCCATGCTTCAAGAAGGAAAAAAGGAACGCTGACCAAGCTTATGGCCACCCTTGAAAAAGCTATCGAAATTGCTGTTAATGCCCACGCAGGGCAAACAGACAAGGCTGGCCGGCCTTATGTCTTACACCCGCTTTGGTTGATGCACCAGTTTGAAGACATGGATGCCATGATGGTTGCCGTCTTACACGATGCTGTGGAAGACTCAAGCCTGACACTGGGAGATTTGTCTGGTGAAGGATTCCCTTCCCACATTGTTGATGCTGTAGATGCCATCACAAACAGGGAAGGGGAATTATATGAATCGTACATTCAACGCGTGCAAGCCCACCCCATTGCACTTCGCGTAAAGCTGGCAGACCTCGAACACAACATGGATATTCGTCGCATGGCGCAGATCCGGGATCGTGATTTAGCCCGTCTTGATAAATATCACAAGACGTGGAAAAAGCTGAGGCAAGTCGCTGCCAGGTAGACTATAATATTTCTTAAGACAAACAATGATTGATCGAGATCGCCTCGATGTAGGCAACCTGCACCGTATTCTTGGTGTGGCAATGGCGTTCGTATTTGTGGGCACGGGCGCTTATATGCATTTTACACTGGACCATCTTGCAGATATGGATGACTCCCAACGGATGCTCTTCCGTTCAATACATATCTACATCCTTTTATCGAGCCTGGTCAACTTCATGCTAGGCATTCATTACTGGGTCTATCCGAAGAAAAGCCTGCGTGCGTTACAAAATGTGGGCTCCACGCTGGTTGCCCTTTCCCCCATTTTGTTTGTGCTCGGTTTTTTCAACGAACCGTGGCTAGATGAATGGCAACGTCCATTCTCGCGATCAGCTATTTATGCCATTGCAATTGGCTGTCTGCTACACCTCGTTGCCTTTTACTGGCATTACAGGCTGAAAGGGGTGCCCGTGAGTACAGACGAGTAATGAGCTTGATTGTATGAGAGAAGAGAGATAGGAGGGAAAAGAGCATTTAGGGAGATTCTCCAATCAGGGTACACTGGTACTCTGTCAGCGAAATAAATGAAGGTATTCTTTTTTTTGATGTTCATGGGTACAAGGGGTACGACATGTTCGAGGGGTACGAAATATTCCTTGATCCTGTTTGATCCTGTTTGATCGCACTTATCGAACCCTTCGTACTTTTCGTACTTTTCGTACTGCAAATCACCTATACTTAATATATTCGCTTACAGAGTACTAGAGCCAATGATTGGGCAGCAGGTCTGACAAATGCATCCAGTTTTTTGCGTCAACAATTACCTTGGTCTCTGCATTCCCGGCGTTGAGTTGGATGAGCATTTCGCGACACCTGCCACAAGGCGGCACAACCCCCGCAGACGTTACGGCCACGATCATTTCAATCCGGGTTTCTCTTTCCCCCAGCATCGAGGCTACGGCTGAATGCTCCGCACAAAAACCAATGCCACACTGCAGGTCTACGTTAATGCCCGTGTAGACATTGCCCTTGTCTGTAATCAAGGCAGCGCCTACCGCGCCGGCTGTGGTCCATTCATTTGAAAGCTGAAATTCTCCCACCAACCCGTTGGCAGTGGCAATGAGTTCATCCATGTAATTTGTCCGGTTGTTATCCTCGCAGAATATACAAGCTCACTACAAATCCACCAAAGTTTTCTAGTCGATTAAAGTTATACCACAACCCAAAACTCAGGCCCTTGCTGTCGTCTTTTTCTATAAGAGTAAAACGTAGTTCAACTGCACCACCAGGCATATGCTGGTTATTGGTTTTAAAGGTGCTCCTGCACCAAAGACAAGCGGGATTCTGATCACCCTCATCCTTAATCTCATCAGTCTGCCTTATAAATCGAGTAAACGCGATACCAGTTGCCAGAGAAATACTCAGCAACGCATTATTCTGATCTGGTCGAAAAAAATGCCTCCAACCATACATGAGTGCCAAGTCTGCATTACGCTCAGCAGGTTTACTTCTTGCATAAAACGCATCTTTGTTTACCCTGGTTACCCTTCCCATAATCAAACCAAAGTGCGATATCCATTCAAGGTTGATTGCATAGTTGACAGTTTGTTCAAAAGACGGTCCTGTGCCAACATATATAGCTTTCTGAGGATAAATGTAGACCACTTCCCCTGACTGGCTTAAGCATGACTTCGGCAAGATGAACCAAGAGAAAAAGACGACCAACAAAATAGTAAAACAACGCTTCATTTTAAAAGCATAGAGATTTGTACCTTGAGACGTGCACAGCTTATAACCACTAAACCCATATCAATGTCGTCGCAACCCAACGAATACCAGACCGCAGCTCATGCCAATGCTTACCTCAACAATGCTGATGATATCCCACATCGGCGCGAAGGCGCGTTGGTCATTCTGGAGCTACTACCGGACAAACTGGGACATGTAATGGATTTGGGGGCGGGCGATGGCCTGCTGCTTGATTTTATCAAAGCACACAAAGAGATAAAGCAAGGGGTCGCTACTGACTTCTCTCAAACCATGCTGGAGCACGCCCGCAATCGATTTGCTGAAGACGCCTCGGTTACTGTTTTAGCCCATGACCTGAACGATCCATTGCCCCCCGGCCCACCTTGTGATGCGATCGTGTCGAGCTTTGCCATTCATCACGTAACAGATGAACGCAAGTACACACTCTACCAGGAAATCTACGACCGATTGGCACCCGGAGGATACTTCTGCAATCTGGAGCACGTCTCCTCCCCCACACAAAAGCTACACGAGGATTTCTACAAAGCCCTGGGTACAACTGCAGATCAGGCAGACCCTTCAAACATCTGCGCACCCGTTGAAGTCCAGCTAAACTGGCTCAGAGAAATCGGTTTTGCAGATGTGGATTGTTACTGGAAATGGCGAGAACTAGCCCTGCTGGCCGGCCAGAAATAACAACTTCATCATTGGTAATTCCTTATTCGAAATTCAGTCTGTTTCCCGAACCGTGCCGCCAATCACAAGCGCTGCTGATATAATGAGCAGGTTCTTGATAATATACTGCCCTTCCATCGTGGGGCCGTAAGGAATGCGGCCGGCTTGAAACGTTATTTCGGGAAGAATCACCAGCGGCAAGAATGTGCCCACCATCTGCATTCCCAGTAACGCAATCGCAATACGCGTTGTACTCTTGAAGAAGAAGGCAACCCCGATAATCACCTCCCACCAACCAATCACCGACACCCATTCTGAAGGAGACAAAAAAGGCATCCAGCCTACAGTAGCCTCAACCAATGGCTGCGCAGCAGAAATCCCAATGGGTTTCAGGATGCCAAACCAGATGAAAATTACCCCCAGTGATATTCTCAGTGCACCGATGCCATGCCGGCGCATAAAAGTGGAAATAGCGTTGTCGAAATGATTAATATCGATGTTCATGGGCTCCCTCTCAAAAACGTGTTGGATCAGCCAATTGTATCGATTGCTTCTACAGCAATATTAACCGCGAGGTTTAGCCAGTAGTCCGCTTTTGCAAATGATTCGCAGCTTCTTCGCCCAATCTATATGTACTGCTGTGAAGAGGGGGAAGAGATTTCGTAAAAGAACCCAAAACCCGGAACGAGCCACAAAATAATTTTGTGACGCTTATCAATCGAACACGAGCGTGCGACCACCATGTACCACAATCTGTTTGTTGACGTGCAGCCGTACCGCACGCGACAGGACCAGCTTTTCCAGATCTCGGCCCGTTCTAACCAAATCCGCAATCGTATCTCTGTGGCTTACTCGTAAGGTATCCTGTTCGATGATCGGACCTTCGTCAAGATCAGCGGTAACGTAATGCGCAGTTGCGCCGATGAGCTTCACACCGCGATCATGCGCGCGATGATAGGGTCGGGCGCCGGCGAAAGCGGGCAGAAAGGAGTGGTGAATATTGATAATGCGATTGGGATAGTGCCGGACAAATGAATCGGACAGAATCTGCATGTACCGGGCGAGTACGATAAAATCGACGTTATGCGCTGCGAGTAATGCTAGCTCGCGCGCTTCCTGTTCAGCTTTGTTTTCCTTTGTGATTTCGAAGACGTGATAAGGAATCTCAAACCGTTCAGCAAGCCC
>JBGCEN010000062.1:0-6755 GCA_045106435.1 Rhodothermales bacterium
GCCGCCGTCGGAGGCGATCATGGTGGTCGGGTGCTTCATGATGCGCTGCACATCTTCTTCCGACATCGAGTGAAACACGCCCATGCACCCACCTTTCTCTTCCAATTCCATTGCCAATTCAGCGGCGTTGATCAAGGTGACATCTTTGTTGCGCTCGGTCAGGATGTCAGAAAGACTCTTCCCATTGTGGTTCTTATTCCAGGTGCAGTTTGCAACAACGATGGTTGATGGATCGCTCCCACGCTCTTTTTCGATATGCTCTACGATGTCGTTGCGGATGAAAATGCGTTTCTCCGGATCGCGCAGCCGGTTCAGTCGGGCCTGCCGATTGCCTTCTTTACTCCATGCCGGGAAGAGGATATTGATACTGGTGCTGGATGCTGTGTAGGGATACACATCACTCATTACATCTACCTCCCGATTACGCGCGCCATCTACCATTTCAAGCGACTTTACACTGTTGCCCCATCGGTCTTTTCCAATCACCTTATGATGTGTGATATGCGGTGCCAACCCGCCTTCTTCGCCGATACGGATGGTTTCCTCAATGCTTTCGAGTAGCATCCCGCCTTCATCGCGCATGTGGCTTGTGTAGATGCCTCCGTATGATGCGCCGGCCTTTGTCAACTCAATAAGCTCATCCGTTTTTGCATACGCGCCCGGTGTGTATTCGAGTCCAGACGACAGGCCAAACGCGCCGGCTTCCATCGACTCCGTCACCATGCCTTTCATCTTTTCCAATTCATTATCGGTCGGTTCACGATCGCGATTCCCCATCACAATAGCACGGATGGTCCCGTGCCCTACTGTGGTGCCCACATTGATGGCGCGTGGGTTGCGTTCTATGGTTTTCAGGTAGGCTCCAATCGGATATGCTGACGACCCGTCTTGCCCCACTATCGCCGTGGTTACACCTTGTCGGATGTAGTTCTCTGCATTTGGGTGGCGCTTCAATCCGCTGCGATCATAGTTACCGCCGGCTGCGTGGCTGTGGATATCAATAAACCCGGGGACTACGGCCAGCCCGGTTACGTCCAGCCGCGTAGGTGCTTCAAAGGTAGACAAGTCACCAAACGCCACAATCTCTTCGCCCACAATACCGATGTCAGTTAGTACGGGTTCACTCCCCAGGCCATCGTAAAGCAATCCGCCAGATAAAATGACAGTATACGCAGTATCCGGCGGTGCCGGCGCAACCTCAATGCTGCCGTCAGAACTGCTGCAAGCTGAAAGAAGAACCGCGAGTATTAAAAGTAGGTGTTTCATGGGGAGAGCCTTGGTCAAGCGCATTGTGTCTCTCGCTAACGCTTGATTGGGTTTCGGGTTCAGGGTTACTGGTTCTGGGTTGGTTACCAACATTTACTTTTGCCTACACCATATAAAAATGTCATCCTGAACAAAGTGAAGGATCTGTTTGAAACATAATATTTCGAGATAGAACAACCCTGGCCATTGTATCTAGTCCTCCCAGTCTACGCTTAAATCTTTCCAGGTGGGATTAGACTTAATAAATAGCGCCACTTTCCTAGCTCGTTTCCATCCTTTAATTTCTTTTTCTCTAATAATAGCGTCAGAGATATTGGTGTAGTGCTCGAAATATACGAGACGATTTACATTATATCGTTCCGTGAATCCTGGATTGGGTTTGGCTTGATGCTCTTTAACCCTACGTTCAAGATCATTCGTCACACCTACATAGAGTACTTTAGAGATGCTTGCTAAAATGTAGACATAGTAGTTTCTCATCAGCAAATAGACAATAACAGAGTTGATTTTATACCTTCTCAGCTTTCTGTAAAGCAGCGTTTTACACAGATCCTTCATTTCATTCAGGATGACATTTTGTTAAAAAAGAGATAAACCCAGAACATTGAACCTTGAACTCGAAACTCAACACCTAATACGCTATTTTGAAGCAGAACCCTCAAAACCACTCAACATACCAGGCACTTACGCGATGACCTTTCAGGCCTTCTTTTGCACACTCCTTGTATTCCTTGTTACAGCGACACTCGCTTCTGCACAATCAGGAGGGGGAGACCGGGAGGCCGGCCTTTCCTTCGCATCGCGGAGCCCGGTTATTGCGCAGCATGGGATTGCGGCGACCAGTCATCCGCTGGCTTCGCAGATTGCGGTGGATATCCTTAAAAAAGGCGGGAGTGCGGTAGATGCGGCGATTGCAGCAAATGCGGCACTGGGGTTGATGGAGCCCACGGGGTCTGGCATTGGTGGGGATCTGTATGCGATTGTCTGGGATCCGCGTACGGAGAAGTTGCACGGCTTAAACGCAAGCGGCCGATCACCTCTGGGACTCGATTATGCCGGCATGAAAGCGCGTCTTGTTTCCCTTGATCGCAAAGACATTCCGTATCGTGGTGCACTTTCTGTTTCGGTGCCCGGTGCTGTGGATGGCTGGTTTGAACTGCATGGTCGATTTGGCAATCTGCCGATGATTGAAATCCTTGCGCCGGCTATCGGCTACGCCAAGGGCGGATTTCCCGTCACGCAAAGCATCGCCATGCAATGGGAAGCCGGCGTGGGCGACTTAAACAAAGCCATCGCCGAAATTGAGGAGCTGGATAATTTCAACAAAACTTTCCTTCTCAACGGCCGCGCGCCGAAGGAAGGTGAAGTGTTTAAAAATCCTGACCTGGCAAAAACGTATGAGAAAATTGCCAAGGGTGGGCGAGACGCGTTCTACAAAGGTGAAATCGCCGATGTCATGGATGCCTATATGCGTCGGATCGGCGGGCCGTTGCGCAAAGCGGACTTTGAAGCGCACCACAGCGATTGGGTTGAGCCGGTGTCTGTGAGCTATCGCGGGTATGATGTACACGAACTTCCACCAAACGGACAAGGCATCGCGGCGCTGCAGATGCTCAATGTACTGGAAGGGTATGATCTGGCGGCAATGGGGCATAATTCTGCTGAATACCTCCACGTCCAAACAGAAGCCAAAAAGCTCGCCTTCGAGGACCGTGCAAAGTTTTATGCGGATATGGATTTTTATGATGTGCCGCTGGAATGGCTGCTATCAAAATCTTACGGCGAAGAACGCCGGCAACTGATCCAGATGGATCGTTCGTTGAAGCAAGTCGACGCCGGCGACCATAAACTGGGCCACGGAGACACCATTTACCTGACCGTTGCAGATGGCAATGGCATGATGGTTTCTTTGATCCAGAGTAACTTTTTAGGGCTTGGGAGTGGACTGGTACCTGATGGTCTGGGATTTGACTTTCAGGATCGCGGCGCACTGTTCACCATGGAAGAAGGACACGCCAATGTATATGCTGCGGGTAAACGGCCTTTCCACACAATCATCCCGGCGTTTCTAACCAAAGATGGTCAACCCGTAATGAGTTTCGGTGTGATGGGGGGTGAAATGCAGCCCCAGGGCCATGTACAGATTGTCAACAATATTATCGACTTCGGCATGAATATACAGGAGGCCGGTGATGCGGCCCGATATCGCCATATAGGAAGCAGTCAACCAACTGGTACTGTAATGACAGATGGCGGTACCCTCACTCTCGAAAGTGGTGTTGCACCCGAAGTTTTTAAGGCGCTGGAGGCCATCGGACACAATGTGGTGTTGGGCAACGGAGGTTTTGGGGGCTATCAGGCCATTTGGTGGGATGCAGAAAACAAGGTGTATCACGGTGCAACAGAAATGCGCAAAGATGGTATCGTGGTCGGATATTAAGTTTTGGGGGGAGAGAGGAAAGGAGCGCGCGTTTTTCTCTCATGCTCTCTTCTCTCAACAGCTCCCCATATTAAGACCTGTAAAATATTATTTACCTGTAGAATAATTTATCATCCAAAACCAAGGCAGCACTTTACAAACCCCACCATGGATAACCTGATACCGCTCATAAAGCAAACACCCTATCTCAAGCTATTGAGAGAGATCGGGCGTGTCGCTGAACAGGAAGGCATTGAGGCTTTTGCTGTTGGTGGATTTGTGCGCGATTTGTTTTTATCGAGAGATACCACCGATTTAGATTTCGTTTGTATCGGTCAGGACAGCGGTGTGCATTTGGCGAAGGCGGTGAGTAAATCGCTGGGGGGGCAAACCGCGCATCTGTATCCAAACTTTGGAACAGCGGCCATCCGCATTCCATTCCCGAAGAAAAAGGGTGCCTTTTTAATCCTTGAATTTGTTGGCGCACGGCGCGAGAGCTACCGGCAGGATTCAAGAAAGCCGATTGTTGAAGCGGGTACGCTTGAAGAAGATCAGCGCCGGCGCGATTTCACCATCAACGCGATGGGGTTGTGGCTTTCTGAAAGCCGGTTTGGTGATGTGATTGATCCTTTCCAGGGACGTGAAGACCTGGAAGCAGGCATCCTGCGGACACCGCTTGATCCGTTGAAAACCTTTGAGGATGATCCGCTTCGCATGGTGCGTGCCGCACGCTTTGCCGCCCAACTGGGTTTTGAGATTGATGCACAGACCTTTGCCGGCATGCAGAAAAAAGCGTCACGGGTAAGCATCCTGAGTATGGAGCGCGTGACGGATGAGTTTCAGAAAATTATGCTTGCCGAAAAACCGTCGGTTGGGTTTAAGCACCTTTTCATAGCCGGCATCCTGCAGAAGCTTTTTCCTGAACTTACAGCGCTGAGCGGTGTGGAGGAAGTGAACGGCCATCGGCATAAAGACAATTTTTATCACACCCTTCAGGTTGTTGACAATCTGGTTGAAATTACGCCGGATAGATCACCTGAAGATACCTTGTGGTTACGCTGGAGCGCGTTGCTTCATGACATCGCGAAGCCTCGTACCAAGCGATTTGTCCGGGGCAATGGCTGGACCTTCCATGGGCACGAAGACAAAGGCGGGCGCATGGTCCCGAAAATCTTTAGAAAGCTGAAATTGCCAATGGATGAGCGGATGCACTATGTGCAGAAGATGGTGAAACTGCACCACCGCCCCGTTTCCCTTGTAGACAATCATGTAACTGATTCTGCTGTGCGCCGGCTTTTGTTCGATGCCGGCGATGATATCGACGACCTGATGACATTGGTGCGGGCTGATATCACATCAAAAAACCCGAAGCGCGTCAGGCGTTACCTGAAGGCATTTGATCTGGTTGATGAAAAGCTGATCGAAGTAGAAGAGAAAGATCAGTTGCGCAACTTTCAGCCTCCTGTGGATGGCAATGAAATCATGAAAGTGCTAAACCTGGAGCCCGGAAGGGTTGTGGGTACGCTCAAGAAGGCGGTACGAGAGGCCATTCTGGAGGGCGAAATCCCCAACGAATATGACGCGGCTTTTGAATATCTTATGTCGATCAAGGATGAGATCCTTGATCTTAGTGGTTAGTGATTGGTTTTTAGTGGTTAGTTTGGCTTGAAGGAAGTTGTCTGTATGTACTAGATCATTTTAACTAACCACTAAAAACTTCCCCCGAATATCTTAGTGCTTAGTTAAAGCTGATTGAAACTCATTAAGTTCAGGCACGAGCTTTTATTATGTCATGCTGAACGAAGTGAAGTATCTTTGCGAAGCGCAGGTACGTAAATAAGCGTGTTGGTTGCGTTAAAACAGATCGTCTAATCGAGTTTGGATAGGTTCTCTACAAAGTTCAAGTTGACATCTTCTACGTTCTAACCGTGATCACACCTGGGTTTAAATCAAAAGAACTAACCACTAACCACTAAAAGCTAACCACTAAAAACTAACCACCAAAGACTTCCCCAAATGGAATCACCTGAGCCCCATTCAACCGCAGAATCCTCAGCAGGAGTCAATGCCGGCAACAGTACGCACCGGACGCAGCAGGTGATTGAGGTCATTCAGCCGATCATCGAAAAGGTTCAGGGGATTGTGGGTAAAGTCAAAGGCATGGCGTGGATTTATCTGGCCGCTGCGTTTGTGCTTGCAGGAATACTCTTTCTGCCTTTTTCCGGGCCGAATGTTTTGATGTATGCATTCGCTGCGGCGATTCTTTTATTACTGGCGGTACCTTCTGGCATTCTCTTCCTGTTTCATATGGGATTACAAACAGTCCTTGCGTTACCCAGTCGTTTACTGGAGAAAGCCGGCGTTGGAGAAGCATCTGCACGCAACATTCTGCAGGCTGTGAAATCTACCGCGTTAGACAAACAGGAAATCAAAAAAAAGAAAGTACTGGGCACCCTTACGGATATGCGAAAGCTGGTGCTGGACAGCAAGGATATGCTCATTGAATATACGGCCCTACTGAGATTGGCCAATCCGTTTGTGTTGGGTATTGTGGCAGCAGCTACAGTAGCCGGCGCGGGTATCGTTGTGGCAGCGTTGATTGCTGTGATTATTTTGATTCTTTGAAGAAAGAAATCAAAAGCAAAAAGGGTGCATTGATACACTTGTGGTAAATCAGGGAAATGGCGTATGGCAGAGTACTCAAAAACACCGCTGATCAAGAAACTCGGAATCAAGCAGGGGATGCGGGTTTGCCTGATTCAGGCTCCGCCTCATTACAATGACCTGACGGGCCCCATGCCGGATCAGGTGATCGTTTCAGATCTTGCAGGGACGTTGGACTTTATCCATTACTTCTCCATGGGTGCGTCCGAGCTTTCGGAAGACTTCCCGCGGTTAAAAACGCACCTCGACAAGAAAGGAATGATCTGGATTTCCTGGCCCAAAGGAAAATCCGGCGTCCCGACCGACTTAAATGGCAACATTGTGCGCCAAATCGGACTGGACACCGGATTGGTAGATATCAAAGTTTGTTCGGTAGACGAGGTCTGGTCTGGGCTCAAGTTCACCT
>JBGCEN010000063.1:0-9022 GCA_045106435.1 Rhodothermales bacterium
TCACGAAAGACATCTAGAAAACAGACAGGCCTATAAGCAAAAACGTGCTGCTGCGCTGACTGAGTGGCGTGATATTTGTGCTGCCTAGAATATGAACTTGTTGGGAAGTTTGTCACTGATTGGAGTTCTTCTGACAACGCCACTCAGTTACCTTAAAAGTAACTCCACTTTTATTTATCAGTGAGGATTATGAATTAGGGCGAATTAATGCAAATCGCCAACCAAGTAGGTATTTTTATTGGGGTGCCGACCAAGTTGGATGAGAATTAATATTGGAAAATTGGTTGATCTATAACAGGCTAACCGCTGCGGATTTCATCTCGTCATTTACATCGATATATCGTTGAGTTGTTCCAAGGTGTTGATGCCCAGCAAGTTCCATGATGACTTTCGGCGATACGCCTTTGTGGGCTAATTGAGTGATAAACCATCTACGCCCACTATGTGATGTTGCATCATCAATTCCAGCGGTCTTATAAATTGTTCCAAATAACTGACACAAAGTGTTTGCAGTAAAGAAGCCGCCTCTTTGAGATTCAATGATGGGCCAGTCCGGTGATTTACGATCATCCATTCCTTGCCAGTACAAGCCAAGTTCTTTCCTCAGCAACACATTCAAATGAACCTGACGAGCTTCTTTGGATTTGGTGTTGGCAGCTTGGAGGTAGAACATTTCCTTTTGAACGCAGTTTTGATCCAAAACATCGCCCCAGTTAAGTGTAGCTATTTCTCCGACACGCAGCCCAGCATAATGGGACAGCAGAACAGCCAATCTATTGCGTGGCCCGTTCTGCATGCTCTCACATATAACAAGGACCGCTTTGAGCTGTTTATCGGATAGTACTTTGGCTTGCTTCATTTGATCCCCATTCCTGCAACATCGTTGATATTTGTTGGCTATTGCCACAA
Organism: Rhodothermales bacterium; assembly: GCA_045106435.1. Taxonomy (GTDB): domain Bacteria; phylum Bacteroidota; class Rhodothermia; order Rhodothermales; family JAHQVL01; genus JBCCIM01. The sequence goes on from JBGCEN010000063.1 coordinate 910, forward strand.
AATATTATGTTGTCAGATGAGCCAAAGAGCGACCACTTTCTAAAACTCAATTCGATCAATAGGCTAGGGGAGAAGATAATATATTCCTCAGAATGTTATGTTCTGATAAAACTATGCGGACATCATACATTGATTAGAATACCTCAGCTTTTGGCCCAGAGCATACATATCAGCTCCAATTGGATTCTATGTCAGATATACCTATTTCAATCTTTCGATGTACCAAATGGTGTAACGATCATTATATCTGCAATACTTAGACTTAAATTTCATTAGCTTTTGATGCAGCTGTTTAACTTGGTTTACTTTTTACAGTAATAATCCTCACACCAATATTGGTCTTCAGCCGCATTTTGCATTTGTCGCCGTTTAGTTGATATCTCCGCTTCCATTCGCGCAACTTCGGTCTTATGTGTTGTTAATCTTTTAATCTGCCGCTTAAGTTTAATAACATCAGTACGCTTGCTCATTATATCGTTGTGCAAGTCGGCTATTCTGGTTTGGCGACCATCACTTTTATTGTAAAACCAACTTTGCAAGTAGCCAGTCTCCTTCTGCATTGTAGTAAGTTCTTTTTGTAAGTTAGTCATATTTACAAGAAGACGCCGTCTCTCAGACTCCAATATATCTAGCTGATCCAAACCATTTGACTTAACCTTAATTCGCTGCTGTAAAAAGCTAATTTCCTGTTTCAAGCCACTCACTTTGACGGCATGTTTTTTACATTCAGTACAAATAGGTTCATTGGAGGCATCAGCTACATTATCATTCAAAGTTCCGAAATCAGCGACCAGATTTTTACTTGCAGGGCAGATTTTGTCTCTATTCTTTTCCTTTTCTTGTGCCTGCACGGACTCTAGTTTCAATATTTCCAATTGTTTATCTAGTCGATTTTTTACCATTGAGAACGCAATGTTGCCATTTCGAGTTTCCAAATCCGGTAATGTTTGCGAGGAAATAGATGAGTAATGACTGGCACAGTTTTTGGAAAAGCATGGTCTTAATTCGGATAATGCTTGTTTTGTTATTTTAAGTTTATTTTCCATTTCGTGGATATTCAGACGTACTTGTTTTAAATCTTCTCCGCGTTTCAATGCATTGTCTGCAACCTGTGGAATTTGGTTGCGATATTCCAAAATTTGTCGTCTCATTTCCTTCAGTTTAGGTTCAAGACTATATGTCTTAACCAAACGCAATCCTATTTGCGCAGCCGCAAAACTTGCATCTCGCTTAGCTGTATTGTTGACTTCTGTCCCAGCGGCTTGTTTCAGGATCTCTTTACGCTGGTTCATGATTTTCTGAAGTTGTTGGCGCGCCTTTGCGTTTTCTGGTCCCGGCTTTGTCTCTTCAATTAAGACCCTTGCTCTATTCAGCAGTGATTGTGCTTGATCTTGTAGTGTCTCTTTTTTTGCGAGCTTTATTAGGTTTTTTCGCACATCATCAAAAGCTCGTGCATCAGCGATATTACTTGTATTCTTTTTGTGTTGATCTTGCATAAGTTTGAGTGCGTCTACGAAGTTAGTCTCGCCCAACCCGGATACATCGATTTTAGTTTTTGTTAATGCGTCTGGTAATGCACTCGCAGAATTAGGGTAATTGTCGATAAGCCAGTCTTCCCAACCCTTTAGATTTACAATGTCATCCTGTGATTTGGCATCAAAAATCTCACTGTCAGTTTTTTTGCTAGGGTCTAGTTTATAGCGAACAGATTCAACATTTTTATCAAGGTCTGTATAGGCATTTTCAAGTCGATTAATTAACGAATTGATGTCTTTTGCAGTTTCCCAAAATGTTACAGGATCAGCCAGTGCAGCCGGGTTGAGCGCAATAGCCGCAAGCCCCTGCAATTCTGTCAGTGCACCAACGACCTCATCTAACGTGCCAATCATATAAGCAGCATGCCGAGCGGCCTCTAAACGAGCAGCAGAGCGTTTGGAATTACCTAACTGTGTGTCATACAGTTGAGCGACTGCATTTTCTTCTGCATATAGAGCATCCAGATATTGCTCATAAATCTTTTCTTTAGTGAGTAAATCACCCATTAGATAAGAGTTATATTCACACGAATTTCCATTGCAAAATTGGCCATCACAGAGTTCTTCCTCAGTTGGTAACAATGGCGTCAAGCGTAAACCAGTTACCGCCTTTTCGTCACGCTGTTCAGATACACTTTTGATTTCTGTGCCAGCACTATCGTGACTGACAAATCGTGTCCAGAAACGGCCTTTCATGATTAATTCACCAGAACGTGGTTCCTTTGTTACTCGTAACATTGTAAGAACCGTGCGATCGTATCCGCCGCTAAGCAGTAGACTTTTTATTGTGTCTGGGAAGACTTCATTCAGCTCGCATAACTTATCCAAACTTACCTCAGCACCTAGCGTTCGACCATCAAAATAGGCTGAGGTCATACTATAGGTGCAATCACCACTGATTGAAGAAATCTCTACTGAATGCCCACCTTGGTAAGGTAAAGCTCCAAAACCTGCAGGATCAAGGGATTTGTCTTCAGGGTTTTTGGAAGACATTGCAGTAAGTGCATCAGCTTGTTTTTTTAAAGAATCTATTTGTTCTTGACGGTCTTTGGGTATTTGGGCCCCATCGTAGTTCCACTCTTCAATGTCGAGACGTTTAAAACGTTTTTGTCTAACTATTTCAGTTGGATCTTTTAAATTCGTCCAGATATGTATTTTACTCGACCTTTCCGTTTTTCGGAGCTCTTCTTTTACAAGGTCAAGCCTATCGAAAACCTCTGCTCGTGACGCCAAGACGTCACCAGCCTTGGTTTCTCCTACTTGTATGTGCCAAGTTTCATCTCCCACTTTCCAAAACCCATCGATTTGGCCAACAATTTTTGAAAAATCATCTTTGGTTAGAATAATAGGTTCATAGTCGGGGTCCGCCTTGGGAATAACGACTGCTGTCTTTTTATTTCTAGGCGTTTCCTCTAGAACCTCAATATTGTTTGCTTCACCAGCAAAAATATCGTCGTCATAATCAAACTCAGAATTATCAAAGTCTGTCACAGTTGGTATGGTGATGTCTAAAGGTAAGCGATCTTGCCCGCTCCTGTCGAAGACATTAACCCAGCCCTCACCTGTTGTTGGGTCTAAGGCAACACTGACGCCAGTTTCTGCTCCATCGACATAATAATTGTAGGTATTCAGAATTGCGTCGGAAAGTTCATTTTCGATTACTTCTGGTTTTTTGTCATGTTTTTGTTTTAGAGCTTTGCGAGCAATCTCTTGTGCCCGTTGAATTTCTAGTTGTTTTTCAGATGCATTTTTTGCCGTATCATAAACGCTTTTATCAAGCAGTATTTCGATCATTTTATCATTAGTTGGCAGAGGAATCTCTAAGTCAGCCGCAGAAACATTTTTCGTGATTCCAGCGCATAGAATGTAAACAAGGATAACGAAATTTTTTAAGTAATTCATATTTCTATTCACTTTTTATAAGCTGGCCATCTATGTATAAAAACTTTGCCAGTTCCGTATTGTCACCATCTTTGAGGCTAATAAGTGGAAGGTCTTCATTACCTGTTCTATCAATAAAAAGAGCTTCGAATTCTTGCTCATGCGGCCCTATGACAATCAAGCCGCCCTGTGATAAACTGACGAGCATAAGTTGCTCACCTTGGCTTGCGCCACCCTGCCAAACTCTAAAAACGTAAAGCTTTTCAGGCTCGTCTGAGTCTTCAATATATACAAGCTCTTCGAGCGCAATCAGTTGCATTTGTGAGAAGCGTTTTAATCTAACGCCATTTACCGAAACAAAGGGTGGCGTTTCCGTGTAGTCACCATCGGCTTTTTCAACCACATCACGATTCTCCCATTCCAAAACCGGCAACTCCGCAGCTTGGGTGGAGCAAATCGTTGAAATCATCAAAGGTATTACGGTAGCTTTTTTTGCAAAGGCAAAAGTATCAAATCGAGTTCCGCTAACCAGCCGTAATTTGAACCCAATCTTCATGAACCCAGCCTTTTTTTCCACCAGTTTGAACTGCGCGGTCTTCCTCAATAGGACTGCACTCGACTTCATCGGTTGCATAAACAACACCCAGCCAATTTCCCAACTTTTGATAGATCCAAATCTGGTCGTTATTTTTCAACTCACCAATTTTTTCAAAGGCCCCATCGGGTCCGGCGCGAACGGCTAGAAAACCATCTGATCCGTCAACGCCTGAAACCTGACCAAGAGCACATGTATCAAAATTACCATCTGCTTTTTCAACAATCGGGAACTTTAGGTCGCTCGCGCTTGCCGACTGCAGCAGGCAAATCATGCCTGCTGCAACAACAAAAAAAATGTTGCGAAACATACTTACTTCACCTCATTGATGACAAATGAATCGATATTCATAAGGACTTCACCTTCGACATCTGTCTTGTTTCTATTGATTGAGAAGCTTAGGTCACCGGGAGAGCGAAGCGATGTGAATTGCTCAGTTGTTGCAACAATTTGCTCACCATCTGCATTATTATAACCTTCCATTTTCACATTCGCGGTGTAAGCACGTCCACGCTTGGAAAATGTTAAAATAACTGGGATTTCTTGAAGGTCTGCACGTAGGCTGTCCCAAGATTCGTCATATTGCCCTTGAGCTGCCCGGCAATGAGTATTTCGAGTGCCTCTGTAGGGTGCAGAGATCGTTTCCTCTTTTCCCTTAGAACTGCGATATAGATCCACACTGCTAGAGTGACATGACGCCGCCCAAAAGAAATTCATGTTGAAAGCACTACTAAGATAACTTTTATTATCTTTACCCATCCCGAGCACAAGCCGATCTGACATAGCTGCGTAATCACCTGTAAATGTTACGACAGCATCCCAATCACCTTTTGGCAATTCACCTGTATAAGTGAAGAAATTCTCAGTCCCTTCAACTGAGAACCCGCCTGGAGATGTCGACAACATGGTAAGTATGCCATCTTCAATAATGAAGTTATCTGGGTTTGGGTTATTAATATCCCATATTTCGCCAAGTTCCTCACCATCAAAATCATCTCGGAAGAATTCAGTAATAATTGGGCCTTTTGGCTTTTCAACCACTGGCTCTGGCACTGGTTCAGGTTTTGTTTCTACCTGAGCAACCTCAACAACGGCTTGCATTGCATCTTTGAAGCCCTGTGTATTGGAAGCGTTGAAATATTGACCATTTCCACTTCTCGCAATGCATTCTAGCTGCTTTTGCGCTTCAGCATCGACATCAAAGCCAACCACATGAACTTTCATGCTAGCACCAGAAAATTTTGAGGCAGCTGCAATAGTGCATGGATCACCGTCACACGTTGCAATGCCGTCACTGATAAGCACCAGAGACTTCTGAACGTCAGTTGGCTCAGTCTCACTCAATGTTGCAATGCCATTTATTAACGAAAGCCCAATAGGCGTTTTGCCCAACGGTTTTAACGCAGAAATACTTTCTTTAATCTGCGCACGATCTGCACCTAATCCGTTAAGTAAAACCACATCGCTGCAGCTTTGTTTATCGGTAGTCCCGTAGGTCATTAAACCGAGGCGGGCAGATTCAGGTACATCATCAAGCAAGTTTGTTAAAGTGTCCTTAGCTGTTTGGATTTTAGCCACACCTTCAATTTGACCCCACATAGAACCAGAACCATCTAGTATAAATAAAATGTCGCTATTAGATGTAGCTGCATGAGTTGAGCCGGCCATAGCAATTGATGTAAACACCGCGCCTGCTAGCAGTTTTTTTGTTTTCGATATAACGGACATAAGTTCTCCTCGTATTATTTACGTTTCAACCACTTCGCATTGCTTGCGTTTTAAATTTCGTTTTTTGTTGTACCTACCGAATTGATGTTACGAACATATCACAAGATTGCAATTGTGAAATAGCTACGGTTGTGCTTAATTGGAAACTAGCAAAAACTTCCGGAAGTTTCCATATTTTGTGCATATAAATCAGTTAGATAACAATAAGACTTGAAATGAAATTCGAAAATTTAACTTCATTCGGTGAAATATTTACGTTACTTATGCGCGATAGGGGCTTTAGCTCGGACGAACAATTAGCCAGACGCGCTATGCAAATTCAGGAACAAATTAGACCTAGAATTAATGTTCAAAGACGAACAATTAATAATTGGCGTAACAATAAAACAATGCCTCGAAGTCTTTCGGATCAGCAGTTTCAACTCGTAGCTCTTGCATTGAAACTCTCAGATGAAGAGTTAAAGATAGTAAAAGATGTAATTGCCAACGAGTCAAATGACACGACTTTAGTTCGCGACCTTGAAGGTGCTGAGCCTATTGGTAGCGGCACTTTGGAGGCTAAACATATAGCAGAAAAACGTAGTTTCTTTAATGTTGGTTCTTTGTCTGCCGTCATGGTTTTAGCCGTTTTGATGACTATCGTTATTTGGTTCTTAGGAAGAAATGACACAAGTTCATATTTAACAACAATTCCCCCAACCCAGTTGCGTGTCTCTGTTGACGGATTTGTTATTCCTAATTCTGGCACCATAGTTATCAGTGAAAAGCAACTGAAGGAACTTTCTGGTTGGGAACTTTACGTTGCTAGAAATGAGATTTTTGCTCGCAAAGGACGTCCATTTGTAAAAAGTAGCTCTATGTGTCTGCAAAGTCATTTTGATAGTTGGTCCAAAACCACGAGCAATTCGACTGGTTGGTATCTCAAAAAATCTGGAGAAGTCCGTCTAACAGATTTAGAATATCGTAATGCTGAAACCATCAGAAATTATGAATGCAACATTCGCGGCGGGCAGTATAACTGCAGCGGACAGTTGCTGACTTGCTGATATCAACAGCCATAAATTTGGCCATTTACTTCTGTAACTGGCACGAAGTAGACAGATATTCTGTGATGCTGGTATGTCAGCAGTTGGATATGAAGTTACAGACTGACTTCAGTGTTCTTCATCTTGTTTTCCGCGTGTCCGGTCTGAAATCTAGCATAGTGTTAACGCACTCCAATATAGCATCAATAAATTCAATAACTTAATCTTATAAGACGCCTTATCATAATCCGCGTGTCGGGGGTTCAAGTCCCTCTCCCGCTACCAAAAATCTCAATAAAAACATATGCTTATCGATATTTTATGTTTTTGGCTTGATGTAAGTTTTGCGAATTTTTTGTATCTACCATTTATCTACCATTCATAATTCCAGTTGCTAGGCCTGCATTTGTAAACATTTTTGATGCTTGTTTTGTAGCTGGTGCTCCTGATTTGGCTAATATGATGGTGTAAAAAACTCTCTAAAAATGGATGCATTCTTTGCATTAGATGCGGTTTTTGTGCAAACGGCGTTTAAGGAAGTAATGGGGGGAAAGCGGGACAAAATGATAAATACTGTTTGCAGGAGAAACGGGTAATTGACCGCATAATGAATAAAGCTGGAAAGCTGGATATTCAAAATGGTGTCACCAAAAAGTTATTCGGGACAGCACGATTTAACTGGAGCCAGCTTTATTCGGTGGCATGGGTGTCATTTTGAAAGTGGCGCTTGATCCTAAACGGAGGCATACTGCAAGCATACCGCTTTGCGAGGGTATCAAAAACTTCTTCACTCTGTCGCTCATCAAAACCTTGTCTCACAAGCCCGCTCACAATCATATTGCACAAGTTGTCCAATTCGAGTTGTAGGTTCGTAACCTTCTTACTCTGCTGAAGACCGTTGATCATCTGCCAGAGCAACATGCGGGCCAGATCATCCCTGCTTGGTCGCTTAAGCTCCTTGGCGGTTTTTCTCACATGCGACTGCCGCAGCCGCTGCTCCTCATTACGCTGTTGGGTGGATTTTTTAGCCATAGTTCTGTTCTCCTCTGGAAGTCTCTCTCTCCCATTATACCCCATTCTAGGTCCCGCCAGGAAACGCCGTTCGCAATGAATCGCTGGATTCTAATTGTGAATCGGATTGCTCTAATTGAGAATCGCAACAAGATAAATTACGCTGACTTTTTTTAAGCTTTTGTAATTTTCCAGCACATTGAAACCCACTTATTTGATGTCTGGGCAACTCGAAAAAACTTGTCCGTAAGGCAGGATGATGGGCAACAAAAACGCATATGAAGCGGCCTGGCTTAATTATGAATTTGTTTATTCTATCCGTGAATCTCTTTGTTCTA
>JBGCEN010000064.1:0-3725 GCA_045106435.1 Rhodothermales bacterium
AAACTCCAGATTGTGGTTATGGAAAGCGAAGGGCAGTCCCTCCTTTTTGGTAAGCATTCCCCATCTGTTCATTACGCCTGCTGCTTTTTTCCAATCGTAAATCGTCGCATCTTCCCGCAATCCCGTTGATGAGACCACCATTTGCTTGAGGCCAAGCTCTTGGGCAAATTCGATACTTGCTTCGATATTGTTTTCGAGTTCACGGAATGTAAAATGACTGCTTTCACAGGAAATGCCCTCTCCTTTCATGATCCGCTTCATCTCTTTTACAGGCATCTTTTCAAGCGGGGCAAACCCTGCCTTTGAATAGCCGACCGGCGAGCACATTTCAATGCTTTGATAGCCCTGACTGGCCATCTTCTTTAATGTGCCGGCAAAATCCTGATTTAACGGCTCCCGTACCACCCAGCTCTGAAAACCTAAGGCAAACTTTTTAGCCGGCAAATCAAGCGGCTGATTGATCAACGCATGTGGTGCAAGCATGCTAATGCCTGCAAGTCCTGCACTTTTCTGGAGAAAGTCTCTTCGATTTAAAGAACGCATGGTATTCACTCTGGTCTGGTGGGATAGGGCGAACTGATAACTTACGAATGATTGGTGTTAGGGGCAATTAGGAGTCTGTAAGTCGGTGAGTCTGTAAGTTCATGGGTCTTTGGGTTCTGGCGCAGGGGTGTTAAGAGAAATTATTTAAAAACTTAATACACGAGTTCTCCTCCTTTTGAAGGAGGAGTGCCGGCAGGCGAGGTGGTTATAGCTCATATGAAGCAAAAAGTAACCACCCCATAATGGATTATATCCATGATTACCCTCCTAAAAATTCAGGAGGAGAGCTTTCTGAGCTATCATCTAGATTTATCTTAACACCCCTACTGGCGGCACAGTTCTTGTTTATTTCGGGTAAGGCTTGGGGGCATGTTGGTTTGCCCTGCCTTTGTTGATTTGTTAAGCGTCCCCTGCCCTGCTTGTATAGGCTAATCCTGCACCCATATCTGTATAGACCCGCTATGAAGATTTCGATGCACATCTGCTCTTTTCTTTTCTGTCTTCAGCTTGTATCAGTATCGACGAATGCTACTGCTCAGTCACGAACAGATCTCCCCAATCCCATCATGTTTGTCACCCAATTGCCTATGCCGGATGACTTTATGATGATCACTCAGTCTTTTGGTAACCACTTAGGTAATGTGCCTAACAGTGGCCGTGGCGGTGATTTATATATTTATTACCCAGCAGAGGACAGCTTAAAAAACCTGACCGCCCTCGCCGGCTTTGGTACCTCAGGATTCCAGGGAGCAAACAGTATCGCCGTGCGTGATCCTCAGATACACTGGGATGGTGAGCGGGCCGTTTTCAGTATGGTCGTCGGTGCCACAGAGCAAAAATATCAACACGAGACCTACTATTGGCAGCTCTACGAAATAACAGGACTCGGTATAGATGACACGCCCGTGATTACCAAAGTCTCCAACCAGCCGGCTGATTTTAATAACGTCTCTCCTTTCTACGGCACGGATGACAGAATTTTGTTTACCTCAGATCGCCCCAGAAACGGCGAACGCCATTTGTATCCTCAACGTGATGAGTATGAATCTGCACCAACCGTAACAGGCATCTGGTCGCTCGATCCCTCCTCTGGAGATTTGTTTTTATTAAATCATGCCCCTTCAGGTAGCTTCTCTCCATTCATCGATAGCTATGGTCGCGTGATATCTACACGCTGGGATCATCTGCAACGGGATCAGCAGAACTATCCCGGCAGCACATTTGGCGCATTTAACTGGACGGATGAATCAGCCACTTCAACAAAAACAGCTTCTGTGGATGAAGTCTTTCCTGAGCCACTCCAACAGTCAGGAGATATCAACGGTCATGAAATTGAGGTATTCTTTCCATGGGAAATGAATGAAGACGGTACGAGTGAAGAACTGCTCAATCATCTGGGCCGGCACGAACTGCTCAATTATTTCGAGCCCAGCTTCATGAATGATGATGCGCTTGATTATTTCCTGTACGATCGGCCCAACTCTATGCCCATCCGCAATCTCTTTCAGATGGTAGAAAACCCGGTCCAACCGGGTGAATTCTTTGCTATCAACGCACCCACGTTTTTTCGCTATACATCGGGGCAAATTGTACGGCTATACGCTCCGGAAGGCATGAATCCTGATTCAATCAACATCGCTCCTGTTAGTGCAGAAGAATTTACAGACGGGCATTACCGCCACCCCAGACCTCTCTCAAACGGCACCCTCATTGCCACTCACACAGATTACAAAGACCCCTCAGACAATATTGGGAGCCGGGAAGCACCCGAATCTCCGTTCCGTTTCAGAATTAAAATGCTCAATCAAAACGGAAATACCTGGGAGCCGGGTGCTGTTATTACCGACGGGATCTATAAGCCGGTTCAATTTTGGGACCCCGATGTGATGGTAAGCTACACAGACAACATTCCTATGTGGGAATTGAGCCCGGTTGAAGTGGTCGCACAAAATCGCCCCTCGAAAAAAACAGCAGAGATTGAAGCACCTGAAATGCAGATCTTTCAGGAAGAAAATGTAGACATTGAAGCGTTGCGGCGTTTCTTGAAGGAAAATGAGATGGCACTTGTGGTCAGTAGAAATGTGACCAACAGGGATGCGGCTGACAAACAGCAACCATACAACCTGCGTGTACCCGGCACCAATACAGAAACCACTGGATCAGGTGGGACCATGTATGATGTATCCCATCTTCAGTTTTTCCAGGGAGATCAGATACGTGGTTATGATGGCATGTCTGGCGGTGGCCGGCGTGTCATTGCACAGCCCATGCACGACGATGATGGCAACATGGCGCATAATGGGCCGGCAGGAAGCGTGGAAATAGCAGAAGATGGATCGATAGCAGCATTTGTGCCTGCTCGCCGCGCAGTAACATGGCAGTTGGTATCTCCTGATGAGACACCTGTTGTACGGGAACGCTACTGGTTGAATTTTCAACCCGGGGAAATAAGATCTTGCGGTGGATGCCATGGCGCCAACACCCAGGCCCAGGACGGAAGCCCGCTCCCCACAAATCCGCCAGAAGCTTTACGAGCCCTGATGCAGTATTACCAACAAGCACCAACTGACGTTGTAACTGAAATCATTCCCGGTGATTCTCCTACCCTTTTGGGCAACTACCCCAATCCGTTTAGCGAAAAAACTGTCATACGCTATGCTCTGGCCAAAGCAGGCCCCGTGTCTCTCCGCTTGTTTACCATAACGGGCCGGGAGGTCTCGACGCTTGTCGATGAGTTTCAACCAGCGGGTACGTATGCAATTTCATGGAAGCCTGAAAACGAAAGCAGTGGCATGTATGTTTACCGGCTGCAATCTGGCGATAAAACGGTCACGCAGAAAATGGTTTTCAACAAGTAATTGGGACCGTGTAATTTATGATGCCCTTTAAATGTACTGCGTTCAGTGAATAACCTGTGGCCGGCAAAACATTAAGACATCGATTGTTTTATATTCGGGCTAGACATTTTCTCAAGCTTGAAAAACCTGGACATGGAAGACTATCAAACACCGCCGGCACCTAATGAGAGGCTTGCGATTGTAATCATCCACGGTATAGGCAACCAGCAACCGCTTGATACCCTCCTGCCTTTTGCCAAAAACCTTATTGAAGAGCCGGCAAATCCTGACGAGCCGAAATTCTGGAGCCAGCCAGACCGGATGTCAGAGTCTTTCGAATTACGC
>JBGCEN010000065.1:0-13578 GCA_045106435.1 Rhodothermales bacterium
GGCCTTGCTGCATTAAAGAAAGCTTCAGGTGCAAAGCTGTACATCAGCAAAGAAGATACAGATATCATGGAGCGAGGAGGGAAAGATGACTATTTGCTCGGGAATTCAGGGCTTTTCCCAGCGGTTTCAGTTGATCGATCCATTGAGGATGGGGAAGTGGTATCCTTGGGTGAAACGCGTTTAACTGCTCGGGTAACTGCTGGTCATACACAGGGCTGCACCACCTGGACCCTACAGGTAGAAGACGCCGGCGCTATGCTCGATGTTGTAATTGTATGTAGCGTTACTGTCTTGTCTGATGTCAGTTTGATAACTGAACCCAGTTATCCTGGTATTGCAGATGACTTCCACAAAACTTTCGATGTACTGGAGTCTTTGCCCTGCGACGTTTTTCTCGCGTCGCACGGACAATTTTTTGATCTGGAAAATAAAACGAAGCAGCTAAAAGAAGGGGCGGGTGTAAATCCGTTTATCGATCCCGATCGCTATACAGCCTATGTAGCAAAAGGCAAAAAACGTTTCCTGGATCGATTGGCTAAAGAAAAGGCTGAGGGTTAAGCAATAGGGGTATTAAGAGAAATTGTAACACACACTATTTGAATGCCAATTCGGGATAAGAGCACTCAAGAGATAGGCTCAGTGCATTATTCACAGATCCAGCGCGTCAAGAAGACTACTCTACCGGAGAGGATATTGCTAAAGTAATTTTTGAAGCGGCGACAGACGGAACGCCGCAATTGAGATATGCGGCCGGCAAAGATGCAATACAGATGCTTGGCGCACGTCCATCACTTTCAGATGAAGCGTACCTGGAGATGATGAAAAAGGAATTTGATTTGTAGCGTTTGCCTGATTCTATCTACTGGCTATTATTGCCTCACCCGTCTACGAGCGTCAAGGAAACCGTAATAATTGCGTTAAAAATGAGCAGAGAAGCCTCTCCTAACCACACCCGTCATTCCTGCGCAGGCAGGAATCCAGTGTTTATAATTCGAAATTCTGGATTATTACATAAGTCGCTTCGCTCGTGTTCGGCCTGCGCAGGAATGACGGCAGAAGTAGGTCGACGACTGAGTACCTCCGCAGGGCACGCATGTGAATAAAAAAAGCCGCAGAAGCTGTGTTTGCTTCTGCGGCTTTTACTGTTTAAACGTCTCTTGCGTGACAGCTTATTTCATCAGCGTCATGCGTTTGGTCACTGAAAAGTTAGCCGTTTCCATTACATACAAGTACACGCCGGCGCTCAGATTAGCAGCATCCAGGGTGACAGTATGAATGCCAGCATCACGCACTTCATTGGCCAGCGTCACCATTTCTTGCCCAAGCATGTTGTATACAATGATTGATACATGAGCAGATTCTGGCATGCTGAAATCAATCAACGTGGTCGGGTTAAATGGATTCGGATAATTTTGGCCAATGCTAAATTCAGTTGGGACCGTTTGCAACTGAAGCAGATCACGATTACGGGCCATTTCTGAAGCTGCTGTTGGCGAGCAATCGAACCCGGCTTCAGTGTTCTGCGCAGGATCGTATGTCAGGCTTGGATGCGAGACAGCGTCTGCACAAACACCAAGGTCGAAAGGCCGTGCGGTGAAGGTATTTGATTGTAAAACCGCAATACCGCCTGCATCCGTGGTGCCTGAATCCGTACCGCTTAAATCACCACCGAAGGTGCCGTCGATTGTCGCTGAGGCGACGGGGTTGCCGGCGTCATCATGGATCAGGAAAGTAGCTTCAACAAACCGATCTCCACCATCGCGTGTGATTGCAGTTGTAATACTTTCAATGTGGATGGTACCGCCACCTGTGCCATCAGAAATTGTAACCGATTTGCTCGTTGCGTTGGTCGCACCAAAGTCATCCGTAACCGTCAACATAACCGAGTACGTGCCGGCAGCTGCGTAGGTATTGCTTGGATTCTGGGCGCTCGATGTATTGCCATCACCAAAGTCCCAACTCCAGGATACAATTGAACCGTCGCTGTCGGTGCTAGCATCGGCAAACGTAACCATGAACATCGTGGTGCTGAAGCTGAAGTCAGCCGTCGGTGTTGCATTGCCGCCGTTGTCACAGCCGAAGGATGGGTCAGCATTAGCATTGGGGTCGTATGTGAGCGAGCCATGTGTGATGTTGTCAACACAAATGCCAAGGTCATTCGGTCTCGTCGTGAAGAAATCTGAAACCAGCGTTGCTTCACCGTTTCCATTGGTCACGTCAGAATCTGATCCTGCCAGGTCTCCGCTAAATGTCCCGGTGACAGTAGCCGCGTCAACCTGATTCCCATTGTCATCTTCAATGACAACAGTTGCTTCAACAGTACCGCCACCGCTGCCACGAAGGGTTGTGGTCGAAATAGATGCCACATGCATTGTCCCGCCACCTGAACCATCGTTCACTGTGACAGCCATACTCGTAGAACTGGTTGCGCCGAGGTCATCGGTTACCGTTAGCATGACACTATACGTGCCATTGGATCCGTACGTATTGTCCGGATTCTGAGCAGTTGATGTACTGCCATCACCAAGGTCCCAACTCCAGGATACAACAGCGCCATCGCTGTCTGAACTGGTATCGGTAAAGTTGCATGAAAGCAATGTGCACGAAGAAGAAAAACCGGCTACCGGCGGGTTGTTGCCTCCGCCGCCATCGAAGTCTGGTCTTAGGATAAACAGGCCGTCTTCAATGCTGCTTACGATGATGTTGCCGCTGGCGAAATAGGGATAGTTACTCCATGCACCGTTAAATGAAGTGGCATCATTTAATGGGTATGTGTCAAAGAAACCAATTTCTACGGGGATTTCCGGGTCGGTGATATCGAGGATTCTCAGGCCGGCCGTGTAATTTGTCTCGTATACGAGATTCCCTTTTACATAGAGGTTATGGTCAATGGCCTTGGTTGGGCCAAAGTAGTCGCTGGCAATAAATGGGTCATCCAGATCTTCAAGATCCCAGATGATGGTTCTGGTGTTGCCTCCGTCTTCATCAAGTTCGTCATTCTGATAGAAGTACCGCTGATCTTCTGAAAACCAACCCTGATGCACATAAGCGCTATTCGGATATCCTTCTCTGGCAAGCTGGATCACATTGCTTTTATTGCTTACATCGGCAATGGTGATGGTGTCTTCATTTGAGTTGACACAAATCTCTTTGCCTTGGTGTGCTGTATCAGGTCCTGAGTACATGACGCATTGTGCATCGTGAGTATAGCCATCAGAAGAAAAGCAGCCGGCATTGGATGGACTTGTGGGATTGTTGATGTCAATCATGTGCAATCCACCACCACAGGTACCTGTACCCACTGCATAGGCAAACCCGGAGCCTTCGTTGATCACGATGTTGTGCGCGTTGCCAAAGTCGTCGTAATGTGCAGTGTTTGAAAAAGTAGCCGGCGGATTGCTTACGCTACGCAACGCTGTCAAATCAAAGATTTGCATGCCATGGCCGCTTGCTTCGCTGACGATGTAAACATGGTCATTGAATACTTTGAGATCACGCCATAAAGAGGAATTGGTATGTGTAGAGAGACTGCCGAGATAAATGGGCGCAACTGGATCGCTGATGTCTACAAACGCAGTCCCTGTTGATAAACCAACCAAGGCGTACTCTTTGCCGGTGCTTGGGTCAGTCCAGCCCCAAATGTCATTTGCTTCCGTAGAGGAAGAACCGCCCATGTCTGTGATTGGGACAAAGGCTTTAAGGTCAACAGAGTCGCAAGCATACCCATTGGCTAAGCCATTAATACAGGCAACATCTTGTGCAAGCGCTGAAACAGATAAAAACATGCTTAGCACCAAAATTACAGTAATTCTGGAATTCATTATTTGATAGTCTTTTGCTATGAAATGGAAGGCTTGGAAATTAAGGAGGTGTCAAAAATCCGTTGTCATCCGCGATCTAATGCGATATGGGTTTGAAGCAAAAAGGTCTTGAGGGGATTTAGCGATCTCAAACACTGTTTTTGACAGAAATATCCAGTGCTGATCAAGTCGCTATTAACCTGAGTCTCTTGAAAAAGATGAGCGCTGTGCTCTTCAAGGAGATGAGGTAATTTGCCAGCCCGACGTCGGAGAAGGTTGGATAATAGAGAAAACAATTGCGGGGATCAATCACCACCGACTTTTTTTGTTAACCATTTTTTACGTTTCATTTTTTGCGGGAAATGAATGGCCGCCAGAAGATTACAAAGCAAGGAAGCGCCGGCGAAAAGGGGAGCCGTATCAAAAGGATGCATTGATTCGCAAGAGGGGCGCAGACGGCTATAATCACCTGATTATAGCTCGGCTGTTTTATTTCTTACTTATTTAGTAACATATGATAGTTGCCACCGTAGAGAGACGGGACTGATTCGCAAAAACTGCCGTTGCGAGCCAGAAGAGGGCGCTTTTTTACAGCCTTGCCAGACTCTTGGTGGTCATGGACACCGAATATAATGGGCGCTTTTTATACAGATACATTCTTCCGCTAAAACTTATGCCTAAACCACCTTTTTTTGCTCAGCACTTCCTGAGTCTCTTACTTCATTCTGTTGATCATGACAGTGTGTTGGGAGATTTGGAAGAGACGTACAGATATCAGGAAAAAAGGTACGGGAGGGCGGTAGCAACGAGGTGGTATTGGTATCAGGTCATTCGATCTATCTTTCCATTAATTAGCCGGTCCATTTACTGGGGTTTTGTCATGTTACAGAATTATTTTAAGATTGCGCTGCGGAATTTGCGCAAACAAGCCGGCTACGCATTTATTAACGTATTTGGCCTCGCCATTGGGCTCACCTGCTTTATTCTGATCAGCCTATTTGTACAGTTCGAATTAAGCTACGACGACTTTCACGCCAACTCGGATAATATCTACCGTATTGCAAAAGAGAACAGGGAAAACTACGAAGGTACACAGCAATTTGCCGTAACACCCTTGCCCCTGGCAAATGCTTTAATGGAAGAGTTTCCTGAAGTGGAATACGCGACGCAAGTGAGGAAAGTAGATGCGATACTCGAACATGATAACACGCGATTCGATGAAGCCGGCATTTACACCACATCTCATTTCTTCGATGTGTTTAGCTTCCCATTGCTTCAGGGAGATGAAAGCGTTGCACTTGGTAATCCAAATGCAATCATTCTGACAGAGCGTTTGGCGCGCAAGTATTTCGGCGACAGCAATCCGGTAGGTGCATTTTTATCCGTTACGCACACCGCTGATGCCGTGCCAATGGAAGTTGTTGGGGTACTCGAAGATATCCCTTTTAATAGCCATATGCGGTTTGATTTCATTCTGCCTATACAGTCTTCCGAACGATATGCCAAAGATGGGGCCGCGTGGGATAACAATGGATACCTTACCTATGCGGCTTTGCGCCCGGATCATTCCGTTGCAGAATTTGAAGCCAAGCTGCCGGCACTTGCTGAAAAACATCTGAGCCAGCAATACTATTATCAGCAAAACCCCGGATCAATCAGCGTCTATTTCCCACAAGCATTGAAAGAGATTCATTTACGCTCAAATCTCAGATTTGAATTTGGGGTAAACGGTGACATCAAATATATCTACCTCTTTTCGATAGTGGGTTTGCTGATATTGCTTCTGTCCGTCATCAACTATGTCAATTTAGCTACGGCACGTTCTACGACCCGTGTTATGGAGATGGGGGTGAGGAAAATCATGGGCGCACATAGAAAACAATTGATTGGGCAATTTATGGCAGAATCTGTGATGCCGGCTGTGCTTGCATTGGTGATTGCCCTTGCCTGTGTCTTGCTCTTCATGCCTACCTTCAATCACCTGATGGCGCGGGAAATATCTTTGTCTCTTGAGGCAAATGGCGGGTTGTTGGTTGTATTGATATTTATTGGTCTGGGAGCAGGGGTGCTTTCGGGAAGCTATCCTTCATTTCTACTGTCTTCTTTTCATCCGGTACGCATGACCAAGAGAATGCTTGGTCAAAAAGGCGGTACATCTTCGGTCAGGAATGCATTGCTGGTTGTTCAGTTTTCGATCACGATCGGGCTCATCATTGGCACGCTGATCATCCGGCAACAGCTCAATTATATGCAAAACGAAACCACTGGCGTAGATCGTGAGCGTATCGTTTCTGTTGAGGTAAAAGACAAGAAATTGCACAATCAGTACAATGTGATAAAGCAACGACTGGAAGGCCATCCCGGTGTAGTTAGTGTCACTGCCACACATCATGATCCAACGAATATTTTTTCAAGCGAAAGCATTAAGCAATGGGAAGGAGCGCCTGAAGATCAGAATTACGTACCCATTCATTACACACCCATACAGTATAATTTTGCAGAACTGCTAGGCATTGAAGTGGTGGAAGGGCGTGATTTCTTAGAACAAATGGGCGCTGATGAAAGCGGAGGATTATTGGTTAATGAAACGCTGGTGCGTGAACTTGGATGGGAGCAAGGTGTGGGTAAACAGATTGCTTTTCGAGGGCGGGTAAGTCGCATCATTGGGGTAATGAAAGATTTCAACTTCTTGTCGTTTCACGAGAAAATAGCCCCTTTGGCATTGTTTGTTGATACCGAAAAATTCTCTCGCATTCTAATCAAAGTGCATCCCGACAATATGCAGGAGACGATCGGCTTCTTGGGAGAGACCATGGCTGAGTTCTCGCCGGCTTTTCCATTTGAATATCACTTCCTGGACGACGCCTATAACAATATGTATCAGACAGAAACGCGTCTGGGCAGCTTGTTTAGTTATTTTTCGATGCTGGCCCTGGTCATCGCATGCCTTGGATTATTGGGACTTGCGATGTTTACTACATCGCAGCGCACGAAAGAGCTGGGGGTACGTAAGGTGTTGGGTGCATCTTATACAGATATTCTGTTGCTGCTTACAAAAGACTTCACGCGTCTGGTTGTCATCGCATTTGTACTCGCCGCACCGCTCGCGTACTTCGCACTAGACACGTGGTTGCTCGACTTTGCGTATCGCATCAGTATCGGTTGGACTACTTTTATACTGGCTGGAGCCGGCGTCCTGCTACTGACCTGGCTTACAATAAGCTATCAGTCCATCCGCGCCACCCTCGCAGACCCCGTAAAGAGCCTACGCTACGAATGACCCACCGACCTACCTACCCACAGACTCACCGACCTACAAACCCACCGACTCCCTAAACAAACGGAAAAATAGCCGCCATAATAAGCAGTTGAACAAGGCCGACGATGCCGATCAAGCCAAGCATCACGGTCCATGTTTTAAGCGTTTCCTGTTCAGTGAAGCCACCAAGTTTAGCAACGACCCAGAAACCACTGTCATTCATCCACGAAATAAACATGGCGCCAAATCCAATGGCCAGTAAAACATAAATCGGATGATATCCAAGCGCTGATCCATCTCCTATGATCGCATACATAATACTTGAGGCGGTAATCATTGCGACGGTGCCAGACCCTTGGGCAATTTTCATTACAGCAGCCGTGATCCATCCAAGTAATATAAAGCTGATCTGAAAATCAGCAGTTGCCCACGCAACAGCATCGGCGATGCCGGCCAACTTGATCATGGCACCAAATGCACCACCTGCACAGGTGATGAGAATGATGAT
Organism: Rhodothermales bacterium; assembly: GCA_045106435.1. Taxonomy (GTDB): domain Bacteria; phylum Bacteroidota; class Rhodothermia; order Rhodothermales; family JAHQVL01; genus JBCCIM01. The sequence continues at coordinate 7,568 of JBGCEN010000065.1, forward strand.
GCCGGCGATCTGAAGCGGCTCACCTACGGCATCGCCGAGGTCACTCATGCGCCATCCTTTTCGTTTTGCCCAGAGCCACATGGCAATCATTGTCCCCAGCATCATCGCAACATTCTTATTGCCTAGAAAACTGAAAGCTACCATCGATGTGTTTTCAGACAATCCAATGATTGTGGAAAGGCTGATCAGCAATACAGGCAATACAACAGGTAGGAGTGATAACATAATGCCCGGTGCCCAGGCATGCTCATCAGCTGTTGAAACCTGAGCGGTCTTGTTAATATCTGAAATAACAGGCGCTCTAAAGGGGATATCCCATCTATCGTTAATGGCCTTGCCTCCATAATACACGGCAATGGCAGGTAAAATGGCTGAGAGCAAGCCGGCCATAATGGTTACACCAAGATCAACTTGTAAGGTCTCGGCCATGATAAGCGGGCCGGGGGTAGGAGGGACAAGATGATGCGTGATGGCTGCTCCACCGCCAATGGCCATCACAAAGAGAACGTAATTATTACCGGTTTTCAGGCGGAGCGCCTGGGCTAGCGGAATCAGCAGGAAAAATACGGTATCGAAGAAAACAGGGATGGCAAGCACAAGACTGCTGAAGATCAGTGCTATGGCTGCGTTTCGTTCTCCGAAAACGCCTATGAGGCTATTAACAATTTTATCAGCTGCACCGCTTTCCATCATCGCCGTGCCAATGATGGCTGCGAGTGCTATAACAAAAGCAATCTGGCCGGCTATCCCGCCAAACTCGCGCATAGGCAATTCAACGGCTCTTAAAATATGTGCAACACCTTCCCCTCCGGGTAATTCACCGCTCAATATGCCGACAACTACGGCAGAAATCATCAGTGCCAGAAAAGCGTGAATGCGGAGCCGCGCGATGAGAATAACAACCGTTATAATACCAAGCGCTAAAACAATAAAAGGCCAGTAGGGGGCAGAGGTCATGGGGAGGCTACTGGTTAAAAAAATTATACAAGGTGGCAGAATGCAGCACAGATGCACGTTCGTTGAATCTATGACTTATTTAGAACCGGTGTTCTAAAATTGAAATTCTTCCTTGGTCCAGGCCATCGGAGCTGGTGGAGTTAGAAGCTCCATGTTAGGATGACTTTTAACTTCGGGTAGCAAAGGTTCAGATACAAATATTTTATCGAGGCTCAAAGTATCTCGTATTCTAACAATTCGTGCGTCCGCTGGCTTAACACGCAGAATAGTTTTGACCGCCAGACTTACGGCTTCTATGTTTGAGCCCATGACGATGGGAATAGCAGCGCCATCCAAATAGGCACTGGTGATTACATTGGCATAGGTGGACTCAAAGTCAATTTTTGCAAAAAGCTGGCGCGTTATTACGTCTGCCATGCCAACGCCAGTGGCATTTCCGTACGTTTGATCTGTGAGATCGAGTAAGACGAGTTTATCAACACGTGGCTTGTCGAACCCGGCAACCCCTCGGCTATTGCGGCCTGCAATGTTGGGGTCAAAGCCGGCTCCGCTGATTTCCTTGCCGATCTGATCAATAACCAAGACATCGATCTGATCAAAATGAAGGCGAGCCATCATGCCGGTCGCTTCATTTAACAGTATTTGCTCTTTCTGAATGAGTTCAGATGGCAGGACACATTCAACCTTTGCCGTGTGATCAAACGCATCTTCGAGTAGCGCAACGCCAAATCGAAAGGGGATATGTGGCATGAGTTGCTCAGCCGCAATGGGTAATACTTTGTCGAAGCGGTCCATGCCGTGTTCGCTGTGCATGATTGTCGCCCCCTGAATTTTACCCATCCCGATGATCATCATCTTAATGATCCCGCTTTGGATAACGCCGCGTACAGTCGTGTGAGGTTTTACGCGATTGATCAGGACAATACCATCTGCTTCATAGGCAAATTTATCGACAAATAACGGCGTCCCATCTGCCATTTTTGTTATTTCAACCGTCTCCATTGTTGCCCTTACAGGCACGCCCATTGCGTCTTCGGTTATGCCATAACTTGCCAGGACGCGCGCCTGTCCTTCTGCTGTAGCTCCGCCATGACTACCCATTGCCGGGAAAATAAACGGATGGGCTCCCCAGGCCTTTAGTTCTTGCACAAGGGCTTTAACCGCTACCGAAAGGTTTGAAATACCCCGGCTCCCAACGCCTATAGCAATTCGCTCGCCTGGTTTAATCTGTGCCTGGCTTTGGACTTTGCGCACATTGCCGACTACGTGCTCCGCTAAATTGGCAAGGCCAAAATCTTCAAAGTGTTGCCGTACAGTGCACATCCGGGGCACAGGAATGTCGAGGCCGCCGGAGATATTGATATGTAAATTATCGAACACGAGATAATTTTATTGATCAACCGGGATACCAACACCCAGTAGGGATAGCTCCATAATGATCGTCTCATTCGCCGGAATACCCAATAGATCGTTACCATCGGCCCCATAGGCTAATTCTGGCGGGATAATCAGTTGTCTGAATCCTCCTGTTCTCATACCATCCAGTCCTTCACTCCATCCTGGAATAAGATTGTTGTTGCCGAGTGTGGTCACCTGTAAAAATCCTGTTGAATACGAACTGTTAACAACCCTGCCATCACTAAGCCAGGTAATAAAATGGTACTGGACGGCAAATCCAGCTTCCGCCAGAGAACCAGTTCCAACCTCCAGATCATAATATTTTAAGCCGGATTCTGTCTCTGTATAGAGAGAATCAGCAAGATTGGTAGGCGGAGGGATTTCAACGGGGGTAAAGAGACTATCTATTTTATTGTCACAACCCGCCCCGATGACTAACAAGAGCATACAGGAGACAAGCAAGAAACGGAATTGCATAGCTACTTCTGTTTTTGATAAAAACTAAACGGTGGACCCAAGTGAATACATAAGCATATATGATGGCAACGTTCCGACCCATGGTAAGGCACTTTCAGTAAAAATTACAAACACCAAGAAAATGGTTCAGAAGTTTTTGTACATGTTGTTGTTATTCTTTGTGTTGCAGCAGCAGGCATATGCGCAAGGCATGCCAGATGCAGATATAGAAAAGCCGGCTCCAGATAGCTTTCTTGTTGCTTTTGATACGAGCAAGGGGAGTTTTGAAGCAATGGTCCACCGCCGGTGGAGCCCTTTGGCTGCAGATCGATTCTATCACTTGATTAGGGTAGAATTTTTTGACGAAATATCTCTTTATCGCGTAGTTAAAGATTATGTAGCCCAATTTGGGATACACAACAGTGCGGATGTGAATGATGCGTGGCGGAAGCTTGTCATTGACGATGAGCCAGTAAGGAAAAGCAATGCAAAAGGCTTCATTTCATTTGCAAGGGGAGGGCCTAAAACAAGAACGACGCAGTTGTTTATCAATCTCAAAGATAATGTTACGCTTAATACGATGACAGTTAGAGGAGTTAGGGGATATCCGCCGATCGCTGAAATTACATCGGGTATGGAAGTGATTGATATGTTCAATTCAGCGCATGGCAATGGTCCTGCTATGCGACAAGATTCAATCAATGCGCATGGACGTGCGTACCTTGATCGGAATTTTCCAGGGTTGGATTATATCAAGACTGTTCGTGTTATCAAAGAATACTAAGCTCGTCTTTATCCAAATGGATAAAGTCTCGAATTTAAAATTGGAAATGTGAAATTTAGCATTTTCAATTGTTCTGAGCTTGTCTTTACTTTTCAATTGGGCAAAGTCGGGCTAAGTACTGGCACAAGTATTTTATCATGTCATGCTGAGCAAAGCTAAGTATCTTTGCGAAGCGCCATTGTATAAAAAATGCCTGAGAGTAGGGAGAAGAGCGCATTGTGGTTGATTGCCTTCGCCCTTGGTAACGCAGATTAATCAGATTGGCTGAAGTATTTGAAAAATATAGATTTAACGACTGTTTAAGGGTCCCCGAAATAATGGCGCATAGAAAGTGTTTGTGAAAAGTTTTACTTTTGGCGCATAATTATTTCCGGGTATGCGCCATAGTGTGACGAGATTCATTTGCTTTCAATAAGGAAGCAAATGCATTTCAGGAGTAAGCAATTCTACTCCATCCCTAACTAACGGAACACATGGGATACCAAAGCCGGCGCTTCGTCCACAGCGCCGGCTTTTTTGTCTTCTCTATTTTATCAAAACAACACGTTCTGTGTGTGCGAAAGACTCTGCTTCAATCTGATAGAGATATACGCCATTAGGCCATTCTTCAGCTTCGAATTCGAATGTGTTTTTGATTTGGGCAGGTATAAACCCGTCATGAAGCAGTTGCACTCTTTTTCCAAGCAAGTCAAAAACCTGAATTTTTACTTGCTGTGCTTTCTCCAATACCAGGTCAAAGGTTGCTGCCTGCGAAAAAGGATTTGGGTAAGCAGGTGAGATGCGCACGCCTTCAGGAAGCTCTGTGGGGCGTTCGTTGGAAGTTACCTGGGTGCTGTCTACAAATGCCCAGTAATCGGTGGTGAAGTTGACGGGCGTTCCATTTCCAAGTACAGTAACGGCAATATTGACAAGCTGTCCGTTTCCGCCGGCATCGGTGGGTACGGGATCCAGGATGGCATTGCCTCCAATATGAAAGGAGTTATCATCGAAAAAATCAGCCAGCGGCAAAGAGACCAATTGCCAACCATTGCCGGCAGTTGCACAAGGCCCTGAAGCGCTAATCACACAATTAAATTGAAACTCATCATCAACTGATGAAGGCGTTGGAATCAGGTCATCTCCGTTGTCGTCATCCTGTAGTTGTACTTCCAGTGTGTATGATTGGCCGGCTTGTGGGTTAATCCAGAAATTGAAATGGGTTGCATTGGCAAGATTCAACCGATTGGTTCTTCCAAAACCACCAATATATCCGGAAGCTGAAGGGTAGTCAGCATTCAGTGAAAAGCTGGCGCCATCGGTAGGGGAGACATCTGAATCATTCGCCGAGATACCACCGCCCATGCCGTCGAAAGTAAACCAATTGTTATTGTCGGGGTCTCCATGCTCCATATCATCGAATAAGAAGCTGTTTCCGGTTTCACCGCCCGTACTGATGTCTTCGTACACACGAACGTAGTCAACAACCAATTCCTGCGGGAATGACGTTGTTGCGTCTGGATTGCCCGGAAGATTGCCACCAACAGCGAGATTGATTAGCAGGTGGAAGTCAATATCAAACGGGGCCGGGAACGTGCCGCCTGTAGACGACCAATTACTCAGCGTACTATATAGCTCACCATCTACATACCACCGAATTTCTTCCTTTTCCCACTCTATCGAAAATACATGAAAGTCATCATTAAAGGAGCCAGATGGTAGCGTATAGGTTTTGCTGGTGAATTGATTTTGTGGCCACGTACCACCAAAATGAATGGTGCCGAGCACTTCATCCGGCTTATGTCCAACATACTCCATGATATCGATCTCACCACTTGCAGCCCAAACACCATAAATAGATGGATCGGTGGGAAGCATCCAGATAGCCGGCCACAGCCCCTGTCCGATCGGCATCTTTGCACGCACCTCAATCCTGCCATACGTCCAATCGCCTTTGTTAATCGACCGCAAGCGTGAAGATGTATAGTTTTTCCCGCTCACTGACTCTTCTTTTGCCGTGATTGTAAGCAAGCCGTTACCAACTGAGTGGTTGGTGCCACTGTACCATTGAAGTTCATTATTTCCCCACCCACACAGGTTTGGACAACCATCGCCAAATTGGAAGGACCATTTGTTGGGATCCAGGAGATCGCCATCAAATTCATCTGCCCACACCAATTCCCATGTTTGCGCCGTAGCACTTTGCACAGTAATGCTTTGGGCAGACACAAAAATGAAAAGACAAATGGCAATAAGAAAACGTTTATTCATTTCAAACAGGGTTTATCTCTTCTTTTCCAGCTAAAAATAAAGAGAATCTAAACAGATTGTATAAAAATAAATAATTTTGTACCCATCGTACCCATCGTACCCATCGTACCCATCGTACCCATCGTACCCATCGTACCCATCGTACCCATCGTACCCATCGAGTACCTCC
>JBGCEN010000066.1:0-11236 GCA_045106435.1 Rhodothermales bacterium
GACCGCTAACTGAACCGATGGAGCCTGCATGAGCGAACGCCACAAAATCCTGATCGTCGACGACGAGCGCTTCAACATCAACTTGCTCGCCGACCTGCTCAAACCCAGCTACAAGATAATGGCGGCCATCAGCGGTGCACAAGCCCTGAAGGCGGCCCGCTCCGAGAATCCTCCGGACCTGATTCTACTGGACGTAATGATGCCGGAGCTTGACGGTTACGAGGTTTGCCGCCAGCTCAAAGCAGATGAGACTGCCCGTGAAATACCCATTATTTTTGTTACTGCCATGGGGCAGGAGGCAGACGAAAAAAAGGGACTGGAACTGGGCGCCGCTGATTATATTACCAAGCCGATTTCGCCGGCAATTGTCGAAGCGCGAGTGAGAACGCAGATAGAACGCAAGCAGCACCTGGATGAGCTGCAAAAGGCCTATGCCATCATTAATAAGCAAAAAGAGCGCATGGAGGAGGAGCTCAACATCGGTAGAGATATACAACTCAGCATGTTGCCGCAGAACTTTGCTGCGTTCTCCGGAGAAAGTGGTGTACAGCTTTACGCGGCGATGCAGGCCGCGCGAGAAGTTGGCGGCGACCTCTACGACTTCTTCTACATCGATGACGACCATCTTTGTGTCTGCGTCGGTGATGTCTCGGGAAAGGGGGTGCCGGCAGCCCTTTTTATGACAATTTCAAAAGTCCTTATTCGCTCACGGGCTGCGGATGATCTCTCGCCGGCCAGTATCCTGACACATGCAAACGACGAGCTTACTGCCAACAATGACGCAATGATGTTCGTAACAGTTTTTTTAGCAATCTTGAATATACGGACGGGTGAGTTGCGTTATTCCAATGGTGGACATAACCCGCCGTATGTCAAACGTACAGATGGGCGCGTGGAGTGCCTGGATCAGAAGCATGGGCCGGTTCTTGGCCCGTTGGGCGGTATTGCTTACAAAGAGGATTGTGTGACACTGAGCGCGGGAGAAAGTCTGCTCATCTACTCGGATGGCGTGACCGAAGCCATGAATCACTCTCGGGCGCTATATGGTGACCAGAGGCTGGCAGAATTCCTTCAGGATGAGGAATTCATCGACCCGAAGGATCTCGTGACCCGTGTGGTTCAGAGTGTCGGAGACTTTGCCGAGGGTGCGGAACAGTCAGATGATATTACGCTGCTCGCAGTATCAGCCTCAGCCCTGCAAGATTCCAATTCTGTGGAGATTTTTACCAAATGCATTGTTAACCAGCTCGAAGAAGTCGGGGTTGTATTGGATGCCTTTTCAGAATTTGCCGAGACAAGTGGGGTCAGCAAGGAGGCGTATAATAAAATCAATGTCGCCTTTGATGAGCTACTTAATAATATTATTTCCTATGGTTTCCCTGATGGTGGCGAGCATGAAATAGAAGTGAAAGCAGAAAGGGATGCGGAACGCTTGAAAATCACGATTGTGGACGATGGTGTCCCATTCAATCCCTTTCAACGTGAAATGCCGAACCTGGATGGTACACTTTCAGATCGACAGATAGGTGGGTTGGGTATACATATCGTTCGCCAATTGATGGATGAGGTATTCTATAAACGCGGAGTCGACCGAAATACAGTAACACTCATAAAGCACTTATAGCGTTCATGTGTAAACAGAAATAATTTGTCTATGTTTCAAAGAAGCCTACAGGTTTTAGAGATAGAATAGACGTGTGTTACCAGGTGTCCCTGGCCGAAGGCTCGGTAAGTCTAAATGTCAGTGACAGCTCGTTCTTTTCTTCGTTGCGCTGGTAGCTGGCGTCTTCGGTAAACTTACGGATTAATTTGCCCGCCACACCGCTTATTTCCATATCGCCCACATCAGTCTCTGACGAAGAAAGTGGGTCGAACTCACTTCCATCACTTATGATTACGATCTTTAGCAGCTCTGCTGTGGCATCAAATACGAGCTTTATCTCGCGGCAGGTGGCATCCGAGGAGGCGTGATCGATGATGCTGGCAAGGACTTCATCGAGTACGACATTTACACGATCGCTGACCAGTGAGTGGACACCGTGTGCCATGGTGTACCTGTTCAGAAAAGCATTCGTCTGTGCAAGTTCACCGGTGTCAGGCTTGATAGTCAGCTCTTGGAACGCTCTCTCTGCTGCTGCCAGTAACTCTACGACGTCATCCCTGTTCTCGCGCCTTGCGTCATCAAGCGGGGTAGCATTCCATCGATCGCGGACGAGGATAGGGTGGTCATGTGCCAGCAAGTACTTGACTGCATCAACATGTCCGTCAGATGCTGCGAGGTGCAATGCGGTGCGGCCATCATAATCGGCAGCGCTGACAGGGATCCCTTTAGCCAGGCAGCGGCGCAGATTGTCGATATCGTTTTCAGCGGCGGCCCATAGCAGTTCGACCACAGCATCGGTGTCGCCATATTGCGCAGCCTGTTCTGTAGCTAAGGACTCGGAGTTGTCATGTTGTGAATTTCCCGGTTCGGCGCCGTGTTGTTTCAACAGTTCAATCACGTCCGTATGGTTGCCAAGCTCTGCATCATCGAGAGGCGTGCCTCCCCATCTGTCATGGTGGTTCGCGCTGATCTCGTTGTCGAGCAAGAAGCGAACAACCTCGATGTGTCCTTCGGCGGCTGCAAGGTGCATCGGCGTTCGGTTGTCGTAATCACCCTTTGATAGATCGGCATTGCCATCGTAAAGATGCTGCAAGCTGCGTATATCCCCGATATTTGCCGCCCTTAGTGCCAGTGACGTCTGGCGTGCACGTGATCGCGCGGTGGTTACCCGAGGATCGATACGACTGCTACGCTCCGCGGCGCCATCATAGACATGCATGCGATAGATCTGCGCGAGTCGCTTGGCCATGTCGACACCGCGTACACTGTTTCCGATCGGGTCGAGCCGTGGCGACCAGAAACAGATACCCATAAGGCGGGGAACCACCAGGATTACGGCTCCACCGACGCCGCTCTTGGCCGGCAACCCTATATGAACGGAAAATTCACCACTACCATCATACATGCCGCACATCTGCATCAGTGTCAGGCAGTTACGCACGGTCCTCTCCTCGAATACACGTTCTTGGGTAACTGGACATATCCCATTATTTGCCAGTGTCGCTGCCGCTGTCGCCAGCTCGCGCGGATTAATCTCGAGGGAGCAAATACTGAAGTAAAGTTCGAGAGCATCACGCAACTCGTGGTCAACGGCGTCCTCTCCATTTGGTAATACCCCGGCTGCTTTCATCATGTAGCCAAGAGCGCGATTATTATCCCCGGTACGGCTTTCTTCCTGGGCCATAAATGCGTTGAATCTCGGGGTTGATCCACCAGTCATCTTGGACCACATTTTACGCACATGGTCGAGACGTCTATGCAGTGGCAGATCAGACTTGATCAATGCAGCAGCCATGATGGCACCGGCGTTGATCATAGGGTTATGAGGACGTCCTGTCCCATCGGACATCAATACACGTGCGTTGAATGCCTGTCCCGAGGGTTCCATGCCGATATGCTCATGCACTTTGTCAGCACCGAGTTCATCCAGCGCAATACAGTAGTTGAAGGGCTTACAGGCTGACTGTACGGAGAAGTCAGTCTCACTGTCGCCAATTTCTAGCAGCTGGCCATCGACACTGACTGCACTGATACCGAATTGATCCGGATTGACTTCAGCGAGTGGTGGGATATATGTCGCTTGTTGCCCGTCCTCATTGAGTGCGACCTCTGCAAACTGACTTGTCATGGTCTCAGAGAATTGTGCAAAGTCTGGCAAGGCCAGGTCGCCCTGCATCACCTGCTCAATCAAGGCGCTGGCCGTCTTGATGATGTTCAGAAAGGCCTTGAAATCCAGTGTCTCTGACTTCAGCTCGTCCAGCAGGGTGAAAAACTCACCCAGGCGGGGATCCTTTCGGGTAAGTCCATTACGCTCGAGCACAAGCACGAGGTCGGATTTGTTGACCTGGGAGTCGCCATCATCGTCGAGTGCCCAAAAAAGCCGATATTCCAGTGGATGGTTTGCGGCAGATGCATCCTGTTCCGCGCTGGTTGTGGTTTCCATTAGTCAATATCTCTCCCACGCTGAGGTAGGTGTCGGTTGTCAGGGTCACTCTACTGAGGGCTGCCCGGCGTGCGGACATCCGCCTGTTATCAGGAAAAGGCTGCGAGAGCGTCTGCCTCGTTATCATGAATCTCCAGGAAACTCCCGAACCCGGAAATATCCAGCACTTCCTTGACCACACCTTTTGCCTGGCATATTTTTATGGTACCTCCCTTCGCCTGGAAATCCTTGGCAGCGCGCAGAAGTACACGCAAACCTGCACTGCTGAGGAATTCAAGGTTTTCCAGATCCATCAGCATGCTGTTGCCGTTCGTTTCTGCAACGATTTGCGTCATTTCTTCCGATGCCTGTCCTGAAGTCTGCGTGTCCAAACTGCCGGTTAAGTCAACGATCAGAGTTTCGCCCGCGTTTCGTGTTGTAATTTCCACAATTTGTCCCTCTAAATTCGCTTAAACTGAAAGCGAAATTGTTTGATAGGTTATGAATTTTGATGACTTATTAATTATGACGTGCTTCAGTATTCAGCACAATATCTATTGCAAAACGACCAAATATTCCGCTGAATTTGAAGTAATAATACTCTCTAAGCTGACTTGACTTTCATATGAGTGTGTTCGCGTCACCTGAAATTTGATATAACAGCTTTTACTGTCAAGCGTATCGGCGCTGGCAATACTGACTGGCAATACTTAATTTATATTATTGCATCCCCTAAAAAGATGCAAACACAAGAGTGACATGTTATGGCAATGATGGAACCCCTTGATGTGATCCCTTTGGGGCTGACCGAAGCAGAGGCAATGGTCCAGTTCGAGAAGCTGCAGGCCAAGCTCATCCCCTTGTGGCGATCTATCAGCGGACTCGACCCGAAGGAACAGGAAGAGCAGACGGTCGTGATCGTTCCCTCTCAATCGATTGAATTCGACTGCAAGGGCGCTGAGATGCAGTCGTACGAAGAGCGTATGCTGTTTCTGCTCATGCTGCTGCGCCAGCCACGTACACGAATGATTTACGTAACTTCGCAGAAGATTCTTCCGGAAACACTGGATTACTATATGTCATTGATGCCGGGTGTGATCACGAGTCACGCTATGGAACGGTTCATCAACATTGCTCCGGAAGACAGGTCACCCCGCGGATTGACGCGAAAGCTCCTCGAGCGCCCCCACCTGTGCGAGAAGATTCGCGCACTGATTCCAGATCCAGACCGTGCTCATCTGATTACATACACAGTTACCCTGCAAGAGCGGGATTTGGCGTTACGTCTCGGAATTCCGCTGTATGGATCTGACCCATCCCTGTTCTACCTTGGTGGTAAAAGCGGTGGCCGTGAAGTATTTGAGGCCGCAGGTGCCTCTTACCCGATTGGCCTTGAAAACCTCAGGTCCATGGATGATGTGCGGCGTGCTATTTCCGAGATGCAGAGTCGCAAACCGACTATTGCAGAGGCCATGGTGAAGCTCAACGACGGCATCTCCGGTGAAGGAAATGCGGTCATTGATCTGGAAGGATTGCCGGAGCCTTCTGATCCAGCATATGCAGCCATGCTTGAAGAGCGCCTGCAGTCGATGGTCTACGAGGCGTCTTCGGTCAACTTTGACAAGTTCTCCTCCGGGATCCAGGAGATGGGCGGTATTGTCGAGGAGAGGATTCAGGGGCGCGACTTTCGAAGTCCCAGTGTCCAGATGCGTGTATCACCCTTGGGTGAGGTTGAAATCCTCTCAACTCACGATCAGCTCCTGGGAGGGCCCAGTGGAGGCAGCTTCCTCGGTAGCAAGTTCCCTGCGGATCCAGGCTATGGGCCGCTTATTGCCAGTGAGGCGGCCAGGATTGGCGATCGTTTGGCTGCCCTGGGCGCTTTGGGCCGCTTCGCGGTAGATTTTGTCGTTGTACGCAATGATGAGGATCGGTGGGAATCCTACGCAATAGAGATCAATCTGCGCCTTGGCGGAACCACACATCCTTTCCAGATCTTACAGTTTCTCACCGAGGGCAATTTCTATCCGGAGGACGGAGTATTCCGTGCACCGAGTGGGCAGCAGAAGTTCTACGTTGCCAGCGATCATTTGGAGTCCAAACTTTACCGGGCATTCGCGCCCAATGACATGTTTGATATCTGCATACGCCATAGCCTGCATTTCGACCAGGCCAGGCAGACGGGTGTCCTGCTCCACATGCTGCCGACTGTCGGTGAAAATGGCCGCTTTGGTGTGGTAGCCGTGGGAAACAGTCCGGAACAGGCTGAAGAGCTATACGAGCGCATTCAGTCGGTGGTGCAGGAAGAGGCAAGGCGGGTCACAGAGCAGCAATCCTTGCCCGGGATATGAACCTGCCCGTATCGGTCCGGCTGGCATTCAGGCGCCGGGCCAGCTTTCAAATTGGCGCATTTATAACCGTATTCTTAATCACTTAGCTAGATTTTCCCTTATATACAGCAGCGAATAGAATGACCTCCGGAACCATCCACCATAGCATTCTGGAAAACATGCGTGAGGGTGTGATGAGTGTGGACCTGAAGGGCACGATCACCACATTCAACGCAGCGGCGCAGTCTATCCTTGGACTTGACAGGTCGGATGTACTGGGTCGGTCGCTGGCCGAGGTGTTTCTGGTCATGGATGGCAGCGACGATCTGATCCAGACGATCCTCGACGCTGTCTACGAATCGGCTACCACCCATCATCGCAGGGTGTGGTTTCCCCTTCACGAAAAACGGCGACTGCTGGACATTACTACCAGCTTTCTCTCGGAACAGGATTCCGAAAGCGGCGACATCCATCGCGTAGGTGTCATCGCGGTCTTCAGCGACGTTACCGAAGTCGAAAAACTCCGTGACAAGCTTCGAGCAATGGCAGCATTACGCGTTGAACAACTTGTACGGGCTTACCGTGAAAGGGGGCACGTGTTGGCATCTCTGGATCCCCTGGGTCGCGCTGCACCTGGCACACACCCAGAGCTAGAACCGGCACACTACGATATCGGTGAAAAGGAGCTGGATGAGATTTACACCATTCTCTGGGGAAATGAGCCTGTCGAGAGAAGTCTTCGAGCCATTCTCGATGATCTGCGCCATGTCTACTGTGGCGCCGTAGGTATCCAGTACATGCATATCGATGACCTGGCAACTCAGGGGTGGTTGCGAGAGCGGCTCGAGGCCGCAGAGCACCGGTATCCGCTACCGAGGAATGAACAGGTGCGAATTCTTCGCAAGCTTACGGATGCGGAAGCCTTCGAGTCCTTCCTGCAAGGTACCTTCAAGCGGGCAAAGCGCTTCTCTTTGGAAGGTGCCGAGACGCTCATCCCATTGCTTGACCAGGCTATCATCAAGGCAGGCACCGACGGTGTGCGCGATATTGTGATTGGTATGTCACATCGAGGGCGTCTCAACGTGATATGCAATGTGCTGGGGGTTCCGGCGGCCGAAATCTTCCGACGCTTCGAACGTTTCGATTCCGGTGATGACGAAGACAGTGACGGCGACGTGCGATTTCATCTTGGTGTTGAGGGCTACCGGGAGTTGACTGATGGAGCGACAGTACGACTCTCATTATGTTTTAATCCAAGTCACCTTGAGTTCGTAGGCCCGGTCGTGCTCGGTCGCTCCCGTGCCCGGCAAGACCGAATTTCTGAATTATGCGGGCACGAAAAAGTTTTGCCCCTGATCGTTCACGGCGATGCTGCCTTTGCCGGGCAGGGGATTGTACAGGAGCAGTTCAACTTGAGCCGTCTCGACGCTTATGCGACTGGCGGCACCATCCACGTGATCCTGAATAACCAGATCGGCTTTACCACGGAACCCGCCCAGAGTCGTTCCACGCAGTACGCAACTGATGTCGCGCGTATGCTTCAAATACCGATCTTCCATGTGAACGGGGAGGATCCGGAAGCTGTGGATCGTGTCGTTAGGCTCGCCATGGACTTCAGACGTACCTGGCACAGAGATGTGGTGATCGACATGTACTGTTTTCGGCGGCGAGGGCACATGGAACTCGACGACCCGAGTTTCACACAGCCGTTACTGTACAGGGACATTGCAACGCGCGCACCTGTTCATCAGACCTACACTCAGAACCTGCTGCGTCTTGGGCAGGTGTCCGATGAGGAGGCCGAGGAAATAGTTCACCGCTCACGCGAGGAACTGGAAAAAGAATTATCTCGGGCGGAGAAGCGTGACTTCGTATCTACGGAGGACGACCCGGTTGGAGGACTACTTCAGGATTCGTTTTCAGTGCCATACACGGGTGTGCCTGTCCCAAGACTGGTTTCACTGCTCGAGTCCCTTTGTGCCAGGCCGCCCGAATTTGAATTGCATACCAAGGTCGAGGCAGTATTGAAGCGACGTTTAGCCATGTCCACGGGGAGGCAGCGGTTGGACTGGGCCAGCGGGGAGGCACTTGCTTACGCATCACTTGTTGCCGAAGGGCGCCGTGTTCGTTTGAGCGGGCAGGACAGTGAAAGAGGTACCTTTGGCCACCGACATGCTGTGCTGCATGATTTTCTTACCGGCGCAACCCATGTGCCACTCGCTGAGCTCGCTGATGCAGGTGAAGGATGCTTCTCCATCCACAACAGCCCCCTCACCGAGTCCGCAGTACTCGGATTCGAACTGGGTTACAGCATTGAGGCGTCGACAGATCTGGTCATTTGGGAGGCCCAGTTCGGTGACTTTGCGAACGTGGCTCAGGTGATGATTGACCAGTTCCTCGTCAGCTCGGACGCCAAGTGGCGGCAGCCCAGTGGCCTCGTACTATTCCTACCACATGGCTTGGAAGGACAGGGACCGGAGCATTCGAGCGCACGTCCTGAGCGTTTTCTGCAGCTTTGTGCGCGCCGGAATATAAGCCTGGCTTATCTCACCACCGCTAGTCAGGTATTCCATCGCCTGCGTCTCCAGGTTCTGTCGGCCGAACGTCGCCCGCTGATCGTCTTCACGCCCAAGCGGATGCTACAGCACAATTCTGCCTCGTCGTCCCTGGAAGACCTCGCTGACGGCCGCTTCCGCGAAATCATTGTCGATCGAATTACAGATGCTGCAGACCAGATCCTGATATGCAGCGGTCAGCTTGGTGTAGAGTTGGCGGCGGAGAGGAAGAAGCTGAATGCTTCATCAACAATAGTGCGCCTCGAGCAGGTGTATCCGCTGCCGCTGGAAATGTTGGGCGAGCTAGCTGCCGATCATCCGGCGGGGATACCGATCACCTGGGTTCAGGAAGAGCCGGAAAACATGGGGGCGAAGCGCTGGATTGAACCGCAACTGGAAGCATTGTTTCAGGATAATCGCTTCCGTTGTATTACACGTCCGGAGCGGGAGAGCCCGGCAACAGGTTCCAGCGCAATACACCAGCGCGAACAGAACCAGTTGATCAGATCCGCATTTTCGCTGCCTGATTGAAACGCCGATCCTTACTTGTAGTTATCGTGTAACCGTGTGTATATGTTGCAATGCTTCGTCTCCCAGCCAGTTTACTGGCTGCACAAGCCTGTGACCGAAATCGACAGCTTTAATACGGGATTTAATAAGACGCTGATTGATTTCTATCTCAAAGTTCGGCAGGCCGTAGCGTCGCCCGTGGATTTGTGCTGAGGAAACAATGTCAGCACGTCCGGAATAGGGTTCATTTAACCGAACACTCATCCCTGCATTTGTCAGCTGTTTTGCAAAAGATCTTGCGAGTGGCTCGAACTCGTCGAAAAGTAAACCGATGTCAAAGTTTCGCGAGGCACGGTCCAGATCATGAGAGAAGCTATGAATGCTGACAACGACGGTGGCATCGCTCCTGTGCAACAATCGGTCTATGGCGTCGTGATACGGTTGGTAGAAGCGTTCAAACCGTGATGCACGGTCTTCGACTGAAAGCATTTCGTTTCCAGGAACTCTCACACCGTGGGTCACCACAGGAATCACATCTGGAGCTTCTGGGCGACGATTAAGATCCACGACGAGTCGCGAGGTCGAGCCGAGAACGGCAGGAGCACACAGTTCAGCCGATAGCACGTGTGTTACCTGGGCGGCCCCAATGTCCCATGCAATGTGATCCTCCCGCTCGGCGTGGTTCAGTCCCATGTCTCCTAACTCCGGAGGGATGCAATTCGAGGCATGGTCGCATATAAGAAAGATTCGATTGCGATTATTTGTTCGAATGCCTATCGCTGCCTTACCAATCCTGTGCTCGATATCTTGTGACATATTCTTGTATATTTGATATTTCTGTAACTACTCACCCCCTCCACGAGTGCGCCTTGCCAACATAGCACACCCCGGTTCCCTGCACGAACGATTTTCAATTTGTTCTTGACAACATAGCGCATCGACACTATGCTGTTGATCCAGTACATTCAGACGGATCAGCAGCCATGGGCAATTACTTTGGATCAAAGGCGACCTCCGGGTTGTGTCAACCCATCATCGCCATGATGCCACCGCACGACACCTACATCGAGACCCACCTCGGCGGCGGTGCGATCATGCGGCGCAAGCCACCTGTGTTGCACAATATCGCTATTGATCTTGATCCAAAGCCACTTGACGCATTTGATTGCGATTATCCGGTCGAGAAGGTCCATGGCTGCGCACATCAGTTTCTCTCGACCTATGCATACCATGGGCGCGAACTGGTTTACTGCGATCCACCTTATCTTCATCACACCCGAAGCTCAAATCGTCGCTATCGTTTTGACTATGAGGAGCAGGATCATGTCGAGCTGCTGGAGCTGCTCAAAGGGTTACCCTGCTCCGTCATGCTTTCCGGTTATCCTTCTTCCCTCTACGACGCACTGTTACCGGATTGGCGTACGCTTGAGCTTCAGGTGATGAACCAGGGCGGGGTACGCACCGAGAAGCTCTGGTTCAACTTCACCCCCGACCGGGTACACTGGCCCCGCTACGCGGGAAAGAACTTTACCGACCGGCAACGCATCAAGCGCAAGGCGGAAAACTGGGGAAAGCGCTATCAGGCGCTTCCTCGCGCAGAGCGTCTCGCTGTACTCTCCTCGATGCTGTCCGTCGAGGCCGGGGAGCGGATATAGTCCTTCTCCGGACGATTTTCTCATCATGCCCAGCATCAACAAGCAATCCCTCAGGGAGGAATTTGATCAGCTCAAGGATGAATTTGAGCACCTCTCAAATACGGGCAAGATCACGACGGAGAGCCGCACACTGTTTCGAGCGATGATTATCCTGTTTGAGCTGC
>JBGCEN010000067.1:0-15555 GCA_045106435.1 Rhodothermales bacterium
CGCAGATATGAATATCAAATCTTTTACGTTTAATCCATTTCAAACAAATTGTTTTATCTGTCATGATGAAGGTGAGGCCGCCATCATTGATCCATCCTGTCAGCAGGAATCAGAAATTGAGCAAGTCTTGCAATACATAGAGTTTCATGGATTAACCGTCAAACATTTGTTGCTCACACATGGGCATATTGATCACGTATTCGGGTGCCAGGCAATGGTTGACGCGTACGGGATGGGATTTAAGATGCATATTGCAGATGAGCCGTTGCTGGAGCAGGCCCCTATGCATGCACAAATGTTTGGGACCTCTATGGCGCAGCCGCCCATGCCGGCGTCTCATTTGAACGAAGGGGACGTGATCAAGCTGGGCGCTGCAGAATGGTCGATCTTACATACCCCCGGACATTCTCCCGGATCAGTTTGCTTTGTTGATGAAGCCAGTAATTTTGTCATCGCCGGCGATGTGATTTTCTATGACTCGATTGGCCGTACAGATTTATGGCAAGGTTCTTTGCCGGAGCTAATGAAATCTATTTTCCAAAAGCTGATGCCTCTGGACGATGCCATGCAGCTTTTTCCGGGGCATGGGCCATCCACCAACGTTGGGCGTGAGCGGGTCTCTAATCCTTTCCTGATTGAGTATGGCGATTCTTTTGTTGATGATTGAATCACCCGGTTGATATGATAAAGGGAATTCACTTGGTGGGAAGAATTATCCTGCTTCAACTGTGATCCAGTCTTTCGTTCGGTTCTTGAAAGGCTGTACTACACCAATAATAAAGCACCTCAATAAAACGTAGGGACTGATGTCTTTAGATCAAATCATTGGGAGTATCGGGGTTGGTATTTTACTCCTGGCATATGCGTTGAACGTAACAGGAAAGCTTTCTCAGCATGGGAAAATATATGCAGGGCTAAACATGATCGGCGCCGGCATTGCTTGTCTTGCTTCGTGGATGATTGCGTATTACCCTTTTGTTATCCTGGAAGGCGTATGGACCATCGTTTCATTCTGGTCATTGATTCGCAATGCTGCATCAGAGAAAAAATAAAGTAATGAAGCCTTCGAGTAGGTCGATTTTTAGGCGATATATAAAGTAATCGAAGCATTGGGCTGCATATCAGAAGGGCGTAAAATTGGGTCCTGAAAAAACTTTGTAACAAATCGAAAACTGCCCGCGTAGTCACTGCTAAAATATTAGCATTAGCTATTCTTAACAGTTCCGTTGCTCGGGGTATGCACTGCGCACGTTTTAGCCCAAAGACTTAGACTTATGACAAAGTGGATACACACCCTCCGCAATGGCAGCACCTTATTTGCTGCACTTCTTGTTTTCTCCACGCTTTTCTCTGCTGCGCTCCCATCGGTTGCATACGGCCAGTTGGCTGAGAGTAGAGGCATCGTTTCATCAGGAAACAGCGTCGACGAATTTCAGCCGGCATTTAAGCCAAGCCTGCAAATCACTACAAAGCAAGGCGGAATAACGATTGATGGCGAGTTGGATGATGATGGATGGAGAAGCGCATCAAAAGCAGTTAATTTTTCAGAGACCTTTCCAGACGAACAGGCCAAGCCGCCCATCGACATTGCTTCTTTTATCACCTATGATGATGCAAATCTCTACGTAGCGTTCAAAATCACAGACAATCCGAATGATATACGCTCCAATTATAGCGATAGGGATCAGATTTGGCAGGATGATTATGTAGGACTTGCGCTGGATACCAATGGCGATGGTCAGGAAGTATATTTCATTGCATCCAATGCACTCGGTATCCAGGGAGATACCCGAATTTCAAGAAACGACGAGGACCTTGGGTTTAATCTCGTTTATAATTCAGAAGGACAAATTACCGCGGATGGCTATCAGGTTGAAATGCAGATTCCTTTTCGGAGCCTGAGATTTCCGAATACCGATGTACAAGCGTGGAAAGCAACCGTTTGGATCACGCATCCCCGGGACAGTCGGAATACATACTCATGGGCGGCCATGAGCCGGGATAATCCTTGCTGGCCTTGCCAGTTTGGATCGCTGGAAGGTATCCAGGGCGTTAAGTCAGGGGGGAATCTCGAAATACTGCCGGCTTTTACCGGCGTGCAATCTGGTGGACTAAGAGATAGCGACAACCCGGATTCAGGCTTTAATAATGACAGATTTGATACAGAGCCATCGCTAAACGTTAAATACGGTATCACTTCAGATTTAACAGCTGACCTGGCTCTCAACCCTGATTTTAGTCAGATTGAAGCCGATGCTGCACAGATTGATGCCAACAGTACTTTTGCGCTGTTCTTTGATGAGCGCCGGCCTTTCTTCCAGGAGGGCAGTGACCTGTTCGATACTGAAGTGCAGACCGTTTACACACGTTCCATCAACGACCCTATTGTAGCCAATAAAATGACGGGCCGGTTTGGCTCGACAAATGTCGCTTACATCGGTGCAAGAGACAACAATTCCCCGTTGTTATTGCCTTTTGAAGAGCGGAGTGAACTGGTTAATGTTGGCAAGAGTTTTTCAAATATTGTGCGGGTAAAGCACAACTTTGAAGACAATTCATACATCGGCGGTTTGATCACTGATCGCCGGCAGGACGATGGAGGTAGCGGAACCACCTTTGCTTTGGATGCCACCTGGAGATTCCTGACCAAATATCTCATCAATGCACAATGGGTTGGCAGCCATACCGAAGAAATCAACGACCCAACCTTGAGTGAAGGGTTTAACGATGAAACGTTTGATCGCGGTAAACACACGTCAGCACTGGATGGTGAAGTGTATAACGGGAGCGCAGTAAGTCTGGAGTTTCTCAGGGATGCCAGACATTGGTGGTTTGAAGTTGAATACTCTCAGTTTAGCCCCACCTTCCGTGCAGATAATGGTTTTATCCGCCAGAATGACAACAGAGATTTCTCCTTCTTCAACGGCTTTAACTTTTATCCAGAGAACATTGGGTTTGTTGATCGGATTAGTCCACGGGCTGGCTTTGGTCGGGAATGGAATTTTGCCGGCGTAGAAAAAGAAGACTTTGGTTTTGCCGGCTTATTCGTACAGATGAAAGCACAGACCAGAGCCTTTATTGGTGTTGAGGTTGATCGGGAGCTTTTCAGAGGTGTTGAATTTGACGGCATCCGCGAGTGGGACTTCTTCATTGCAAGCAACTTTAGCGAACCGGTTCAATTGGGCCTCGAAGTTGAAACAGGAATAGCCATTGCACGCAACATAGATGTCCCTGAGTTGGGCAAAAGCTTCAATTATGCTGCTTTTGGCACATTCCGCCCAACGGATCGATTGAGTTTTGAGCCGCAGTTCAGGTATTCGCGACTGGAAAATCGTGAAACGGGAGAAAACTTCTTCAGTGGGTATATCGCGAGGGTTCGTACCAATTACCAGTTCTCTCGTCGGTTTTTCATGCGAACCGTTGTGCAGTACAATGATTTTTCAGAGCAATTTGAAATAGATCCGCTGCTGACCTACCGGATTAATCCGTTCTCGGCCTTTTATGTAGGATCAACCCACGATTATGACACCTTCCCCGGCAGAACGCAGGATGCTTCCAAATTCCTGCAGCAATCACGCCGGCAGTTTTTCTTCAAGTTCCAGTATTTATTCCGGACCTAGATCGCGCGGGTATGAGAAGGCTGATTGGAAATTTCCATATCCCTAAACAATTGAACTTACTAAAAATTACATTTTCAATTTAGCATTCGAGACTTTATCCACTAGGGAAAGTCGAGACAATGTTTGACAGAACTTTTCCTCATTCTTTAAGCAAGTGGGAACGAGGAAAGGAAAGACAGTAAAGACGAAGACTGATGGACTTTGCATGGTGTGAAATCACCCATGTTTGCCCCTCAGTGCTTCGTCTTTCTGCTTTTGGTAACAATAGCCTGCATGGTTGCGTGTTGCGCTCCGCACGCAACTGCATGGGGTGAATAGGTTCGATTAATCTGGAATCGCTTTCGTTAAAAGTTGTTAACAAAACGCTTACCATTCAAGCCATTCCATAGACCGTTCAAGACACAAATCCTGCCAGTCGTTATACATTCAGGGGCATTTTGCCTAAAAATAACTAGGCTCTTAGTAATAAAACTCCTAATTTTGTAAACTCCACCTTGATCTATCCCGGAAGAATAGGTCAATAACATATTGGGAAGACACACCATACTGGATGGTCTATTTGGGTTCGTTTTGTGTTGGTCTGACTAAATTGCGAAGTCAGTTCAATGAGCCTGTTTGTCCATCCGGTATTATTAAGATTGCGGCCCCCTTTGTTTGCAAAGGCCAGCTTTTGTTGGCGTTTGTTTATGCAGATGATGGTGGTTTAGCAACGCTTGAAAATTTTATTAACCACTCATCGTAAGACGTTATGAAAAAGCTGTATACGTCTGTGCTGCTGAGCCTGTTTTTTTTACCCGGGCTTGTGCTAGCGCAGAATGCAACAATTAACGGAACTGTTGTTGATGAAAACGGAGAGCCGCTTATTGGGGCCAACGTTATTGTCAGCGACCTGGTTCTTGGCGCCTCAACGAATCTGGATGGCCAGTATTCGTTCAATGTGCCGGCTGAATTTGTTAAAGGACAGTCAGTGACACTGCGTACAGGATTTATCGGATATTCCGATCAGTCAAAAACCATCACCCTCTCTGCAGGTACGCAAACCCACGATTTCCAACTCGAGACAGACTTGCTCCGGTTGGATGAGGTTGTTGTTACCGGGGTTACAGAAGCAACACCTACAAAGAAACTTGCGTTTACTGTAAGCAAGCTGGATACAGAGCAGCTACAGCAGGCACCGGGAAATAGTGCTGTTGAATCTATGCAAGGCAAGATTGCCGGCGCTTCTGTTGTTAAAAACTCTGGTGCTCCGGGTGAAGGCGTCTCCGTGCGTCTTCGCGGTTCCACTTCCATCACAGGCAACTCCCAACCCTTATACATCGTAGATGGTGTTATCCTTGGTGCAGACCAGGTAGATATTGGTGCACTTGATGTGGAGAGCATGGAAGTTGTGAAAGGTGCTGCTGCATCTTCTTTGTATGGATCGCGTGCACAAGCAGGCGTTATTCAGATCAAAACACGTCGTGGAGCAAATCTTCCCCTCAATCAAACGCGTGTAACCGTTCGTAATGAGTTTGGGATGAACAGCCTGGAAAATGATCTGGTTGCTAACCAATCTCATAACCTTGCGGTGAATGGTAGCGGTGCTTTTCTTGATCCGGATGGCAATGTGATTCCGTATGGTCCGGGAACGATCATTGATCAGGAAATCAATGGCGCTTCATTTTATGACAATCCTTATGTGGGAGAGACATTTGATGCGTTTGAGCAGTTCTTCAATCCTGGTAACACACTTACCAACTATGTCTCTATCAGCCAGAACAACGTAAAAACAAACTTCCACGTTTCTTTTACAAATCTGGATGAAGCCGGCGTTCTGCAAGGACTCGATGGATTTAATCGCAAAAGCGTTCGCATGAACCTGGATCATCGACTGGCAAATAACCTGTCGCTATCTGGTTCTGGTTTTTATTCCACGTCTTCAAACGATTCACCTCGTTCTTCTTCTTCGGAAGGCACCTCATTTTTCAATCCGTTCTTCGGCATCATGTTTACCAGTCCGCTGGCAAACCTCGAAGCGCGCGATGAAAATGGCGACCTTCTTGTACAGGCTGATCCGCTTTCTGTAGAAGAAAATCCGATCTACATCATTGAGAATTCTGACATCTCAAATGATCGTTCAAGGGTTCTTGGCAACTTCCGTGCGGCCTATGCGCCGGCAGAGTGGGTAGATCTCGAAGCAAACTTTAGCTATGACCGATCTGATCGTGACCAGCGTGAGTTTTATGATCGTGGCTTTAACAGCATTGATCCTTCTGACGTAAACAACGGCCGCATCGAACGCCGGAATGCACTGGCAGAAGCAACCAACTATGATGTTACTGCCTCATTCCGGAAAGCTGTTGGCAATCTTACACTGCGCTCGCAGCTGAAATATCAGCACGAGAATTTTCAACAGCTAACCGAGTTTGTAACGGGTAATACGCTCACAGCATTGGGTATTTCAGACCTCTCTAATGTGAATGGTGAGATTACCACTGGGAATACGACCACAGAAATTCGTGCAGATGGCTATTACGCTACGTTCGGGATTGATTTTGACGACAAATACATTGTCGACTTTTTGATTCGCCGGGATGGAAGCTCCTTGTTTGGTGCTGATGAACGCTGGCATAACTACTACCGCGCAAGTGCGGCGTACCGTGTTTCAGAAGAAGACTGGTGGCCATTGGCAGACGCGATTCCTGAATTCAAATTGCGTGGATCGTATGGTACAGCAGGGGGACGTCCGCGTTATGAGGCGCAGTACGAGACCTTTGCACTGAGCGATGGCATTCTGAGTAAAAACACGCTGGGTAACAAAGATCTCAAGCCTGAGCTTTCAACGGAACTGGAATTAGGTGTTGATATCGCGTTTTCTGATCGCGTATTCCTTGAAGTTGTCTATGCGGACAATGTCATTGAAGATCAGCTGCTTCAGGTACCGCTTGCCGGCTATTTTGGATTTGCTTCACAGTGGCAGAATGCTGGTACGCTCGAAAGCAATACGTTTGAAGTCAGCTTGAATACAACGCTGATTCGCACACGTGACATGAGCCTTGATGTTGGTGTTATCTTCGACCGTACACGTCAGGAGATTTCAGAGTTCAACACAAATGCCTTCCGTGGCGGTCCTCAGACTGCTTTCTACTATCGCGATGGCGAAGTGCTGGGTGCCATGTACGGAACGGTGTTGGTATCGGATGCAACCGAGCTCCCAACGGGTTCAACGGCGGGCAATTTCCAGATGAACGACGATGGGTATCTCGTTGCCGTTGGTGCCGGGAATACCTTCCAGGAAGGCATCAGCAAATCGCTATGGGGTACCACGGTTGAAGACAATGGAACCACATACCAATGGGGGCTCCCCATCAAGCGTATTGAAGAAGATGGCAGCAACTTTGGCCAAATCGGCGACGTGCTTCCTGATTTCAATATCGGTGTGCCTGTTAACTTCCGCTTTAAAGGATTCAACGCAGGTATGCTCTGGAATGCGCAGATTGGTGGTGATGTGTACAACTTCACAAATCAGTGGAGTTATCGCGATGGCCGTGCTGCAGACCAGGATCAAGCCGGCAAGGCTGATGGGTTGAAAAAAACAAGCGCCTACTACGAAACGCTCTATGACGCTACAGCCATCAACTCTCACTTTGTGGAAGATGGTTCTTACATCAAACTGCGCGAGCTTTCTTTGGGCTATACGTTTGAGCGCAGCCAGCTGGTCAAAATATTTGGCAGCGTTGTAAACCGTGTATCGCTGAGTGTTATCGGTCGTAACCTGCTCACGATCACCGATTACACGGGCTTCGACCCTGAGGTTGGTACTACCTTTAGCAGCGGCGGCGGTGTAGCTACAGATGCGACCTTGTATCGTGTAGATAACTTCGCTTATCCGAACTACAGGACTATTACCGGCAAGATTGAAATTCAGTTTTAAGAATTAAGTCTGGACGTAAGATGCGGTGTTTGTCTGAACAAGTAACCAGATATGCACCTCAGAAGATCAAAAATTTGATATTTCAGACTAAACGAAAATAATTCGATGAAAAGAATATTTTATAGCCTGATGGTACTGTTCATCTTTGTGATGACTGGCTGCCAGGAATTAGCGGTTGAAAATGAAAACAGCCCTGATCGTGTTAAAGCACTCGCTGAACCAGGTGACGTAGAAGCACTCGGTTCTAATACCTTCACGCAAAACTGGGAACGTCAGTGGTGTGGTGAAAGCTTTACGCTGACCACCATGGCTGACGAAATCTCTTCTGCATGGGCGAACTGGGCCATGCGCGATATGTCTTCCGAGCCTCGTATTGAATGGAATAATGACCCATCATACGGCCGAAGAGATGTTGTTGAAGGGCCATGGTTTAGCTCCTACGGCGCTATATCTGATGCGAATGACGTATTGATTGCCATAGCCGCATCTGAAGCAGCTGGAAGTGCAACAAGCAATACGTTTACCGCAGACGGTATCGACATAAATCGGTTGCGTGCTTTTGCCAAGTTTAACCAGGCATGGGCGCATTCATTGCTGGCGCTTATGTTCGATCAGGCCTTCATTGTTGATGAAACAGTTGATCTTGAAGCTGTTGCCAGTGGAGCAATTGCGCTGGAGTTGACGCCTTACCCGCAGGTAATGGAAGCTGCCCTTGCGCAAATGGATGAAGCGATTGCCATTGCACAAAGCAATGCGTTTACCATTACTGCTGCTGAAGACTGGGTTTACGGACTCGACTTCACCAACGAAGACATGGTAAAACTTGGTAATTCATTCAAAGCGCAGTGGATGGCACAGCTTGCCCGTACACCTTCTGAACGTGATGCAGCGAACTGGAGCAGCATCATGACGCATATCGGTATGGGAATTACAGAGGACTTTGCACCTATCGGCGACGATGACGGAAATATTCGCGAATGGGATTGTGTAAAATTCTATGGCTCGAATGGCACAACCTGGTCTCGTATCGATTACCGCACATTGGGTCCTGCTGACGAATCTGGTGGATATGAAGCATGGCTGGATACGCCGCTACAAGATCGTCTTGTATTTGATGTTGTGTCCAGTGATCGCCGAATCAACGGGGACCCCGCTGATCCAACAGTAGACGGCAAGTACACTGAGTATCAGGGTACCAACGGTCCGTTTCCTGCTGCACGTGGTACATATCACTACAGCTCTCATAACCATCGCCGCTGGCAGGATTATAACATCAACAATTCCAATGGCCCTATGCCATACATGATCCTTGCAGAAATGGATATGTTGATGGCTGAAGGCTTATTGCGGACGGGTGGTTCAATGCAGACTGTTGCTGATTTGATCAACAATACCCGCGTGCCTAACGGTGAATTGAATCCTGCAGAAGCAACAGCTCCATTAGGCTCTTCTGACGAAGTGCATAGTCACCTGGATACAGCCTCTATGTGGGCGAAGATGAAGTACGAAAAACGTATAGAAACCATGGGGACATCCACCGGACTTGCATTCTTTGATGATCGTGGATGGGGTGACCTTGTATCGGGTACACCATACCACTTCCCGGTACCGGGTAAAGAGCTCGAAACACTGAGTCTCCAGATCTACACCTTTGGTGGTGGAGGCGAAGGCTCTGCTGCTAAACAACGCAGTCCACGCGATTATAGATCAACGGAGTTTCCTTGGTCTAATAGAAAAGTGCAGTAAGCCTTGCACAGTATAGGAGCGTGTTTGTAGAAAAGGCCGGCACTTACTCGTGCCGGCCTTTTGACTTTAGGCGCGCCATATTGAACATGGCCAACTCGACGTCGATAAGCTCAAAGTATGGAGTCAGTAAAATGCTTAAATCTTACCTTTCATTCGGTACCCTGTTTGTAGCATGCCTGTTGGTTGGTTGTAGTGGCAGTGGAGGCGCTTCAAGCAGCGTAGATAACACCGTTCGCGAAAACCTGGGTGCGTTCCCGCGCATCAATATCGTCTCAACAACGGATGAGGCGCTTCAAATCCGATACGGGTATTCATTTACCCGACGCGTTGAAACGGGAGAGGATATCTACTTTGAAACGGAATGGAAAGATGTAATCACCTTTGATGATGAACGTGAACAGGGGGTCGACTTTGTCCGCGTCAGGATATTTCTGACAGCCCGTCCACGGAATCGGTCTGCCGGCTCTTTAGCTTCTTACGCCACCACCTTTAGGGCAGAAGTACTACAGAGAGTCAACATGACGGGGGTGTGGACGGAGAAAGACATGTCTCCAGAGCGCAAAGAGTACATCAAGGAGATTGCCAACTATATGGAAACGGAGTTGCGCACGCAGTTCAGGAACTGATTCTGGCTACCACCACGCCTGCGGCTCGATGAGTTTATACCCCACCCTCTTCGCAAAGCTTTGCTGTCAAATTGCCTGCAAACCCTTCCATTCTCAATAAAAGTGACAAACCCCGGTATGGGCGTGTATACCCTTGCCCAAAGGTAATTGTGGTTTGGGTTGCGCTGCTGTTGTTTACTGGATGTGGAGAGAAAAGCAAAGAGTTGAGCTGGGTGGATGAAGGCTCACATCGATGGGCAGCCCTTGATGTGGGTACATCACACGCGGCCGGCTTCAAGAGTCTTTTGCCGAATCAAACAGGCGTTGATTTTGAAAATGTACTGTCTGAAGCAGCCTTCTTGTCAAACAGGCACTATGTCAATGGTTCAGGAGTTGCGCTGGGTGATGTGGATGGGGACGGCTGGACGGATATCTATTTTGCCAATCTGGAAGGCCATAATGTGCTCTATAAAAACATCGGCGGTTGGCGGTTTCAGGATATAACGGAAGAGGCCGGCGTTGCGGCTGCCGGCCGATTTTCCACAGGTGCTGTTTTCGCAGATATCGATGGAGACGCTGATCTCGACCTGTTCGTTACCGCTATGGGCGGCCCCAATGCACTGTATGTAAACGATGGCGCCGGCCGGTTTATAGAGGCTCCTGCATTACCAGGTTTTGAAGCAGAGATGGGCAGTACCACCATGACATTGGCAGACATAGATGGAGATGGGGACCTGGACATGTATATGGGAAACTACAAAAAGATCTCTGTCAAAGATCTTTACCCCCCGCCTGTTCGCTCATTTGAAGCCACCGTTTACCAGGAGGATGGACAATACAAAATGCGTCCTGATTTTGCTCCGCATTACCGCTTGCACATCGAAGGGAATCGACTGGCACGCTTTGAATACGCTGAGCCGGATCTCCTCTACATAAATGATGGCGCCGGCAACTATACACCCGCATCTTTTACCGAAGGCCAGTTTTTTGACCAAGCCGGCGAAGTGCTTACCGAGGTGCCGGAAGAGTGGGCGCTTGTCGCACGGTTCCAGGATGTAAACGGCGACGGCGCACCCGATTTGTATCTCTGCAATGATTTTGAAAGCCCCGACCGCCTTTGGATTAACAGAGGGGATGGGACCTTTCAACTGGCTGATGATCTGGCCCTGAGGAAAACCAGCGGCTCATCTATGTCCGTAGGTTTTTCAGATATTGATCGGGATGGCGATGTCGATTTTTTTGTAGCTGACATGCTCTATCCGGATTACAGCGACAGGCAGGTTCAATTGGGTATGCAGACGCCGATTCCCGCGCAAATCGGAGATATCACCAACCGCCCGCAAATCATGCAGAATATGCTTATGATAAATCGAGGCGATGGTACATTTGCTGATGTCGCCAAAATGAGCGGTCTGGATGCGTCTGGATGGACCTGGGCCAGTGCGTTTCTTGATATCGATCTTGATGGATATGAAGACCTTTTGTTAGCTACGGGCCACTATTACAACGCCATGGATTCGGATATTCAAATGCGCATGCGGAATGCACCAGCCACACAGAATTGGCGGGAGTTGTTGCTTTATTTCCCGCCGCTGGATCAACCCAATATGGCTTTTCAGAATAAAGGGAATTTACGGTTTGAAGAAATGCCGGCGGGCTGGGGATTGGGTGAAGGATCAGACCTTGCACATGGCATGGCACTGGCTGATCTTGATCACGATGGTGACCTGGATGTGGTGATGAACCGCATGAAGGCAAAAGCCGGTGTCTACGAAAATGTAGGATCCGCTGCGCGCGTAGCTGTGCGACTCAAAGGAAGCGGAAGTAATACGCAGGGCATAGGGGCCAAAATCAGGCTCTTCGGAGGAGCTGTACATATGCAGGAGAAGGAAGTCATAAGCGGCGGTTTATATCTTTCCGGAAGTGATCCACTTTATAGTTTTGCTACGGGAGAGAACGAAGCAGGTCTTTCTCTGGAAATCATTTGGCGATCCGGGGCATCTACACGGATTGATCATGTGCAGCCTAACAGGATGTATGAGGTGTTTGAATGATGAATCCTACCCTTCTTAAGCGCGACAGCGTAGAAAGACCATGGTATGGGCTTCTACTATTTTTTCTTTTGATATCTGGCTGTGCTCCTGAAGAATTGACCTGGAACGAGGAAGCCGGCTATCGGTGGGCTGATTTGAACGTCAGAAGCGGAGCCGCAGGATTTGTTCAACTTGACGGACAGCAAACAGGAGTTTTCTTTGCCAATCATCTGACGGGGGATCAGGTAGCGGAAAATCGCCATCGTATGCATGGCTCTGGTGTCGCGCTGGGCGATGTGGATGGAGATGGTTGGACAGATATATATTTTGCCCGGCTGAACGGGGACAATGTCCTCTATAAAAACAAAGGCGGATGGGAATTTGAAGATATCACACTGGAGGCTGGTGTAGGCGCATCTGATCGATTCTCTACCGGGGCGGTTTTTGCAGATATCGATGGTGATGAGGACCTCGATCTTCTGGTGAATGCGCTCGGCGGTCCCAATGCAGCATTTCTTAATGATGGCGCCGGCCAGTTTGAAGAAGCCACTGAGATGCTCGGTCTATCATCAAATAAAGGCAGTACTTCAATGGCGTTGGCGGATATTGAAGGAGATGGGGACCTGGATTTGTATGTAGCAAATTACAAACACAAGGCGTTGCGAGACTCATTACCGCCAGACCGTATTGCCTGGGAACGCGTGGTGCAGCAAAATGAAGATGGATATCATATTAATCCGGCGTTTGACGACCACTATGTGCTTCGGGTACACGGTACCAAATTGTTGCGTTTGGAATCTGCAGAGGCAGATCAACTGCTGCTAAATGATGGCGAAGGCCATTTTTCAGCTGCACAACTGTCGCAATTAAACGTGCTGGATGAAAAGGGACAGCCTGTTGACATGACCCGGATGAAAGACTGGGCCTTGTCTGTGCGCTTTCAAGATCTGAACGGAGACCTTGCGCCCGACCTCTATGTCTGCAATGATTTTGAGAGTCCGGACTACATATGGATGAACGATGGTCATGGTACGTTCAGGGCGATCCCTCCGTTATCATTACGGAAGACGAGCAATGCAACGATGTCGGTCGCAGTGTCTGATGTTAACAGAGACGGAGAAGTTGATCTCTTCCTTGCTGATATGCTGAGTCAGTCGCACAGCCGGCGCAAAATGCAAAAAGCAACCCAGGTATCGCTGCCGGTAGAAATTGGCGTTGTTGATGATCGTCCGCAGGTTATGCAAAACACGTTCTTCCTAAACCGTGGTGATCATACTTTTGCTGAAGTAGCAAATCTGAATGGTCTGCAAGCATCAGAGTGGACCTGGTCGAGTGCTTTTCTGGATGTTGATCTTGATGGATATGAAGATCTGATTGTAACAAACGGGCATGCGTTTGATGTGCAGAATTTTGATGCACAACTACGTGAACAACAGCAGATAAAACGTGTGCGCAACTTTGATATGTATCGCCGGCTGATTCTGGATTTCCCCGCGCTGCATCTCAAAAATGTAGCATTCAAGAATGAGGGCGGCGTGCGATTTACTTCACAGCCTGATGGCTGGGGACTGGGTGTTGATACCGATGTGTCTCACGGCATGGCCATGGCAGACCTTGATAACGATGGAGATCTCGATGTCGTAGTAAATCGATTGAACAAAGAAGCCGGCCTGTTCAAGAACACGAGTGCTGCATCGCGTGTCGCTGTGCGACTCAAAGGTGCTGGGAAAAACTCGCAGGGCATCGGGGCCAAAATAAAATTGCTGAATGGGGCGGTGCCTTCTCAGGAAAAAGAAGTGATTAGCGGTGGCCTGTATCTTTCAGGCAGCGACCCGATTTATAGCTTTGCTGTAGGGACTGAACCCGGCGACATGGCCATCGAAATCACCTGGCGCAATGGAGAAACAAGTCGTGTTGAAGCAGTAAAACCCAATCGGATATATGAAATCGTACAGGAACGTACATCGACACCAATTCAGGAAACAAGCAAGCCGGCGGAGGCTCTGGTAGCTTCTGAGGCGACTGAACCTATATTTGCTGAAGTCGAAATAGACTATCAACACACGGAAGCGGTCTTTGACGATTTTGCTCGCCAGCCGCTGCTGCCACGCAGGTTTAGCCAGGCCGGGCCGGCAGTTGTTTGGGCAGATGTTGATCGGGATGGAGATGATGATTTACTGGTAGGCTCGGGCAAAGGAGGCCAGACTGGATATTTCAGAAATGAGAAAGGACGGCTGGTTCGCCAGCAGAACAGCCTGCTGAATCAAGCGGCAGATCTGGATCAAAACGGTATCGTAGTTATTCCGGCTGGGCGCGGTACGCGCGTGCTCGTGGCGATGTCAAATTATGAAGCACAGGCCGGCGTTCCTTCTTTGATTCGCGTATTTGACGTGCGGGGAAATAGCTGGAAGATCGCACAAGATCTTGATTTTGGTGCATCAGGTATCGGGCCGCTGTCTGCTGCTGATATTGATGGAGATGGAGATGTTGATGTCTTTGCAGGCGGAAGTATTCAGCCCGGACGCTATCCTGCCAGAGCTTCATCAAAAGTGTTTGTGAACGATGGCGCCGGCTATTTTAGATTGGCAGAAAACATGAGCGAACTCTTTACTGATCTGGGTATGGTCAATGGGTCTGTTTTCGGTGATATGGATCTGGATGGAGACCAGGATCTCATACTGGCATTGGACTGGGGAGCGCTTCGGTACTTCGAAAATGATGGCGCCGGCAAGTTTTCTGATCAGAGCGAGCGCTTTGGGTTGCTACCGCTCACAGGCATGTGGCATGGCGTAGATTTGGGCGACTTCAATGGGGACGGCCGGCTTGACATCGTGGCAACAAATTGGGGGCTTAACGGCCAATACAGGCAGTCGGATAAGCCCCAGCGCCTATACTGGGCCGACTACGACAGAAATGGCACCATCGATGTGCTTGAGTCATACTATGAGCCGTCATTGCAAGGCTATGTCCCACAGGCTGGGCTTAATCTTCTGATGTATGCATTGCCCTACTTAAGACGCCAGATTCAATCTTTTAGTGCATTCAGTACGATGACAATGCCTGATATATTGGGCTCTGTTCAGGATAAGGACACGTTTTGGGAAGCAGCTGAGCTTGAACAAAAAGTACTGCTTAATACAGGAGAGGGGTTTGAACCCGTCGATTTGCCGATATTGGCGCAAGTGTCTCCAGGATTTGGTGTAGGTGTTGGAGATTATGATCAGAATGGGCAGGAAGACGTGTTCATTGCACAGAACTTTTTTGCTGAACGGCTTGATGTAGCCCGAAGCGATGCCGGCAGAGGATTGTGGCTAAATGGAGCAGGTGATGGCAGCTTTACTATTGCTGAAGGCACTGATACTGGCATCAAGGTGTACGGTGAGCAGAGAGGGGCGGCGTTGAGTGATTATAATGGAGATGGTACACTCGATATTGCCATTAGCCAAAACGGCAACATGCTGAAGCTCTATCAAAATAAAAGCAAAGCAGCAGGCATTCGTGTGTTGCTTTCCGGGCCGGCGGCAAATCCCTGGGCGATTGGTAGTCAGGTTCGATTGGTGTATACAGATGGTACAAAAGGTCCTGTGCGGAATGTATCTGTGGGGTCAGGATATCTGAGCCAGCATTCTGTGCAGCAA
>JBGCEN010000068.1:0-20097 GCA_045106435.1 Rhodothermales bacterium
CAGCAGTTTTGAACGCAATGTCTGTTTTTTGACTGGCGTATATCAAACAAGGAAACGCTTTCTTGAAAGAAGTAGAATCCCACAACACCTTTTTATGCAAGTCTGCTGACCAAAGCCTTTTGTTTTCAGATTCATAAATAACTGTCATGATTTGCCATTTCGTCGTTGTCTTTTCACCGCAGGATCCAATATTCCAGTAGACTTGTCAGACATTTTGTTCTTCTTCAGGGAAATCATCAAAGCTACCTTCCACTCTGGCTTCACACGTCTCGAATGTAAGATGTCCCTCTTCTTCGTATACATCTAGCTGATCATAAACTGCTATGTGATCGCCGGAGGACTTGATGTCGATAGCTACGTGCGTGCTATCTGATCGTTCATACGACGATTCATATTGCGCTAGAGCCGCCAACAGTTTTTCCTGTTTTTCACGCTCAACACCCTTTTCAAATATCACTCTGTAGGTTCTACGCCCACTTGATGTCACTACTTTGCGAATCTCCGGTATAAGTCCATCAGAATCTGGCGTTGCAAGCACGATGTCCAGGAAATTTAAACCATAAGCAAAGAAAGGAATATTTTCTAAACGGTACAAGTCATTTCCGAGCGGTGTAGCCCAAAGACTTTCGCCACCAATGGCCCAGTGATTGGGAAGATCAATATGTACTTTTTCTAATTTTTCGTTGTTCATATTTTGGGATGCCCCACCGCACTCCTAGCCCAATGAAGGGGCGAGTTATTACGATCTTGAGGATTACTCAACTATTACGACCGATCGAACCACCTGTGCCCCAGATGCCGTAGTGAGGCGGACGAAGTAAAACCCAGCCGGCCAAGACCGGCTTTGCAAAGTATACTCGCCCACTCCTGCTCCATACACCAAAGACCTTTCTTGCCAAATCTGCTTACCGAGAACGTTGAACACAGCAACGGTTATGGATGAGGGTTTTGGTAATCGATACACGATGTTCATTTTGTCCTTAAACGGGTTTGGATACATCGTATCTATACTAAATTGTGCCGGCACGATCGCAGTCTCCACAGACGTTGACAGGCGTCCATACTCAACACCTCCAACGTTGGCGTAGTTTAATTCAGAGCCAAACAAATTCCCGCCCCCTACAAACCCAATATCGGTGGCATAACATTCTATCCGCCCTGCTGTGAAGCCTTGTTCGCGAAAGCACTTCAGCCCATCGACGTCCACAAACTCCTGGCCTATCTGTAGTTGTTCATTGTAGCCGCCCTGAACAGCGTAGATCGTATCAGGAGCCTCGAAGTAGAGAGTATCGCCAAATGCAGCACGCATATCGAAATGGGTGAGAAAACTTGGAATATCCCCCGGGTTAAAATCAAAAGGTAACGGCACCCTCACAGTGTCAGCTTCAAGACTTTGCAAGGTCACGACAGTGCCTGCTGTGTCATAGCGCACATAGAAGGTATGCAAGAAAGGTCCAAGAGTGCCCACTGCCGGGACAGAATCGCGCCGGATGAAGTACCGGCGATTGTCAACCAGTGTATCACCAACAATCGTGCTGACGTATGAATCAAGGCCGCCATACGCCCATGTATTGCCGATTTCGAGGGGATAGTAACGTTGCCAGTCGAGTGTATCGACCACTACAGAAGGATCTTGTCCGAGTGATGTCCCCACTATGAGCAGAGAGAGTAAACTGATGCAGGTGATTCTCATGGGAAACTCTTGAAAAAAAGATTGGCCGGCGCTCAGTCGCATAGAACTGAGGCAACTAACCGAAGAAAACCTTTCAAATCGCAAATTAATACCCGCTAATCGCTAATAAAGATCACTGAATTAGCGATTGATTATCTACAATATACGAAGGATCGGTAGGTTTTCCTGAACACCCCTGGCTCTGAATCCACAGCCACGCCTTGTTATGCAGCAGGTGCTCGTGCGAGTAAAGAATAAGTTTGAGGTAGCCGCCCTACTTCTTCCGGCGAAATGCGCTGAAATTGATCCCAAAAATGGGTAGCGTGCTCCTCCAAGTACTCAACCTGTAAACCGGCATTGACCACGGCAGTCACAACTTGCCCAAGCGTCCACTGCCACTCCCAGGCAGTAGGGATTTCTTCACCTTCGGGTGTAAATTGGGCCGTAGCCATTGCAGGAAAGTCCTCATTCGGGATCGCACGTTTATCAAAGTATCCTCGCCCATTTTCATTCAACTGATACGTTGTAGTTTCGGAATTCCACACCCAGTTGAGCGGGTGGCCTTCATGGACGAACAACCGTCCTCCAGGCTGCAGTAGGCGGACGACTACGCTTGCCCATTGATCCAGATCATGGACCCATGGTAGTGCACCACGTCCAGTGTAAACTAGATCAGCGGTGCCATTGAGGGTCTTTGGTACTGAAAGTACATCGCTTTCAATCCAGCGAGCCGAAGCACGCAGTGCTTTCGTCTTAAGTCGTGCCTGTTCAAGCATTCTTTCGCTAATGTCGACACCTACAACCTCGGCGACACCAAGGTTAAGCAAGGAGAGTGCATCAAGACCATGTGAGCACTGAAGATGGATAGCACACCGGACGTTAGAAAGGTCTCCAAGGATGCGACGTTCAGGTTTAAGCAGGTTCACGCCTCCGCTACGAAGAAATGCGACGTCTTTTTCGATCTCTGTCTGGTATTTAAGCGCCGCACGCTCCCAGGCTTCCTTATTTGAGGCGGTATAGTCACTGAATTCAGTCATGGAGGTTCGTATTCGTTTAATGCGTTGGGATATGTTGCTCGTCTCTGCCCGGGAATCCTTACGGCTGTATCTGGTAAAGGTTGAAGTAATCAGATCTACAAAATCGCCGGCTTACGTTTCCCACAAAGCCGAAAACAACATACCAAGCGTAGCCCTTCCATTTTAGGCATCACAAACGCACACATCGATGCCAGAGATCTTTGTTCACCACCTTAGCCAGCTAACGCTTCGTGTTACACCTTACCGACGCTGTACGCCATGCATCTCGATATCGGTAGCGCCATAGCTCGACACATCGCCGCTACAATAACTCAGCCGGCTGAACAAGGCAAGACCTGTATGCTCTGAATCCCCTGCCTCCCCCCATCACACGTCCGCAAGACTCTAATTTTATTGTTCGTAGACTTTCCGTGCTTCCGATAACATTTGCTGGATAAACGCTCCCTTCGCATCCATGTATGCCCTGCGATCATTGTCATGTTGAAGAAACAACCGTTTCTTCAACGCTGCATACGCTTTTGCTTTTTCAGGATGCTCAAGCAGATAGTCCCGAAAGTACAGCTGATTTTCCCAATTGCTACAACCCGGTAGCATCATATGCAGATGAATTGTCACCGGATCTCCTTTTGCAAACAAATGCCGCCCTGCTATCCCCTGCTCACCTCGATACGTATATCCGATCGCTTCCATTTTAGGGATGCTCAATTCAACACTGCTCAGATCTCCCACACGAACAGCAATGTCCAGAATTGGCTTGGCGATCATTCCTTCAACGGCTAGCGATGTGCTACCTACATGCTGAATATCATCAACTAATTGCCCCAGACTCTTTCTGACGGTTTTCTTTTCCACCTGGTACAATTCCAGCCATTCCTCACTGAAAGGGACCAGTTTGAGTATGCCTTTTTTCAGTCCAAGCATGGAATTCAATCAATTGAATCTATGACGGTGTTTCCTCATCCAGTCATCTTCAAAATACAGATTTGCTCAATTAATCACTTATACAAGAAAAGGGTAGGTTGTTTGGTCGATGAGTGAACAAGCTAAACTTGATTTCACACATCGACCAAACATCCTACCCTAATTTTCAATCTCTGACTAAGGTTTACTTAATCATCGTCATCGTCCGCGTATAGACGCGGTTGTTGAAGCGGAGTTGATAGAGATACGAGCCGGTTGCCATGTTAGCGCCGGAATTGTCTTTTCCGTCCCACGTGACACTATGCTCGCCCATGTTATAACTGCCATCAGTCAACACACGGACTTCCTGACCCAAAGCGTTAAAGATGCTAATCCTTACAGGGCCGCTGTCTTCGAGTGAGAAGCGAATTTCTGTTGTTGGATTGAACGGATTCGGGAAGTTTGGATGCAGCGTGAAGCGTTCAGGTGTTTCGTTCACATTCGTAGGCCTGGCACCAGGTGCTGCAGTTGAGCAATCAAAGCTCGAATCACTGTTTTGGCCTGGATCGTAGGTCAGGGATCCACTTGTGACATTGCTGGCGCAAATTCCAAGGTCAGACGGGCGAGATGTAAATTCTTCTGATGCAAGTACTACTTCTCCGTTGGTATCCGTTACACCTGTGTCGGTACCAGTCAAGTCACCACCAAACGTCCCATCAACGGTAGCACCTGAAACAGGATTGCCACTGTCGTCGTGGATGAGGAAGGTTGCTTCAGCAAAACCTACACCACCAGCACCTCTGACGATTGAGGTTGTGATCGCTTCGATGTGCATCGTAGAACCTCCATCGCCTCCACTACTCACAGTTACGTTCTGACTGGTCGTGCCTGTATCGCCCAAATCGTCGGTGACAGTCAACGATACATTAAATGTACCATCCGCTGAGAACGCGTGACTTGGGTTCTGCGAATTTGAAGTGCCATCTCCACCAAAGTCCCAGCTCCAGGAAACAACAGAACCATCACTATCGGTACTTGTGTCTGTAAAGTTGGCTGTAAGCGCTGAGGTTGAGAATGTGAAGGAAGAAGTTGGCGGGTTATTATCATCGCCGCCATCGCCCTGGATATTCACCATCCCGTTTTCAGCATCTTCAATCAGATCTAGCACCTGGGCCAGCAAATCGTCTCGGCCTCCCGTAGTAGCAGATCCTTCTGCATCGATCAACGTCTCAACTCCGAGATCAATTTCCATACGTTCCGTTCCGTGCAAACCGCCACGCTCAAGTACATTTTCTGCATCAACCATGTCTATTTTCGCCAGTCCCAGAGGCTTCAGACCTTCAACCAACCCAAATTGCATAGATTGAAGGATGTATTCTTCAGCGCTGCGCAGGTTGTCGAGGGCGTTAACAACGCGAAGGAAGTCTTCAATCTCAAACGCACCCGTACCAAGCGAGATACCACCAATCAGTTGTCCAGCCGGAGAATTATTGAACGTATCTGTCGCATAGAATACAACTGCATTTCGCAGGGTTTCTTTTGAATTGTCATGGAAATAAGGAGCAGTGTCCGCTGCTTCAATAATCGAAGGTACGTTAAATTTCCCATCGCCAAAACCATCTGCAAGGGTTCCATCGTGGCCGGCGCCACCGTCGGTTGGCATAGGCTCACTCAAGCGGTCAGCAGGATTGACGCCATCTTCAACATCCGTATCAAAGTTTGCATTTGTGCCTTTGAATGGTACAACGGTTGCAATTGCACCGCCATTTCCGTGGCACTGGTGGCACTTGTCTTGCCCCAGAAAGCGGGCCTTGCCACCGGCAACACTTTGATCGAGGAAATCCATTTTCGACAAGTCTAGTTCTTCCTGCCGGCCAAGGGATAGCTGGAACGCTTCCAAAGCATCCAATTCAAAATCGGTAGGCAGGCGGAAGTCTTCGCCCTCAACTCGATTCATCGTCAATGGATTGTGCTGGTTTACAGCGCCAATGGCAAACTCTCTAATAGTGCCAGTACCAGGCGAGCCATCGCCATCCCATCCCGTCCGATGTAACTTGCCAGGATCACTGCCATCGTCTGTGCTGGGCGTGATGGACAGCGCCTGTGCAAAAACGTGCGATACACTGCGCATGACAAACTTGTTTGCAACGTCATCAAAGCCATCGGCATTGACAACAATGAGTGCCCGCTCGCGCATCAATACGGGATTTTCAAACCGCAACCCACCATTCAAATCGACGTTCAAATCTGGGTTGAATTCGGCCACAAACAATGGGTCATCATCCGGCAATGTTGCAATGAAACTTGGGTCTATCGTAAAATTATTTTCAGCGGGGTGACAGGTACCGCAGGTGCGACCGTTTCCATCAAAGGTTTCGTTGAAAAAGATGTCTTCTCCATCTTCTACCAGGGTCTGAAATACAGATAAGCTTGTGGCTGCGTCGCTGGCATGTGCAACTGGAGCAGCCAGGGCAAGCAAGTTATTGTTGTCTGCAATTTCCAGGTTGCCGTTTTGCTGTACAAATTCGTCCCTGTAAAGTCGTTGAAAAAGGCCTGGCATACCATACATCAAGGCTTCTTCCTCAGGACGAACGCCTGCCTTCGTGATTACGATGGCATCAATTTCAAACGAAAGAAGTGCATCCTGCTCTAATTGAGTATTGAGTACAGCATTATCTGCATCATGATTGAGCCGGCCGATATAGCGAATATTGTCTCCCGCTTCTGCTTTGACTGTCCGCCCCTCCCCCGAAATGTTGTCAACAAGCCATGCATCAAGCGCATACGCGTCACTCATATACTGCAATTTAATTGCAACTTTGCTGTCTTGTAGATTAATCTTTGCAGTACCACCTGCTTTTGTGCGCTCAACTGAAAGTCCCTTCGCCCAACCAATCGGCACAACGATTTCAGAAGCCCCCTCGTAAGAATCAAGCTGTCGTTTCCATTTTTGATAAGCTACGTTCAGATTTTGCGCATTCCCAATGGTAGCCCGGGGTGCAGAAACTTCTTCTTCCAGCTGATAAGAACGGGTTTGGAAAATGATGATGAATAGAAATATGGCGGTTGCCAGAGCAGTCAGTTTAACAAGTTTCATGAGGTCTTCCTCCTAAAAAACGCAGCACGTATGTTGCAAAAAAATGAACTATAACGGAGGGCGGAACACGAAAGAGCACCGGGGGAAGTCTCCATTGTCGGAGGGGGCCGGCTAAGGTGATTTAAGAAGGGCGCTAAAATTTATACAGATTGCAACCTAAGTCGGTGTAACTGCCAGAAAAGTTGCGAGCTGCGTCTGAATCACACGTATCAGGCGTGGAAAAGACTTATAACCGTAATACAACTAAGCCCATCACGCGGAAAACAGCAAGGCTATGTGGCGCTCATGACATGTAGTTTTGGATCATAAAATATAAAGCACAACGGATCTCTTGACCCGGGGTTGTACCTACAATCATTCACTCCCAGCCATAGTATGATACGTCACGCAGCTGTCATCGGCCACGTCATATCGTCAGGCCCGGTCTAGGTGACAATCATCCGCGCATCTCAACGTGGACCTTTAGAAAAGCAAATCCAGATGCATAAAGCCGGCTGTACAAACTCTTGTTATGCAGTACGCTGATTTGGTGATTAAACCAGGGATCGAAACCCACCGTACACCATCCGGCTGGCATCAAAAACTGGCTGCGATGTTTGAGTCAGGGGTTTGACCAAATCCGCCATCCTTGGATCGGATACAACGCGTTCATTTGCTAAATCGCGCGCTTCACGAGAAGCAAACACAACCCATCCAAAGATGATGACTTCATCTTCTTTTGCATTTGCGGCGTCAGTGAAAGGTCGAGTGCCAGCCAAACTTAAATCGTCACCAACATATTCGGAGTAATCGAGTGCGCCATGCTCTTTCCAAATCTCCGCAACCTTTTCTACAACTTCTTTATATATCTCTAGCTTGTCGCGAGACACAGGAAGTACAAATCCGTCGATATAGTGTGCCATAATTCCCTCAGGTCTTGTTACTCAAGTTTGCCATAATGCCGCACAATGCCATTCCAGGCTACGATAAGAATATCGTATTCAACGTCAGATTGCCAGTTGGCCTTATGCATTTCAATATGTAGTATCTGTTTGGACTGTATTAGAGCAAGGACCGATTTGCAGATCTAGGATCTAACAGGGGCTGACGATTATTAAAATCTTCCAGTGCCCTGGCCCTCCATGGGCGTGCAAATTTTAAAGCCTCCTCATACGCTGACAAAGAACCGTCAAGGGGGGCTAACACGATGCCTTGATCAGCCTCAACTTCAGCTGAACAAATACCATCAGGACCGATCAATCCGGATCTCATCAGATGCACACACTCGGTTGGCACGGATAGACTAATCCAAAAATTATGAATGCCGGCATGCGCGCACGTTTTTGTATAAAAAACCTCATTAACAGGGTAAGAAGATAGCAGTAAACAATCTATGCCCAGGTTCTGATATGCTGTAAATAGTGTGGGGAAATTAATCTCGATACAAATTAAACAGCCAAAGATATAGCCATCCACGTCGAAGATAATTGCTTCAGTACCGGGTGTATAAAATGCAGTGGCTTCCGTATTAGAGCAGATCCGTTTATCGTAGCGCGTTACGAGTCTTCCCTTATCAGAGATGATGTACAAACTGTTGTGCGGCCAATGTGGCGGCGTCAAAGGATGTGCTGAACCAAGAACAACCCAAATCCCAAGCCGCTTTGCCAACGCCATAATACCTTCCAATTCAGAGCGCACGTATGCCCAATTAACCTCATCCCAGCTTTTAATCGGGTTTTTAGCATAGCCTGAAAGGGCGCCTTCCGGAAACTGGATTAAGCGTGCTCCTTGCGTTGCAGCTTCGTGCATTAAAGCTCGAATTGTAGCACCATTTTGACGGGCATCTCCCGTGATTGGCATTTGCGCAACAGCAAGCGAGAAGGGTTTGGAAGACTTAATGGCAGGGCTCATTAATTAAATGTTTCTATTTCACGATATACCTGGACGCTTTCGTAACGCAGGCCTCACAGCCAACGAACGCTCGATCAGAACCCGCCGATTACATTTTTGCAACGTACACTTCGCATAACGGATTACACTAGCAATGAGCCGCTCCACCAGTGTTTGCCAGAATCATGTAATGGATTCTTATCCCTTCTTTACAGGACTATCCCGTCCTACAAATCGCGCGCTCCCCAACAAAAAACTGATCGCTCGCTTTACATTTCTATCTACACTCTCCTCATTTTTCAGGAGTGAAATATATCGCACAATTTCTTTCTTCATATACGCTGGTTGACTATCAAAAACGCGCTGCGCCTCTTCGTTTTCTTGTAAAGCCAGCACTAATTTGGGGTGCGGCTCTATACGACGATCGTCAGGGTCATATTTGATTGACAATGATATGACTTCACCAATTCGTCTAGGCGAATCAGGCAACATTTTCATATTTATGTAGAGGCGCCATTCCCCCTTATATTTGACCAGCGTTTGCAGGAAGACCTCACCATTTACTTCCCCTCGAACAGGAATAGGACCTTTTGATTTTCCAGCCCGAGCGAATAGCTCATTGAGTATCCCTTCAGGTACAAAGACAAATGGATTGCCATCTATGATCTGCAATTCAGCTTTGAAGCGATCCATCAGCTAAAACACCGGGTCTAAATCTTTCCAAGACTAAAGATACGAACACTTCGCAAAGCGACCTGCAATACCCGCAACATGAGCAATTATCTACGGCTTTCTCAAACGCACCGATGTGTCAACACCGGGCAAGCGTTGTTGCAAGTTAAGTAGGTTATATTTTCTAGAGATCTCTACAACCCGGTCGATGGCTATGGCTTCAAGCGTACGTCCATCGCGACCGGTGACTGAAATGGCTTTGAACATGGAGTTATAAATGGCCTCTTCCGTAGCTTCTACCACTGCCATGAACAGCAAACTCATAGAATTATTGGACAGGAGTGCAACTGGAGCCTCCAACATCTCACCGTTGTACGGGACGCGATACGCCGTTGAGAAGGCAATGACAAAGTCGCCTGATCCATTAAACATAGGCGAACCAGTCTGCCCCATGCCGAGGACGGCCCGTTTCGCCAAACGCTTGAGATTGCGCGGCGAAAGGGGGGCATTCGTTCCGACCACAATCATGCATGAACCGTCGCTTTGTTGCCCTGTCGTATACGCACTCAGCGGAAATTTGCCAAGTTCACGACCAACCGGTGCACCGTTGATGGTCAATACGCCGCCGTAATTGGTTTGTACGAGCACTCCTACTGTATACCCTCCAAAGTCGCCGGGCAACTGCCGCGAAGATGTACCAATGCCACATTTGAACCCAAAACAGGATGTCCCAGTGCCGGCGCCAACCGCCCCCTCTTCGACCGGCCCGGTAGCTGCTGATTCAATAGCCTCAATAACATCTGTCTCAGTAACATGTAGTCCGCGAATGTCATTAAGTCCCCCGTCGTTCGTTTCGCCCACAACAGCATTTACTGAACGAACCGACTCATTGCCCGAATGCTGCAGCGTGTAACGAATCAATGCCTGGACGGCTGTAGGAACGCTTAAAGTATTGGTCAGTGCTATGGGCGTCTCGATATTTCCAAGTTCTTCGACCTGCGTCGATCCAGCCAGTTTACCGAATGCGTTTCCAAGATAGATCGCTGCAGGCACCTTTTCTTGAAAAAGATTGTCGCCATGTGGCATAATCACCGTTACACCTGTTCGCACCGAATCACCCCGCCACAACGTCTTGTGCCCAATT
This sequence comes from Rhodothermales bacterium, assembly GCA_045106435.1. Taxonomy (GTDB): domain Bacteria; phylum Bacteroidota; class Rhodothermia; order Rhodothermales; family JAHQVL01; genus JBCCIM01. The sequence continues at coordinate 10,392 of JBGCEN010000068.1, forward strand.
TTAACGCCTTCAAGGTCTGTTATCGCATTCAAAGGACCTGTTGGTAGAATGCCAACCTCAATACCAATTTCACGTGCGCGAGGCCTCGCCTTCTCCTGCGCGATCACTGCCGCCTCTCCCATGAATACTAGCATCAAGGCTAAAAACATGAAGTGTTTTAGATACGCCACAGTGGATTTTCTTCGTCTCATATACTCTTTGAGCATTTGCTCTTTAAACTCTTCAGAAGAATCCTTCCAGGCATTCACGATTCAAGCTCAAATCCGGCTAAATTAAAGCTATTAACGTTGTGCATTCAGCTCTTTAATTTTTTCTGTTCCTCCAGTAGCCGCGACAAAAAAACCACCTGCGCCGGCTAATATTAACAGTGCAGCGGGAAGCACATCGACGATGTCTTTATCTCTTACAAGCGTAATGATGATAACTGAAAGGAATCCAAGAACCATTACTGAGCCGCCTATTCGTGCACCCCAGGCCCATATATGTAGCATTTTATATTTTTCCGAAGCCATGGTTATTATGATTTGACAAGTGATAAAAATAAAAGTAAGCGCGATGTGTTTAAGCTATAAAATTAAGCTAATCTAACCACAAAGTCAGGCATTGCGCCATTTTGCATGCAGGAATAAAAAACATGAAGCGGTATACGGATAATTGTGCCTACTATTTCGGAGACTCGAATATGTAATACGTGCGTTTATTGGACGTCCTCAACAAATTATAGGCGCCGTATGCACCCAAAGCTCCAATCCCCCCTGTAACCAATTGTTCACTTAGCTCCGGCTTTTCACCATAGATAATGGGCCCAATGCCCAGGCCAAGTAAAGACCCAAACGCAAATGAAATCAATCCATCTGACCGTCTTCTTTGGAGTGTGATCTCCTTCACATGATCAATGGCTTCTTTCTGCTGCATTCCTGTTACCGACTCCTTCCAGTGCAACGTATCCCTTACCAAAAATAAGCCCACACCAAATGTACGTGGGCGATTCGAAAACGAAAGTAAAGCTCGATGCCCAGAAAACAAGTAATTGAGTGTATCGGGGTCTGCTGCTCCACTTTTGATATGAATAGACGTCTCTTTCAACGGGACACAAGCTACCAAAAACAGCATGGACACCAAAAGGAAGAGAAAAGAACTTCTGATACAAAGCATCCTGATTACACAAAACTCATCTTTTGAATTCATATTCTTTTTCTCTGATCGCACTCCAAGTATGCATAGCTGTATCGCCATAATCAGCCCAATACCGAGGGACTGAGTTATGATCAAAGTAGCAAGGCGCAGAGGTTGATCAAAGCAAGAAGCTACGCGCATGGGGCCGGCCGTTAATGGCTTAGTTATGCGGTGCCCATATTTTTTAATTCATTAATCCATCCCTTCAGAAAAACTACCCCTTACATCTGATACTAAGTTCATTTAGCAAATTTGCTATTTTCTTAGGATTGGAAACTACATGTATTTCTTTTCCAGAAAGACTAGACAAATATCCTGGATAACTTTTTCTCTTCTTTCCATGAGATCTCAAACCGTGCAATAAACCTGAAAAGGCACGTCGAAAGCCCATTGGGGTTCCTGTCCATGGTGAATGTCTGGCCAGCCACCAACGCATATTTCGCACAAATAGGCGAAATATGATGAGATGAAGATCATAATCCAGCCAGATGATAATGTCTACTTCACTCCATACCTTCTCTCGACTCGACACAAAATTTCCATCCAACACATAGCTTTCTCTTTTCAGGTCGATTGATTCAACAACTTCCTCTTCGGACACTACCGACCAGTCGCTTCTCCAGTATAATACATCTGTATTGATATAAGGAACTCTACATAAAACAGAGATTTGTTCTGCCAGAGTAGATTTGCCGCTTCCACTACAACCAATAATTAAATAACGGGGCATTCAGGAGAGGATCTTAGAGAAGTTTTCCAAATCAATGAGCCCATCAGAATCGGTCCCGATTGCCCACACCATCGAAGCGTGTGTTGACGACATTGTTGAGGAGCGAGCCAAATCGGTAGCGGAACCCGAAGCTGAGGCCGGCCTCGTAGTTGGTCTCAAGCTGTCTGCGCCGCAGGAGAACCTCCTCTAGGTCCGCGCCACCCTTCGGGAGGTTGATCTGGTCGTGGATGAGTTCGAGGAAGCCGCCAATCTCGACGGAAAGGCCTCTCATAATGCGAATTTCGAACTCCGCGTCGAACTGAAGACTGTGACGCGACAGATTGTGCAGGTACTGCGATGCGTCGATACCTATCTCGATCCCTCCCCATGGCTGGACGACTTTGTAGCCGGCGTTGAGAAGGTGCTGTGGAAGCCGCTGTTCGGTCTCGTCGTAGATCGTCGTGTCTCGATAGGTGATATGGGAAGCGCCCACGCGATAAGCAACCGTCAGTTGTCGTCGATTCGCCTCGCGGTAAGGGTAGAGGCTCCATTCCATGGCGCCCATGAAACGATAGCGCCAGTCTATGTTAGAGAATGTCGAGGTGAGGATGTCTCCGTAGGCGCCAACGGACCAGTGCGGCGAAATGCTCCGTACGGCATAACTTGTGAATCCGTCGCGCCGGGCCGAACTTGTGATTGTTCGCTCCTCGCGTTCGAAACGGTCGTAGTTGTAGTTAAAGAAAGGCCGAATTTGAAGCTTCCACTCCTCCGTCACGCGGCCAACGTACACCCCGTACCGGGTGTCAAAGGAGCGCTGTTGGGACTCAAAGTCGGCACCGCCGTCGGCATAAATCTCAATCGTCCAATGGTCCCAGGAGTCTTCTGTTGTCTGCCCCTGCTCGGCGAAATCTTCTTCTGATGACATGATGTCCACGCGCAGTCGGTCTCGCATGGAAGTCTGCATCAAGTACGGCACGAGCGCGGCTTCAAGGGTTTGGAGAAATCCGTTCCGCTCTTCAGCCTCGGTTGCGTCAGCAGCAGCAGTCAGGGCGGTCGAGAAATCAATCCCTTCGAAGATGCCCAAACCGATGAGGTCAAAGGTCTGTACCTCACCACCCGACCCCGTGCTCTCCCGAGTGACGAGGACGTGGACATTGGCCACTTCACGGTCTCGAACGTGGTCCAGGTAGGCCATCTCCTGCCGTATGAACGTCTCGTCGCAAAAGTCACAGTCAAGGAAGAGGGCAAGCCGAGCGGGCGTTTCCATCTCGACCTCCTGTGCTATCGCTGGTCCGCCGGCAGTACAGAACCATAAGAGTGCAATCAGACATGCCGCGGGTACGGCACTTCCTTTTATCTTCACGAAATCAAGCATCCGGGGTAATGTGTTTAAATGAAGCATGTGGTTCGGGCTGGAGGAAGAGCAATGGGTAGCCCCTCGCTTCCGCGAGCGCGAGACCGCCGAATGCACTCCAGTGTGGCCGGCCTGGACAAATTCCCGAAAACTCTAGACCTATTGAATTGCTGGGAATTTTGATCATCGACTGGTCGTATCATCGCTCATTCGAATCAGTGTACATAACACCCCCGGCATTACGCGCCAAGTTGGAGCGGAGCGAACAGCGTAGTTCGCCCGTACACGCCCATGTTAAATGCGGTATTTCAGGCGACTGAATTCGGATTCACTCCCCTTCTTGTGCTACACTGTTCACTTCTATCCAGTAGCCATCTGGGTCCTGGAAAAATACTTGCCTGATTCCATCCGCCCGTATGTTAATCTTACCTGGTGTGCCTGGCCAATCCGAATAATTTATATTGTGTGCATTCAAACGCTTGACAAATTCTGTAAACGCTGTCGTAGTAAAAGCCAGATGGACCGCCTTATTAATCTGTATGTCGCCTTCTACAATTGAAATGAGATGCAATTCTCTTTCGGGACCAATTGAAAACCATCGTACGCCATCGAATGCAGAGCGATTTGTTATTTCTGGAAAGTTGAAGATGTTCTGATAAAACTGAGCTGAAGTATCAACGTTTTCCACAGAGATAGCAATATGGTTAAGCGTAAACGTAGAAGCCTCAGGCTCTTGCGCCCAGCCGACATTGACAAGTAGAAGAGTACATATAAACCATCGTGTGATATTCATCGCAAATAAAGCATATTGTTTAAAGTGGCTAAATGCCTCGAGTTACGAAAATCTCTTCTTATCTCTCGATGCGTATAAACAGGTACAGTACTCAGTCTCCAGGGATGAGGATGGAGCGATTGGTCAAAGCTACAAGACACAGCCGAATTAAGCAAAGTTGAAAGCCCCACGCCCGAAGCCAGCTGCTGCACCTTGATAACTCACGCGTAGCTAAATCGCATGTAGTTAAATCGCACTTCGTTTGCTGCGATGATGTAAGATCACAATCCTTGCATTCTCCGCGACTCATTTCATATTTTCTATAGTAGCTGAAGCTGATGACTGATCTAAACGCATTTCAATTATGAGATCTTCAATTCTTACCCGACTAGGCATCGGGCTGTTTGCTCTTCTTGCGGCTTTTGTTTTCTTAGTAGCCTTGTTAAAAGCCCCAACACCAACGAACGATAAGACAACACTTATTTCAGGCCAAGTTGAAACGATTGGGTCTCCTTGCTGCGAAGACGTTGGGATTCGCCTCGAAGGAGATCGTCATTTCTATTATATCAATCGGGGGGTAGAATCTGGTATAGATGTATATGCCTTGAGCGACCGATTAAGGGGCGAGCATATCAGCATGCGTGTAATAGAAACACGATGGTCTCCTCTGAACCCGGAAAAACGATCCGTACCGGTGGCCGAAATCAGTTACAATGGTGAGATTCTCTACTCATCGATGGTGAATTGAGCGCTTCGCCTACGCTCGCGACAGCAAGATGGATAAGCCGGGACAATGCGCCTCCGCGACAACTCTGTCGATCTAACCTCATAAATTGGCTCTGGAAGAAGTAAGAGGGAAATGATATCCAGCGTCTCCAGGAGGAACGAACACATATGCTGTGATCATCTATTGCTACACGTTTTTTTACATGCAATTCTATTGTTTGCAGCGTTTAGTCTTTACGTGAATCAAAATCAACTTCTGAGTTTATTCTTGGTTACTCTGTAATTCAAGAATTTCCTCTGCTTCGTTATAGTATTCTATCAATTGCATCTCTCGACTAACAATCTCCCGCATCAAATTACTGATTTTTTGCAAGTTAAACTTTGCATTTTCTCTTGTATTAAAATCAGGCGAAAAGAAAACTTCAGAGATTTTATCAACTGACCCAAAAGTACTTTTCTGTTGATTATAGATCTTTGAAAGGATGAGTAATTCATCATAATCAAAATTTACAATTAAAGGATGTGATTTAGCAATATCCCAGGCATCACTGGAAGGCATTCTACCCATAAAATTACCCCTGGTAAGTACTTCTTTAAAAAGGGCTGATTTATCCTTGATAAAATTTTCGACAAAAACCTCATCATTTTGAAGACTATCCAAACCTTTAGCTATGTCTCCGTGATAGGGAGCCCAATATTCTATTAGACTTTTGTTGCCACTCACTTCTGATGTTATTTTTGACAATAACTTCAGAGCCTCTTTGTTATTTTTTTGTTCTTCAATTCTTTCACTTAGAAATATGCCAAGCACAACACCAAAAACAATTAATATCAATTGTGTAATATTACTTATTATTGACTTTTTCTGCATTCTTATCGCTCTAAATTAGTTTTTGCATGATTTAATTGAATTTACTTATGGTTGTCTAACGAGGCAAAACACCTTAGTTGCAAGCTGGAAACACATTATCATTCAGCGTCATGTCTAAATACGCTAATACAAATTCAGCCTCACTGCCAGACGTTGCAATTGTATCGTGGATCAAGAGAAGAAAATCCTGCACTTCTTCCAATCTACAGTTTTCCATACCTACATTGCAGCGTCAAGATTCACAAGACAAGCGGGCCGAAATATCCATTCTTACGCCATCATTTACAAATGCACCGTTTCCAGGCTCATGCTCAGACTTCTGTTCCGAAAAAGGAATGCTGCGTAAGACGCTACTTATCTCATTCGCTTTTTTCTTAGGTAGCTCTACTTCGAGAAGCTTACTAGGGGGTCATTTGGTTAAGTAATATGGGAAGTATCCGCTAGAAAGAACACCATAGTTTATAACAAATTAAATTGGTGGTTTTCTGATGGGCCGTCCAGCCAAATATCCCCTTCGTACACTTTCTGAATACGAGCAAAATTGTTTACTGTCCATAAGCCGATCTCACAGTGAACCAGCAGCCCACGTAGCAAGAGCGAAGGCTTTGCTGGCCATAAGTGGAGGCGCATCTTATGGCGAAGCCGCCCGCCGAGATGGCCGCCGCAGTGGGGATGCCGTCTCCAGTTTGGTAGCTCGTTTTAATGAAACAGGCCTCAGTGCGCTGGAGAGCCGTTACTATAATTGTGGTAAAACACCGATCTATAACAAGGATGATCGTGCTCGCATCATCAAGGAATTTGAACGCACACCTGATCGAGAAAGAGACGGTTGTGCCATCTGGTCTCTTTCATTGCTTCGTGATGCACTGCGCCGTGATGGATTGCCAAAGGTGAGTACCTACACGCTTTGGAAAGTGCTCCACGAATCAGGATACACTTGCCAGCAAGATCGCACGTGGTGCAAAACAGCAGAAGTAATGCGTAAGCGAAAAACAGGAATGATAAAGGTGGTTGATCCCGATTCTGAGGCAAAAAAAACTAATTGAAGATGCTTATCTGAGAGCTCCCGGATTAACCATCTGCTGTGCTGATCAGGCAGGTCCTTTTCAAACAATTTCTTATCCGGGGAAACGTTGGTGCAAAGAGACGAAATCTTGCCAGATTGATTACGAATACATACGTAATGGCACTGCAAAGTTGATGACACTATTCCATCCATTTACGGGTGAAGTGCGTGTTAAAGGTACGCGCAGATGCCGTAATGTAGAATTGCATCCCTGGATGAAAGAGCAGTTATCAGCTTTGCTGCAAACACTGCCTCTTGCTGCAAACACTACCTCTTGCTGCAAACACTGCCTCTTGCTGCCGGCGAAGTCACTCATGAGCAAAATCGTGCTCAATGGAAGCGTTGGCAAGAAGGCCTAACGCGGCCCATCACATTACCGCAAGAATTACCCCGTCTGCGCATGTTACTTGTGCTTGATAACCTGGCCGGTCATCGCACTGCTGAATTTGTGTTATGGTTTTTTGCCCATGGTATCATGCCGCTTTACACACCACTATCAGGCTCATGGCTAAACATGGCTGAATCGATACAACGTATATTGAAGCAGAGAGCGCTCGCTGGTACACATCCGAAAACACCAGAAGAAATTATTGAATGGCTCGAAGCGGCAGCCAGAGGATGGAATCGGGATCCGACGCCGTTCGAGTGGGGTGGAAAGCGGAAGGAGAGGCGAGCACGGAGCCGGATTAGGCGACAAAAAATCGGCGGCTCATATGCCTTTACAAGACGGTCTATGCGTACATCGAAAACTTTGCTACAGAAATGGCAACGACTTAACCATATGACCCACTAGGACGCGACCACAATTCAGAATTACTACGTCTGCGCGCTTACCCATTCCAGGAATAGCGAACTCAACGAAGATGTACCCTGTCCTCAGTTCCCCAACCGCCAGCTTGAGATGAGAAATCTGATCAATCCATGCGTCCCTTTGCAGCAGTTCCAACGAATGCTCGTGATTGCTAGCCAACGCACCAAGAATACGTTCGTTCGGGATTTGAACGAATTCTGCAATCGAAGATTGAAAGTAGGCTCTGTTCACGCTAGCAGATGTTAAAAATTATTATAGATTCCCGCATAACGGCTTGGCCATAACCAGCAAAAAGCGGGGAGCATTAACTAAAAAGTCGGCGCGGTTTGAAAGCCCCTCGCTTTTTGCCGGCCGTTAATACCCCTGTTATGTGGCCGTTGCGCCTCTAGTCGACTGGCCAAAACAATTCGTTTTCTTCTATGGTCTTCAGGCTTTCATCAAGTGTTAATCCTTGAAAAACTTCGAACCATTTATCCGTGTGCCTCATGTAGGCCAGACTGAACTCTTGATTCCCGGTATATTCAAGCCGCGTCCTTCGAACCTCGAAAAATTCTTCTTTAGCATTTTCTCGCGGATCACGGTACTTGGCGATAAAGTAAAAATACCGGCCCCTCCATTTTGTATAGACATCGACAATATAATTGAAACCATGCCCATTGAGAGCTCTGGCTTGTAACTCAAGACCTTCTTTAAACTTGTCGTTAATCATTTGATTAGCTCTTTGAGAAAGCCTGTCTTTGAGTAAAGCAGGAACTGATTCATTTCTAATTGATGCCATTTATCAGGTATTTTTCTAGTTGTTTGCTAAGCCAAATAACGACTTTGCCGCTCAGCCGACGAGGGCAAAGGGCAGTACGGTTGTAAAAAGCAACAAGACGCACGTGATTCAAACAAGCTGAGATCCATACGCTCCTGGTCGGCTAAAGTAGCTGGTTATTCCCCGTATTTCATTCACAAACGTTTTCTTCTCCCAACTGCAGACGCAAAATTCTATTCAGATTCCATTAGATCATTTGTCACACAATTCTTTCTCCAGTCCACCGGTTCATTCCTTCCCAGAAGCTACATTCAGAGCATGCTTTTCCTTCTTCGTAATCAATCCCCTCTTCATGTGGGCACCCTATGATTCGCTCTGGCATTACTACTGAACGAACAGAATAATCTTGGAGCATGGTGAATATTTCATCCATAACCTGGGCGTCATTACGTATTTCTGGCTCAGATAACCACTTCTTTACAGGATGGGGCTTAGCTCCTTCATAGTCAATAATACTCACAACAACCTTTGTAGCTTGTTTATTGGTAGGACCATAGAAAGCTATCGTAGCCATTGGGTGGCCACGAAATTCTTTTTTAGCTTTTCTTTGAAGCGACTTCAGTTTGGTTATTCTGGCCATGACTCACTCACTGCAAATAGTTCATCAAAGTCGATCTTCATCGGATCGTATTTGTTGGCGGTTAAAGTTCAGGCGTGAACAGCTTTTCGTTTACTCAAAGCTATAATAACGCTGCCGGCCAAGCAATGCAGAACTTGAAGCAACGAGATTATTCGCCCTTTTACTCTGTCACCTATATAGTAACTCGTTTACGTACCGTAAATATCCTTGTTTTCCATTTTTATTCGTCCAGAATTTCGTCGATTTTTTGATTCGTTTCAAGCATCCCAGAATTTCTTTCAGTTGGACTGGAGTCTCTATTTCCATTACTCCGCCGTCCTCCCTTTGCTTTTGGCCGTGCCCTAAACGCCACTCGCTCACTTCATGCAAGGATTGACAAATTCGATCGGCGTTTTCAACCAAACGAACGCCCCGCCATGAACGGTTAAATTGCTCGGCATTGTATTGAGCTATTAAAGCATCCAAAGCATGTACACCTTCTTTATCAAATAAACAGGATCGCCTTCTGTACAAATTGACAATGGCAGACTCCAAACTTAGGAGAGCATCTGCATATTCATCTTCAAATTTCATCTGAGTTTGCAATCTATTAGAAATACGCTACGCTTGATTAAGAGGTGGCTTGGCCATACCCCGTAAAATACTGAGATGCTAACATTTTATCAAAGCAAAGAAGACACAGACCAGGGCAATTGCATTTAAATAGTGCTGATTATAAACAATTAACAGGTCTCGCCTTAGACCTAGACAAATCAGCAAAGAAGTGCGCGGGGATATCCCATCAAATGCGTGGCGTTGTGAGCTGGCCTTTTATCGAAGCGTTT
>JBGCEN010000069.1:0-7205 GCA_045106435.1 Rhodothermales bacterium
CCGAAGCCGGCAAGTTTGTGGAAGTTGAGCCGGCGGGAGGTGTAATCACATCTTCGATATCAACAAGCCGCGGCACTGCGCTCGCGGACATCGATAATGATGGAGATCTTGACATCGCCGTCATTAATAACCACGGAAGTATTTTTCTACTGGAGAATATCGTAGAGAAAAAAGGAGATTGGATTGGCTTTAGTCTAACCGACAACAAAAGCGTTGCAGAAACACGTCTGAAGGTTAAAACATCAGACAAATCTTACAGTCGAACAGTGTTCAGGGCCGGCAGTTACCAATCAAGCAACAGCGAAAGCGTGCATATCGGCCTACCAGGAAATGCTGAAATACAATCCGTAGAGATTGTTTGGCCAGATGGCACAAGCGAAGTCTTGGGTACGCTTGAGACCAATCAATATCACCAGCTATCCAAATCTAATTAGCTCGGTCTACTCAATGATCATCTTACATTTTGCGCCACTCATCTAATCACTGAATGAGCAGGATTGGTTCTATCCAGACACGGCCGGCTACTTCCAGTCGGTACATATAGAGTCCCGGAGCTTCGTTCGATGCATCAAATTCAACCCGGTACCTGCCGGCTTGAATGCGCTTGTTGACCAAGGTTTTAATGAGCCGGCCGCCTTCGTTGTAAACAGTCAAGCGTACCCGATTCTGTTCGGGGATATCATACTCGATTGTTACGGTATTCACATAGGGATTAGGGTAACTGCTAACAGCAAATGCCAATGGAGCCGGCAACTCAGCTTCTATCGTTTCTGTGTGCTGAGAAGAACCATCAAAGCTAACCTGCTTCAAACGATACATCACGCGGGAAGCGCCCGTAAGATCACCCTTATCATGATAAGAATAGGTAGAGGTTGTATCGGTTGTACCTTCTCCTGCAACAAAGGACAATGTTCTCCAGGGCCCCATGTCTCTATCATGCGTTTTTATCGATCGCTCTACTTCAAACCGTGCATTGTTATGCTCTGTAAGCGTGCTCCATTGAAGGATCATTGTGTCTCCTTCAAAGACGACGTCAAACGTATCGAAAACAACTTTTTGAATTTTATCAGATACGCCCTCGGCAATGGACTCCGTAGTAACAGCCAGTTCGATGTCTTGGTCAATTGTACTGGATGAAGTTTGACTATGCGCCTGAACTGGAAGGAATAAAACAAGAAAAGCAAAGAGGTTGAGAAGTAGTCGCATTGCGTAGATCGATATGAAAAGAAAACACCCGTTTCGATCCCTGTATCGGCAACCTTAGCAATTGCTTAAATGATATAATTTAGAAGTGCGCTTTCGGCGGGCTATTCGCATGATCAACAAATAAAAATCCCTTTTCATGCACCGCGTAATGTATCGCCTACATTTCCAATGGTGCTCCTTCTCTAAACTGGTGCTGGGCGAGTTCGCGGTATAGCCCTTCTTTTGCGAAGAGGTCGTCGTGCCGGCCTTCCTGAACAATTTTGCCGCCTTCGATCACGAAGATTCTATCAGCATGCCGAACAGTAGAAAGGCGGTGTGCAATAATAAAGGAAGTTCTGTTTAGCATGAGCCGCTCCAGGGCCTCTTGCACCAGCGCCTCAGAGGAAGAGTCCAGTGATGAGGTGGCTTCATCAAGCAATAAAATACGGGCATCACACAACACCGCCCGCGCAATCGCAATACGTTGTTTTTGGCCGCCACTGAGTTTTGTACCGCGCTCTCCAACAACGGTATCGTACCCTTTAGGTAGTTCGAGAATGAACGCGTGTGCATTGGCCGCTTCTGCCGCCGCCTCAATTTCCTCCGGCGTGGCATCAAGCCGGCCATACCTGATGTTTTCTCGAACAGACACATTGAACAGCTGCACATCTTGAGATACAACAGCAATCTGTTCGCGCAGGGATTGCAGGGTTACATTAGATACATCCTTGTCATCAATTTGCAGCTGCCCCGATGTGGGGTCATAGAATCTTGGAATGAGGTTCAACATCGTGGTCTTTCCGGCACCACTTGGCCCAACCAGCGCAATGGTTTCGCCGGCGCCAACATCCATATTGATATCCTGCAAAACAGGATGTCCATCATCGTACCCAAAGCTGACAGCATCAAACCGAACGCGTCCCTCAATCCGCTGTATGACATGAGCGTCTGGTTTGTTGTACGTTCCTGGCACAGTATCCATCAACTCGAATAAACGCTCTGATGCACCTGCTGCACTATTGAAGTTGGTATATAACTGAGACATCCCGCCAACTGTCCGCGCAATGTTGAAGGCATAGAAGACAAAGGCCACAAGATCACCTGATGTGAGCCGGCCTTCCAGCACCGACACCCCGCCAAACCAAAACAAACCGATCAGCGCCATCATGAAAACCATACCCACTGTCGACCAGAAAATACTGCTGATCCACAATCGGCGAATGGCTGTAGCGAACAATTCTTCTACGGCACTGCCATATCGCTTATTCTCATAGTCCTCTCTGGAAAACGCCTTCACAACCCGAATAGAGGAAAGAGACTCTTCAGCAACCGCAGTACTGTCTGCCAACCGGTCCTGTACTTCACGAGACAGCTTTCGGATTTTGCGCCCGAAGTACTGGGCCATCAAGGTGATCGGCGGAATTGTAATACCGATGATCAAACTCATTTGCCAATCGAGAATAATCATCAACACAATGGAGCCGATCATCATCATGCTCAACCGTACCAGTTCCACAAAGGACTTGGTAACAGCGGTGCGGACGGTACCGACATCATTGGTCAGCCGGGAGGTAAGGTCTCCCGTGCGTTGATTTGAAAAAAACCGAAGGTCCAGTTTCTGGAGATGTTTGTACAGGTTTTGCCTGAGGTCTGTAACCAGTCGTTCTCCGGTCCACTCGAGCATGTAGTAGCCGGCAAATCCAACCACTGCCTGCACCACAAAAAGCCCGAGCAGTAGCAGCGTAAGCTGGTCGAGCATGCCCCGGTTTGCTTCCTCAAAAACGGCATCAACCATCGTCCGCATACCCATCGGCACAACAAGCCAGACAGAGGACGTAAGCAGTGATAAAACAAGCGCAACAAAAAGCCTGACTCTGTACGGACGCGTGAGGCTAAAAATCCGCCCGAGTGCCGCTAGTAATTTCTTGGGTGGTCTCTTCTCTTCTTCCGGGCGCCTGTGCTGATCCATTTTGAGGTGTCGTTTATTTTAAGCGCGTTTTAGCGGGAGAGCATCTGGGCTTTTCTCAGTTGCCGGTATAGGCCTGAATCATATTTTTCTCATCAGGAGAGAACCTTACAACGCTTTAACGTTCAACGTTCCTTGGAAAGATATCTTTAAGCAAATCGTAACATGGCACCCCTCGTTGAATGGCTCGGCCAATTCATTCCACTGGAATCCCAGACAATAGAAAAGTTATTGATGACTGTTTTCATCGTGCTTTTTCTGTTGGTGGTACGATGGGTTGTACTGCGGGTCGTCTTACGAAATTTTGATGATCCAAGGGTAGTCTATCGCTGGAAAAAGACAGCGACTTATATAACGTTCACGTTCATCGTTCTGGTGGCCGGCGCGCTCTGGATTCCGACGATGGATTCCCTCTCCACATTCCTTGGTCTAGCATCGGCTGGTATTGCCATCGCACTCAGGGATCCCATTGTAAATCTTGCCGGCTGGGGATTTATTTTGAGCCGGCGCCCTTTTGAAGTAGGCGACCGCATCCAGATGGGTGATTTTGCCGGCGACGTGGTTGATATTCGAATTTTTCAGTTTACCATGCTGGAAATTGGTAACTGGATAGACGCCGACCAAAGCACGGGGCGAATCATCCATATTCCCAATGGAAAGATCTTCACCAGTGAATTGGCAAGCTTTACAAAAGGCTTTAAATTTATATGGATTGAAATTCCTGTACTCATAACTTTCGAAAGTAATTGGGAAAAAGCGAAAGAAATTCTGGCAGACATTGCAAACAAGCATGGATCCTCGCAAACTTCTGTCGCCAAACGGAGTGTTAAGGAAGCCTCAAAGAAATTCATGATCTATTATCGTAACCTGACGCCCATCGTTTATACCAGTGTAAAGGACAGTGGCATCATGCTTACGATTCGCAGCCTCTCCAACCCGAGACGAAGAAGAAATTTGGAAGAGAAATTCTGGGAGGCCATATTGACTGAGTTTGCCAAACATCCCGATATTGATTTAGCCTATCCAACACAACGGCTTTTTAATAATCGCACTGAAGGTAAACCTGGTCACAATCCAGACGTTGATTAGGCTGTGTGTTCATGTAGCTTATATTCAAACCTGACAGATTTTCTATTTTCGAGCATACCTGTTTATTTACACTGTGTTATTTACACAGTTTATCTACATTGCATCAAACAACCTTTACGTATAAAAAAGCCATGGCTTTGACACCTGCGGATTTCATCTCAGAGATTGGTATTGAAGAAGATGACCTGGGAGATGATCTCGACCTCGATGATGATGAGTTGGACTTCGAGGACGACGACCTGGAAGATGATCTCGACTTCGAGGATGATGATGATGACGATGACGACGATGATGATCTTTTCGACGACGACGATTTAGAAGATCTCGAGTTCGATGATGATGAGGACGACGAAGAAGAGGACGACGATGACGATTTGTTTGAAGAAGAAGACCTCGAAGACTATGAATTCGAGGATGATGAGGATCTGTTCGATGACGAAGATGACGATGAGGAGGAGGAAGACGACGACGATGATGATTTATTTGACGATGATGACCTCGAAGATTTAGACTTCGATGATGATGAGGAGGAGGACGAGCTTGACGACGATGATGATTTGTTTGATGACGATGAACTCGACGATGATTTAGAAGAAGATGACCTGGAAGAAGATGATCTGGAGGAAGATGATCTCGATGATGACCTGTCAGATCTTGAAGACGAAGATTTGGTTTAGTTGATACGCTCTTGGTGCTTTGCTTACGCCGGCGCAAACACTAACAACAGGCCATAATTTCAAATCCCATCTTTAAACCTTACTTTCTACGAACTTCAAATTTGATTTCACCAATCAAGAGTTCGTATGGATACTTCTCCCACCGAAGAACCCAATTCTTCTGGCTTTGTAAATCGCATGCTTGGTCGCATCGAAGTAGTAGGCAATAAACTGCCTGATCCCTCGATGTTATTCCTGATCTCGATGCTCATTATATGGGTACTGTCTGCCCTCCTGGCACCCGTTTCTTTTGCTGATCTGGACCCAAGAACAGGCACCCCCATCCAGGTAAACAACCTTCTCACCGGCGCGGCCCTTACGACATTTTTGTCGAATATGGTCACCATCTTCACCGGCTTTGCCCCATTGGGCGTGGTACTCGTTGCCATGCTGGGTGTTGGTGTTGCTGATGAAGCCGGCTTCTTTACAACAGGCATTAAACTGATGCTTGGCCGTACAGCAACCTGGTTACTTACCCCGGTAATCATTCTGGTCGGCCTCCTCAGCCACAGTGCAATCGACGCCGGGTACGTACTTGTTATTCCACTCGGAGGTATCATCTTCCACGCAGCCGGCCGACACCCGATTGCTGGCATCGCTGCAGCATTTGCCGGTGTTTCCGGCGGATTTAGCGCAAACCCGGTCCCCTCGGCACTCGATCCGTTGCTCCAGGGCTTTACGCAGCCGGCGGCGCAAATCATCAATCCGGAAATGCTTGTTAACCCACTGGGTAACTACTTTTTCACCGCCATCTCGAGCATTCTAATTATCAGCGTGGGTTGGTTAATCACCGACAAACTGATTGAACCGCGCCTGAATCGCACCACAAAAGTGGACGAGGATATGGAAGAAGCGGACGATATGAGTACAATTGAGCCCAAAGAAAGAAAAGCATTTAGATGGGCTGGACTGGCGATGTTAGGTGGCCTCATTCTTCTTACGGTCAGTTTACTTCCTGAGGAATCTCCGTTCAGAGACGCCAATGGTTCGCTGAACTCCTTTGCAGCCCCCATTATGCAGTCCATTGTGCCGCTGATCTTCCTGTTATTTCTTATACCGGGCGTGGTGTACGGATTTATTTCCGGCAAATTTAAGTCGTCAAAAGACATGGTCGACGCCATGACCAAGTCTATGGATGGGATGTCCTACTACATCGTCATGGCCTTTTTCTGCTCCTTGTTTGTTTACGCATTCGGGCAGTCTAACATCGGCGCATTACTCGCGGTTAAAGGCGCGACGGTTTTGAAGACACTGGCGCTTCCGGGCTGGATGACCATCATTGGCATCATCTTCCTGACCGCATTTGTGAACCTCTTTGTAGGTTCTGCCTCAGCAAAATGGGCATTGCTTGCGCCAATCTTTGTACCTATGCTCATGCAGGTAGGTATCTCCCCCGAACTTACCCAGGCTGCCTACAGAGTTGGCGACTCTTCTTCCAACATCATCACACCGCTGATGCCCTACTTCCCGCTTGTGGTTGTATACTGCCAGCGCTACTTCAAGAAGACAGGTATTGGAACGCTCACATCGATCATGATACCTTATAGTATCATCTTCCTTGTCGTGTGGTCGCTATTCCTCATTCTATACTGGACGCTCGGTATCCCACTCGGACTCGGTGCTTCTTACGTTTACCCTGCACCGTAAAGAACCGTTGGAACGCTGCATTCATTTTTTAAGAAGCATTCATTTTGTAAAACGTATGCATGTGCCCGGTCAGGCCGGCATTCTCCTTGCAGCCTTTTGGGTTTGTATTGGAGGATGCCAGCCTGAGTTGCCGGCTTCAGACACAAATCTACCCCATCAAGTTACCATCGATGGATACCGCGGCATTTGGTTTTCTCTGGGCCAGATGCTGGAATATGGAGACAAATACAGCGGCGGACTGGGCACCTATACTGCAAAACATCACCCGCTCGCCGTTTATTCCCCTGAGGCAAACAAAACATTTTTTGTTTATGGCGGAACGACAAAAGAAGACGAGCGCCATCTGCTCGCGATGGTTTCTTATTACGATCACACATCCAACACCCTCCCGCGCCCCGTTGTGGTGCACGATAAACAAGGCATCGAAGACCCGCATGATAACCCATCTATCAACATAGATGCGGCCGGCTACATATGGGTGTTTGTAAGCGGACGCGGCAGCATTCGCCCCGGCTTTATCTATCGCAGCGTCCAGCCTTTCAACATCGACAGCTTTGAACTTGTGATGGAAGACGAGTTTGCCTACCCACAGCCGTGGCCCG
>JBGCEN010000070.1:0-9051 GCA_045106435.1 Rhodothermales bacterium
TATTAAAGTAATCGCAAAAGAGCTGAACCTGAGCAGGAAGACGGTAGAAACCTACCGGCGAAGAGTGAAGGAAAAGCTTGGCCTCGATTCCGTATCCGCCTTGATGCAATATGCAATTCAATGGATGCACGGCCAGCGTCAACAGCAAAATTCTCAAATCTCAACAATACATTGAACGGGTAGCGATCGTGTTATTTCTCTCCATGCATAAAGGGGAGATCTGCGTAGGTGGTGGCTTGTGGGGCGTGTAGCCTTTGGCGCATGTTTTCGCCGCAAATGCCTCCAAAAAGCCCGTTTTAAATTGCCAGATCTGTGTATTCAAAGCAGCGTCTTCATTGTAAATTATTAGGGTATTTGTCAGCTGCGGTATCCACGAGTGTGCAAATACATCTGCTTGTTAAACGCATCACATCACTTGACAAGCCCAAGGAATCATCTTGCTGATAATCAACTAAATGTGCGCCTCTTTAAAAGACCACATTTTCGTGACACACTCAGTATAGAATAGCGACTGATTTCAGTCTCAAATGACCGAAGTTTGTAAGGATAAATTGTATGCACAATGACTTCTTGCAGCAGGCATGAATTTCAGTTTTGCGAATAAAGAAGTGATTTTTTTTCCTACGGTTTAACGTCCATGTATAGCAATGTCCATCTTATGAATGCCACTGAAGCGGTTGAGCCAGCGCTTGATCCGCTCAAAACAGGCAGCATGGTGCTCCCAAAGCGCCTGAAGACGGCCATTGTGCATGACTGGCTGCCAGTCTATGCAGGAGCTGAGCGGGTATTGGAGCAGATGATTAGCGTTATGCCGGAAAGCGAGATCTACAGTCTGATCGATTTCTTGCCAGACGATCAGCGCGCATTTCTACAGGGAAAATCTGTAAACACTTCATTTATCCAGAATTTACCCTTTGCCAGGAAGAAATATCGTAACTACCTCCCCTTTGTGCCTTTTGCTACAGAGCAGTTTAATCTGACAAGCTACGACGTCGTTGTTTCGTCGAGTTATGTAGCCGCCAAGGGAGTTCTTACAACGGCAAATCAGCTGCATGTAAGCTATGTGCACAGCCCGGTGCGGTACGCCTGGGATCTTCACTTTCAGTATTTGAAGGAAGGTGGATTGGAAACGGGCCTTAAGGGGCTGTTCGCGAAAATAATTTTGCATTACATGCGGCTCTACGATGTTTCGTGTGCCAATCGTGTTGATGCTTACATCGCAAATTCTCGCACGGTAGCACGTCGGATATGGAAGACGTATCGCCGGAAAGCAGAGGTGGTTTATCCACCAGTTGATACAGATGCTTTTTCTTTGTGCGAAGATAAAGAAGATTTTTATGTGACAGCCTCGCGGCTTGTCCCATACAAAAAAATTGATCTTGTCGTTGAGGCTTTTGCCGAAATGCCGGACCGCAAACTCATTGTTATTGGAGATGGGCCGGATTACGATAAAATTGCTGCCAAGGCTACGCCAAACGTCGAAATGTTAGGATATCAGTCTTTTGAAGAGCTGAAAAACTACATGAGACGCGCAAAAGCTTTTGTGTTTGCAGCAGAAGAAGACTTTGGTATTGTCCCGGTAGAAGCGCAAGCTTGCGGGACACCTGTTGTTGCCTTCGGAAAGGGAGGAGCAACGGAAACGGTAATCCCCGGAGAGACTGGGATTTTCTTTTTTGAGCAGAATGCAAAAAGCTTGAGGGAGGCGGTACAGACTCTAGAAAACTCTTATTCGCAATTTAGTCCAACACGCATCAGAGAAAACGCACTTCGCTTTTCAGTTGAGTGCTTCAAGGAAAAATTTGAAGATGCAGTGGGCCGGGCTTATGTCGAATTTTTGTCCGCAGATAGCAACTAGACAAGTTACGTGAAAGTGTACGTTGAAGATATACTAGCTGCTCCCATAGCCTCCGCCTCGATTGCAGAATCAAGGACGGTCAGGCGATCCGTCTTAAATAACAAGAAGCTGTCTACACAAAGACGCCTCACTCAGGCGACCCTTGTGTTTTCGGACTTGGTAGCAATATGTACTGTAATCAATATTTTGATTATCAGCAGCATGGTGCTTGGCCTCAGTTTGCCGGCCATTAGCGCGCTGATCTATTCGTTTTTGCTATTCCCGCTGGCTTATTTGAGCTTTGGCCTTTACCGGCCGGTGATTATTCGGCCTGAACGGGAAATTCTATCTTTCTGCAAAGCCAATGTCGCTGTCATTGCCGGACTTTCTGTGCCGGTACTGTTCGTTCCTGAATTCGGGGTACATACGGTGTTATGGCTTTGTGTTGCAGCGCCGCTATTGATTTTGATCGTACCGTTCTTTCGTGTGCTTACGCGCATTATGTATGCACGAGCCAAGTGGTGGGGACAAGCTGCATTGATCGTCTCAAGCGATAATGAAGGACTGGAAGCCATTACTGCTTTGCAGCGCTCGCCAGAATTAGGACTCAAGCCGGCTGCATTGATTCAGGATAATTTGAGGCTGACAGAGCGTCTTTCTATCCCTGCATTTAGCAGTCTAAAGCTATATCGGGCATTGGCGAAAACGCATGATGTATCTAATGTTGTCATTGCGTTGGATCCTGAAAAAGAAGCCAAATTCTTGCAGGATCATGCAAACAGCCCTGTTTTCAAGCAAATCTTTGTAACACGACGCAGCCAGGAAGGCCTGCTCTATCTAAAAGGATTGACGGGCAATAGAGCGTCAGGACTTGGGTTTTCGAATAGCGACTCCTGGGTTGTGGTACAAAATACAGTTAAGCGGTTTGCTGATATCATTGGCTCCTTTGCAGGAATCTTGTTGCTGGCTCCGCTTTTTGCTGCGATTGCCTTATTGAGTAAGCTCTCTGCACCTGGACCGGTATTTTTCAAGCAAGAGCGTATGGGTAAGGATGGACGATTGTTTCACGTCTATAAGTTCAGAACCATGCACGTAGACGCTGAAGCCAAGCTCCAGCAGATTCTGGCAACCGACCCGGTTCGCCGGCAGGAGTACGAAGTGTTTCACAAATTGAGAGATGATCCGCGCATTACCCCGATTGGTGGTGTGCTGCGCAGATACAGTCTGGATGAGTTTCCTCAATTAATCAATGTATTGTTGGGCGAAATGAGTCTTGTGGGCCCCAGAGCCTATCTCCCTAGAGAATTACCCAAAATGAGAGGTCTTGAAAAAGACGTACTCAAAAGCGCCCCCGGCTTAACAGGATTGTGGCAGGTGTCTGGAAGAAATCAACTGAGTTTCGATGAGCG
Source organism: Rhodothermales bacterium (assembly GCA_045106435.1). Taxonomy (GTDB): domain Bacteria; phylum Bacteroidota; class Rhodothermia; order Rhodothermales; family JAHQVL01; genus JBCCIM01. The sequence continues at coordinate 3,244 of JBGCEN010000070.1, forward strand.
TGTGACTATCGATGTTGATTACCAGAAATCTAGCTCGCTTTCTCTGGACTATTACATTCTTCTGAAAACAATTCCTGTCGTGTTAACAGGAAATGGAGCCAGCTAGGACGTAAGGCACAGCAGGTCGCCGATGTCTGTCTAGACATCTGATCGGGGCAAAACTGAATACATGATTTGAATAGTCAATAACCATTCTTGAATGTCATTTTAACCGTTACAACGTCTTTTTCTGATCGATTTGATGATTTGGGATTCGAATAGGGCTGGTTTAAGCTTTGATCCCGCAATCCGATACCGATGACTATAAAGAATATCTTTCATCGCGTTTTCTTAAGAATCGAATCGCAGAAAGTGGCGGATGTAACGAGTTGCATTATACATGTATAGCCCTCGGGGTTTTGATCCAAAACCATGAATAATTTAGAACCTAGAAAACGCTCAAATCAGCAATTTTTGCCTGCTGACAGGCCCCAGAACGGTCAGGCTGCCATACCTGCGCAGCCTGTTATGGGAGCTGAATCCACATCTATTAACTTCGGCGACATCCTGGGTACAATTCTGGATGGCAAATGGATAATTCTCGCAACTTGCGTGCTTATTTCCGCCGGCATTGCTGCGTATAAACTGACGGAAGTCAAGGTGTATCAAGCGACCAGTCTTGTGTCTATTACAACTGCCAAGAGCGGGGCAACCGATCCTATTGCTCGGTTGAGCCCCTTTGGTGTTGATGGTAGAACCCAGGCCGATGAGCTCAGCTTTTTGATTAACTCTGGAGACCTGAGCCGGCGCGTCGCATCACAATTACGCGATGCTGCAAACAGCCTTGGGTCTGATTCGCTGTTTTCTGTACTGCGCAATTCCGGACCTTCGCCAACGGTCGATGAAGTAGCACTTCGCCTGCGTACGATGGTTCTGTTCATGCCGGCAGAACAAAGCATGATTTCTATGAGAGCCACGAGCCCTTCTAAGTATGAGGCCGTGCGACTTGTAAATATATATGCAGAAGAATACAAAGCGATAGAAAAAGAACGGAGCAGGGAGCGGCTGGCTAACTCACGTGACTTCATTCGCTCGCGTCTTGATGAAAGCCGTGAACAACTTACTGCACTGGATTATGAATGGGAAGCTGTTGTGAGCTCTGGCGACGCAACAACGCAGGGATCTTCTGGGGATTTGTTGCTGCAGCAGTATGGACAGCTTACGACGAAGTTACAGAGTAACGAGATCCAGTTGGAGACCGAAAGAAACCTGCTAGAGCATTTGAAAGGCGAATATGCTCGCGTTGCACCAAATTTAGTTGCAAGAGTGGCTTCTGGTGCTGACAAAGAGATTGAGGGATTGTTGGGCTTGATTGCTGACCGGAAAATGGAGGCTGAAGAGTATTACATGCGCGATCCGAGCCGGCGTGGAAGGGAAGCAGAAATTCCTGAGCTGAATGACATTGTAACCAGCATCAGGCATCTTGAAGCACAGAAAGATGCGCTGGCACAGCAGCTTGTTACAGAGACATTAAACACCGGAGGCGGGGCATCAGGTACTTCAACCGAGCCTTTGAGCTATGCTACACAGCTGAGCGGGAAAATTGTTGAGAAAGAGCTGAAGATTACAGAGATCACGCTGAACATTAGATCTATGCGTAAAGGCCTTGCAGAAACGCAGGCCAAGCTAGAGCAGGTGCCTGGTAAAGTGTTGCGTAAGAATGATGTAGATCGCCGGCGCGCGGTGGTAGAGGAAGGATATAAAACACTCCAGCAAGCGCTCCAGCAAATGGAAATTGCGCTTGAGTCTGAAATTGGTAACGTCGCCATTGTGCGCGAAGCACAGGCTGCTTCTGCGGTAGGAAACGACTTGTCGCAAAGTCTGGTGCTCGGTTTAATACTGGGCCTCGGATTTGGAACTGGCATTGCATTCCTCAGGAAAGCAGTAGACAAACGAATTCAGGATCCGAACGATATCAAGGAGATGGGCTTTAACCTGATCGGCGTTATTCCTGAGATGCATACAGAAATTAAAGCATCCTTTGGTGGTGACGAGTTGGTTCAGTATAACGGTGGTACCTGGAATACACATCTTATTTCAGTCCTGCAGCCGAGTTCTTCAATTGCTGAGAATTACCGGCTTACACGTACCAATATTGATTTTCTCTTTGAAGATCATCCGCCACAGGTAGTGCTTATTACCAGCCCAGAATCTGGAGATGGTAAGTCGGTTACTTCAGTAAATCTGGCTGCCACGATGGCGGAAAGTGGTCGGAAAACATTACTTATTGATTTGGATCTGCGCCGGCCATCTTGCCATAAACTGCTTGGTATTGATCGCGCACCAGGTTTTGTTGACCTGCTGATGAATCCAGGTGAATTCCTGCTCGAAGAGTTTGAGACATCTGTAAGAGATTTACACTTCATTCCTGCTGGAAGCTCGTCCACACGCGCTTCTGAATTGGTAGGCTCTTCTGTGTTGAGAGATGGACTTCATAGCTTACGCGAGATGTTCGACACAATTATCATTGATTCCCCACCTGTGTTAGCTGTTACTGACGCAGTCGTAATATCTACCCTTTGTGATGCAACAATTGTAGTGGCCAATGCCAATGCAACGGATAATCAATCGCTTAGTGTGACAAAGCAAACACTTGAAGCAGTTGGCGTAAATGTTGCTGGGGTGATATTAAATCGATTTAATGGTAAAAGCGCCGGCTTACGGGCTTATTCAGTGTACGGTTATGACGGTACCTATGGATATTCTTCTGAGCTTGAAGGTGCCCCAAGCTCCTAAATCATTTCTCTTTGAAATATTTGATTTTGATGCACATCGGCGAAGTCTCTCATGAGGCTTCGCCGGTTGAGTGTGTTATCAATTACTGCGTCGAGTTCTTGAATCACAGAATTAGGCCCAGGTTGGCTAGTCTAACACAGTTCTTTGATCGGATACGCCTTTCTATATCCGGTAAATTGTCGTTTTAACACGAAGTCTTGCGCATGATAGAGCAGGAGGAATATGGCTTCGTATTATTGTGCTGTTTCTGTTTGTACTGTTTCTGTTTGTACTGTTTCTGTTCGAACTACTTCTGTTTGTATCGTCTCTTTATTAAGCGACCCATTATTTTTTATTTAGATATATTAATACGAATGAATAATAAGTTTAAGTGTTTGGTGCTGGTGTTCAGCTTGTTTGCCCTGTTTCAGCTGGATGTTATGGCACAATCTGAAGAAAGAGTGACAGATTTCTCGCGTCCGGGCCGGCCTACTATGTTCGTCTATGTATGGGGGACCGCCTCAACACCGGGTATATGGAAAGTGGAGAAAGATGTTGACCTGCTCGATTTAATGTCTTCTGCCCAGGTGCCAAATTTTGGTGCAATAGATAACACAACCAAGTCAACGGTCACCATGCGACTGTATCGCACGACTGGCGGACAGCGGGAGGAAATATTCCAATCAGAGATGAATGCGCTGCTCACCAGTGGCAAAACCTATCCTTCGCTTCAGGAAAACGATATTATTTTGATTGAGACCAAGACGAAACAGCGATTCAATTTGCAAACTGTTTTTTCTGCAATTGGTGCTGCTGCTTCGCTTGTGTTGTTGGCCATCCGCATTAATCAGCTATAAAAAAAGCTATTTTTGCCGAATAATCTAAAAGAGTACTCTTGTAAAGCTATTCAGCGCAAGCCAATTGCACAAAAGGCATAATAACATTAGCTGTTGCTTAGCCTATTATTAAGCGCTCATATATAAAAAGAGTTAATTGAAGCGCTAATTAGATTTATTATTGTTGTGTAGAATGAATTTTCGTTCACTTATAATCAGAACGATCAGCAGGCCCAGTCGTATTTTGCTCGGGGTTTTTCGTAAGTACTGGTATTATTTAATTATTACCCTGTGCTTTGCGATTCTGGCTGCTGTGTGTGAGGGCTTTAGCATTGGCTTACTTATTCCTTTTTTGAGGAATATTGGCGATTCGGGCGAAGCTTTTAGTACCGGCTGGGTGTTTGTCGATCAGCATATTCTTGGCGTAGACAAACCTCAATTAGAGCGTTTGTATCGTATCTGCGGCATTATACTGGTTGCTTCGTGGGGCCGGTCTGGATTTAGCTACCTTTCTGAAGCGTTTGCCACCGTGGCGCGGGTTAAGTATGTGATGGAACTGCGCTCCAGAGTAGTAGATCAGTTGCTAAACGTATCGCTCAGCTATTACTCCAGTACAAGAACAGGAGAGCTCATCAATAGCTTGACGACGGAAATTAGCCGTGTTATTCAGTCATTTCAGGTAATTAATGTATTCCTGATTCGCGGGACCTTGATGATCGTCTATGTGGCGTTCATGTTTTTCGTCTCCTGGGAGCTGTCTGTTATCATTCTGACGTTTTTCGTCATTCTTTCGCTTACGCTAACCAGACTGCTCAAAACGATTCAGACGGGTGGCAAGAAGGTAACAAAAGCCGCCGGCGCGTTTACTTCTGCCTTAACTGAGCTTATCAATGGCGTTCGTACAATCGCTGCGTTTAATACGCAGGATTATGAGCGGGTCCGGATGGATAAAGCCATTAATGGTCTTGCAGACTCCATGATTAAAAATGGATGGCAACGCCTGAAAGTAGGTCCGCTTTCTCAAGGATTTGTAAGTACCATATTAATAGGCATTATCCTCGTCGCAACGCAATATTATGTATTGCCGGGTGAGCTGGATATCGCCTTACTGCTCGCTTTTCTGTTTGCGTTAATGCGCATGATGCCGCTGATCAATGAGTTGAACAAGCAACGCGGTATGTGGGCCAGTTTGCGCGGTTCTTTGCTGAATGTAGCAGACTTATTAAGAACCGACAACAAGCCATATCTGGAAGACGGTACCGAGAAAGTTGGTGATTTGGGTAAAGCCATTGTATTTGAAGATGTGACCTTCGGTTATGGAGAAGACATTACGGTTTTATCTGACGTAAACATTAGCATTGAGTGTGGTAAAACCACGGCCATTATTGGTGCGTCAGGTGCCGGCAAATCTACTTTGGTTGACCTTATTCCTCGTATTCACGACCCCGTTTCCGGTAGAGTGCTCTGGGATGATCTTGATTTAAAGGACGCTACGGTTGATTCACTGCGTCAGAAGATTGCCGTTGTGAGCCAAAGCACATTCATCTTCAATGAAACTGTTTGGGCCAATATTGCTTACGGCCTGGAAGATGTGCCTCAGGATAAAATTTATGAAGCGGCCCAGCGAGCCAATGCGCTGGACTTTATTGAGCAGATGGAAAATGGGTTTGATACCGTACTGGGAGACCGGGGTGTTAGACTCTCTGGGGGCCAGCGGCAACGCGTTGCCATTGCTCGTGCACTACTGCGCGATCCCGATATCCTGATTCTTGATGAGGCCACGAGTGCCCTGGACAGCGTTTCTGAGCGGCAGGTACAACAGTCGCTGGAAGAATTAATGCAGGGCCGTACGGTTATTGCTATTGCGCATCGTCTTTCAACAATTGAAAATGCCGATAAGGTAATCGTCTTGGAAGACGGTAAAGTAGTTGAGCAGGGTTCGTATGATGAATTATTGGAAGTAAAAGGCAAATTGTGGGAATACCACGCCTTGCAGTATCAATTGGATGTAGAAAAAGATCTTTTGCCTGCAGAAGTTAGCCTTTCTGAAGAATCTGCGCCTACCAGTGAGCAGGATAAATAATTATTCATTCCAGGCTGGTGGTAACCAATTAGATGGGAAGTTTGAAAGAACGAATAGCACGTCAAGCTGACAATAGGCTGGTCAAGTTGCATAGCCGCTTGCAACGTTTTCTGGAGCGTGAGTCCATTGCTTATC
>JBGCEN010000071.1:0-4874 GCA_045106435.1 Rhodothermales bacterium
TCCTCTGTTGAAATACTGTCTTCCAGAATCGATAATACGAGCCAGGAGATGAACGCAACGCTTGTTTCAATGCGGGAGTCAATGGATCGGGCCAATACAATGATGACCACTGATGCTGGCTTGGGATTTCATCTGCAAGAAACCCTGGCAAGTCTTACAAAGGCTGCGGATGCGTTGCAATTGCTTGCCCAATCACTTGAGCAAAACCCCAGTATGTTTATCCGTGGCAAAGACGAATCGGAAAATGGTAACAGATAGGTCAGGGTTTGGTGTTCAAGGTTTAGTGTTCAAGGTTCACAGTTAAGGAATAGAAGCAATGCAGCAATCTTTTACAGTTAAGTTGAGTGTGTTGGTATTGATTGGGTTGATGACACAGAGTTGTGTAAACCTGAAGCCACGCGAAAACGAAACGCGATTTTTTGTGCTTGGTACGCCAGTCATCGAAGCATCATCTGTGATGCACGCCGGCGGAGAAGGGGTGGTGATCGGATTGCGGCGTTTGGAATTGGCTGCATATCTTGATACCCCACAAATCGTCGTCCGTATCGGCACTAATGAAGTTCAGTTCTCCGATACCCATCGATGGGGGGAAGACCTTGCGCAATCAATTAATCGCGTTGTAGCCGACTTGATCAAGGATAATGCTGCTATTCAGTACGTTGATATCGTCCCGTGGGCGGCCGGCACAAGTCATGATTATGTTGTCGAGATCGGCGTTGATAAATTTGAAGGCTACCTGACGTCTGCCGGGAGTCCACTCATCATGGCCGCACACCTGGAAGCCCATTGGAAAATCTTTGACCCAGCTTCCAATAAAGTCCTGAAACAAGGTGTAACTACTGAAATGGTACAAGGACGTGCTGCCGGCTATTCAACCCTTGTTTCTGGTCTTGAGCAAACACTGCTAAAACTCGAAGCGGATTTGGTATCAGCAGTCGCTGGGTTGTAGAGAATTTAACGTTCAAGGTTTAGGATTTTTCAATAGTCATCGAATACAACAACCCTAAACCCTAAACCCTAAACCCTAAACCCTAAACCCTAAACCCTAAACCCTAAAAACGGGCAAGTAAACTAACGTGTCGATTTATGCCGGCTCTTTGGCTTTCGTCGAAAGTCCAAAAGGTAAGTAGAGTGGACACGTTCCGACAAAACTTGTCAGGAGGAATACGCCGGCAAGTATGCCAAGCACAATCGCTGCTGTGCCTGAAATCTGACCCATAAAGTATAATGCGGCCACAGCAATCGCGATCACTGCTCTTACGCCTCTGTCGAGTGCTCCCATGTTTAAATTCATGTGGGTACCTCTCTGATATTGTTGGATTAATTAACTGATAAACTCAATAAGAAAATAAAGCGCACCGAAAAATCCCAGGCAAATCAGGCAGACCAAAAATAGCTTTATAGCAGTAGATTTAGTCGCCATTACTTCTCTTGATAGGTTTACCTGGGTTTATGCTAATGCAAACTTAAGCAGCATGCGGAGAATTGTCAGTGACCTGGGTCACATAAGGAATTGCAATTGGTGAAATACCCCGGGTACTGTGTAAATATCGTGAGTTAGGGATAAGAACTATCGGGAAATAGGCTCAGTGCATTCTTTTTGTCACCTTGAGCATGTCGAAGGGTCCATGCAATCCATTAATCAATTCAATGTCCCCAATGAATTCTATGGATCCCTCGGCTTCAGGATGACGTTGGGAATGGCTTTTTTCTATGCCTTTAAAGTACTTCTTATCCCGAATTAAATAGGATGTTGAGTTTTGATTTGAAGAGAGAAGAGGGGGCGAATGTTTGAGAGCCAATGTATTGGTTTACTGCGAATGGGATATGGTCAGCCTAGCACGAACCTCCGTTATGTTCATCAGGGTGAGGGAACGCATCTGCATCTTCTTCTCGGTGAGACAAACATTTGAAGTCTTTTTCTACAAGTAACGAGAGGGGTGTCTGGTCGTCGAACTGCTTTTCTCCGCGAATACCGATGCGGTCTGTTTCTACCATTTCTTTTACAACATGGGCCGGCACCAGAATTTTAATGGAGCAATCAGCATACATCACATCTATTGCCTTGATATGTGCGGAAGCCTCTATCGCATAGGTGAAGGTTTGTGTATGCATTGATCCGAAGCAGAGTCTTTCGCTAACAACCCCGTCTTCATGGAGCGTGAGGAGCTCTTTTTGCTGAATCCTGTACCTGATTCCGTTTTTGGAAATACGTATTTTCATACCGATTTATGCTGTGAGGAAACTGGTTATAGCAGGCCTTCAGATTTCAAAACCTTGATGTGGCCACGTGATAATTCGACACTGCCTTTGTTTTCGAGCTCTTTGAGCAGCCGGCTAATCACTTCTCTGGATGTCCCCAGATCCGTTGCAATCATTTCGTGTGTTTTGTTGAGAATTGGCGTGTCTTTGCTGGCTTCACGGATGTATGAAGAAAGTCGCGTATCCATTCTTTGAAAAGCAACTTCTTCAACCAGCTCTATAACTGCAGAGAGCCTTTGGGAAATTAATCCGAAAATATAGCGCCTCCAGTCTGGATACGTATCCATCCAGGCCACTACATCCGACGCAGGTACAACCAGCGCGTTAACATCTGAAACTGCGACGGCATTGGCAGGAAATACAATGTCATTCAGAATACAAGACGTGGTAAGAATACAGCTTTCGCCGGCTTCGATTCGATACAACGTTAACTCTTTACCCTCTTCGTTGGCTTTGTACACCCGCGCGACACCGTCCAGCACAATAGGTAAATGGGGACAGGCATTCCTTTCTAAACAAATAAATTTACCAGCGGGTACGGTTACAGCCATGCTTTTATCAAAAAATGCCTGCTGAAATTTAGGGTCCGCTGATGCCAGAAAGGGAAGGTTTTGAAATATTTGGTGTTGATCCATCCGGCGATTTTATTTCAGATACGTGGGAGCTTCCTGCCGGCATAATATAACGTCCATAGGGGATAAGAAGGACCAGGGGACCATGAAAAAGTCTGTAAAACATTGAATATGGCCGAGTAATCAACGAAATTGAGTCATTCATGCTTGAGGGCTTGCCATGAATCTCCCTTGCGGTGTGCTATTTCCTTTGAGACTATGACTAGATACTTCCTTCTGCTTCTCTTTGTGATCGTTTTGCCGGTTGAGGCTCAGGCACAGCAGGCATTTCAACGGCAGCCATCGGTCGAGTTGCCCTCGGAATTAGATCGTGTTTTGGGCGACTATGAACAGGCCTGGGCTAACGGAAAGGCAGAAGAATTGGCTGCGCTTTTTACGGAAAAGGGGTTTGTGCCGTCTGATTCAGGATGGATTATGGGTAGAGATGCAATCACGAAAAAGTATGCTGCAACCGGAGGAGATTTACGTTTACGTGCCATCAATTACCAGACGGAAGGTGCGGTTGGATTTATCATCGGTGCATATGGATATGGTGCTGAAGCGAAGCAAATAGATCGGGGCAATTTTATTCTTGCATTAAAAAAGTCAACGCAGGGCAAATGGCTGATTGTTGCAGATCTGGATAAAGGAAACCAGGTGCAACCGTAAACCGAAAACCGAAATTTACGGCTTCCCCCCTTGATTACAGTTTGAAGCCGGCCTATCATAGAAACAACTTTTCTAACCCACTACGCTTAGATGGCAAAACTCTCAGATCGCCTCCGCGAAGCGAGTCGCAGGTTGTTTGTAGGGCGGCAAGCACAGTGCCGGCTGTTTGAAGAAGCGCTCACTGCTGATACGCTACCGTTTTCTTTACTCCATATTTATGGTCCGGGCGGAATTGGCAAGACCTCGCTATTGTATGAGTTCAGACGGTTGTGTGAGGCGTCTGATGTGCCCGTTGTTTATTTGGATACCCGAACGATTGAGGCAGATCCCCTTGCTTTTACTAGGGCTTTAAGCAAGGCCCTATCCCTTGACGATGCGGCCAGGCCTGAAGATGTGCTTGGTGAAAAAGGCAAACACGTCCTCATGCTCGATACGTATGAGTCGCTTTATTCTCTGGAACAGTGGTTGTATACCGAGTTTTTCCCCGAATTACACGATACCGTATTCATCGTGGTCGCCGGCCGCTATCCACCGTCCTCTAATTGGACGGATAACCCGGGGTGGCGCTCCCTGATTAAAGAAGCCTCGCTTCGCAATCTGTCTCCTGAAGAAAGTCGGCTGTATTTATCCAGGAGTGGGATTCCAGATGAGTTTCAGCAGGCTGCTATTGATTATACACATGGCCACCCACTAGCGCTCTCACTCGTCGCCGAGTCTTTTGGAGAAGAATCGGCTACCGCTTTTGACGTAGAGCTGGAGCCAGACTTTATCAAAGTATTACTGGATCGGTTTGTGCGTGAAGCACCAAGCTTTGAACATCGGTTGGCGATGGAAGCTTGCGTGCTGGTGAACAATCTGACGGAGTCTCTACTGGCAACAATGGTGGAGCAGTCGGATGTGAGGGCATTGTTCGAATGGTTGCGCAATCTTTCATTTATAGAATCGGGTACGCGTGGACTCTTTCCTCATGACCTGGCGCGTGAAGTGCTCGGGTCTGAGCTCCGATGGCGTAATCCAGACCAACACAAAGGTTTGCATAAGCGTGCACGTGCTTTTTATAACAAGCAGTTGCAGCAGGTATCGCCAAATGAGCAAGGCAATATCCTGAAAGATTATATCTTTCTGCACCGGGACAATGCCATTGTTCGGCCATTTTTCCTACAACTGCAATCACAATGGCAGGGGGGAGCTGCGGCTATTTCTACCGATAGATACCGCGCGTCAGATTTGCCGGCAATTACAGCCATGGTTACAAAGCATGAAGGAGATGCCGCTGGGACCCTTGCTGGTATGTGGATTGCAGAGCAGCCGGATAACGTGATCATTTTCAGA
>JBGCEN010000072.1:0-42298 GCA_045106435.1 Rhodothermales bacterium
TAAACGCTTCGATAAAAGCCCCCGCACAACGCCGCGCATTTGCCGGGATATCCCCGCGCAAAAGTTTTTGCTCAACAGGGTGTTAAAAGTGGATAAAGCTGTATTCCGATTATACAACGGAGCAACGCGTCACAGCAGTAATTAAGATTCAGAACAATTTTAAATGCAATTGCCCTGCCTGTCTTCATTATTTACCGGGGCAAAACGTCCACCATCTTGCATGATTTGATTACACGTTCTCATCACATCCGACCCTGACGCCTCTTATTCTAACAAAACAGACTATTCATCTCCAAAACAGGTAGGAATGACGCGGCATGTAGGGTCGTCAGGCGGTACGTCCATGCAAGGTGCGGAGACAGAAAAGCCGGCACTGGCACGCGCTGCGCCACCGGGCCTAACTGCCGTGCGAAGCGGATACCCTGCGCCAAAAAAACCAAAGCCATTTTCAATATTCGAAAACAGGTTAGGTTGAATAAGCGTTCGCTCATCAAACACCCCTCCAGGCGGTACCCAGGATGCGTCTCCGATAAAAACAACAAATTCCATGGAACGCATCCTGATCCATTCCGTGGTGAGGCAGACCTTGTCAAACGCTTCCTGAATCTCTTGAAAGTCATTGGCCAGGTTGATGTTGATTTCCCAACCGCCGGCTGTACGCGTCTCTGTTGTTCTATAAGACACATTTACGGGATACAAAATAGGATTCAGCATGGGTTGCAGCGCTGCACCCACGTATCGTACTTCCGCCTGTACAATGTTTGGCTGTTCATCCACTTCCAATACGTGAGGGAAAAACACCGATTCCTGCTGTCCAGCTACCATACTGATATCCGGAGGAACGGTTACTTCAGCAGACGACACTGCGCCATCAGAACGAACAACTTCAAGCCTGTAGGTATGATTAAATTCAGGCGTGAAGCTTGATACGAAGACATGTCCAATTTCGCCATCTTCAAAAGTAACAAGTGAATCTCTCCACTGATGTTCTTCGGACGTATCAAGGTCGATGGAGGACACTTGTGCATCTATTGACTCTTCCGTGGCAACAAAAGTATTGCTTATAGGAATGATACGGACGGCCTGACTTGAGGCCTTCGGGTTAAGAAAACCAAAGACCGTAAACGGCCGCTCCTCTCCTACAAGCGGATTCGCATGCTCCTCACATCCAAACATACCGGACGCAACAAAGAGAAATATCCAAAGGAAATGAAGTCGGGGCAGTTTATTCATTTTTAAAAGAGGATTTTCACACCTACTGTTGGAATGATCGGTAACTGCGATGATTCTTCGAGGGTAAACAGATCCAGAGAAAAGAGGTTGGTACGATCATACACATTGATCACGCCGGCTTGCAGCGTAAACATCCCCCCTTTAAAAGGAAATTCCCGATCTACAGACACGTCCAATCGATGATACGTCGGCAGTACGCCGCCATAAGGCTCATCGTAGATCACCCGGGGCAAACCGTTTTCGGTGGTCACGTCAACGTCTCCATCTTGAAGGATAAACCGGTCAATACCCCGCACTTGGTTGTAGGGTAAGCCAGATCCAAAATTCCATCGTACACTCAAGTTGAACGCACCAAGGGTTGTGTTTCCAACCACATTAATCTGATGCCGGCGATCGTGTGCCGGCCGAAACGAGAACGTTTCCTGACCAAACCAGATAGCCAGTTCGTCTTGTGTCGCTTCGTACGAGACAGAAGAAAGACCATAGGTGACGTATGCATAAAAGGATGGACGTTGAATTTCAAAACGCAAATCTAAACCCTTCACATGTCCAGACGCTTGTTGTATCGCCGATGTAAATTGCGGCAGCGGCGACCACTCTGAGATATACAGATTGTTCAACCATTTATAATAGCTTTCCACAGACACCTCTATTCCACTGCCCAGGTTCAGCTGATACCCCAGCAATGCGTGTTTTGCTTTGGTTAATTCACCAAGTGGTGCATCTGTCCAGGCAGTGAAAATATTGGTTGCATCCCTGCGATCGTTTAGACCGGCATATTCCTGGTGATAAAAGCCAGCGGCGGCACTCAAGGTGCCCTTGCCTCGCTCCCACATCATCCGCAGCCTTGGCTCTGCAAAAAATCCGGTCTGCGCGAAAAACTGTACCGACATACTTGGTCGTACGCGAATACCATTGCCCAGATAAAGCTCCGGCTCTGCATAGAAGCCTACTTTTGAAAGCCGGCTGGCATCAGAATCTACATTTTGAAAAAGCCCCCCGAGTTGCGTCGCTAATTCAGTGGTCCTGAAATAAGCACCAACAGTCACTTCAGACTGCCCAACATAATTGGTGACATTGACTGCCGTATTAAATCCGGATATTTCTGAAACGCGCGTGGGACTGCTTCTTGGACCAAACTCCGTTTCCAGACGAGATACAGAGAACAGTAATTCTGCCACTGTGGCGCTATTCTTGGGTAACATCAGATATCGTGCACCAACACCTGAGTTTTTCCACCTGATTTCATTACGTGATCTGGCCGGCGTGTTGTCCAGCGCTCCTCGGTCGTAGGTGTAGAGGCCTGTTATAGACAATTGATGGCTTTCGCTAAACTTGAAGTGGGTTTTGCCAAAAATATCGCCAAACTTATAAGGAAGCTCCTCCCCAATGTATTTGGAAGCGAAACGATCGATTACGGACTGCCTCACTGAAGCCAAAAAAGAAACACGGTCTTTAATAATCGGCCCTTCAATACGCACTGCATTCACAAAAGGGCTCATTGAGAATGATTTTTCGTGCTCACGTTTATTCCCGTTGCGCGCCTGCACATCGATCACAGAGGATGCACGGCCAGAATATTTATTGCCATAACCGCCGGCATAGATATCTGCCTGTTGCAATACATCCGCCGAGATTGCAGAATAAAACCCCAAAATATGGAAAGGCTGGTACACGTTAATGCCATCCAGAAGAAAGAGGTTGTGAGATGGCTCCCCCCCACGCACAAAAACTTGTCCTCCACGATCCCCGGTCGATATGATCCCCGGCAGTGTAGTCAGATAAGAAACAAGATCTGCCGTAATGTCCGGAGCAGGTATCAGCTCAAGGTCTTTTGCATTGATTGATTGCAAACCTGCAACAACATTGGCTGCACCATTATCCAGTTCTGCCTCAACCAGCACCTCGCCAAGCGCTTCACTGCCTTCTTCCAAGGCAAAGTTAAGAACCAACACCTCACCTGCAGATAAATCAAGGGTGTCTCTCACGGTCGAGAATCCAATAAAAGAAACGCGCAAGGCGTATCTGCCCGGAGGAATCCTTGAGATTACGTACAGTCCATCGCCATTTGTAACAACTCCCGTGAGTGCTCCTTGAACAGACGTCAATGTGACGTTAACACCTTGCAGTTGCTGCCCGTCAGATTCAGCAGCTACAAAACCCCGCAGGGTAGCTTGTTGAGCCTGCACAATCATTGGCGTTAGCAATAACAAAGCAAAAATAATGTACTTCATTCGATCCTTGCCAACCATTACGCTATTAAAATAAGTGTCCCTTCAGGCTCCCAGTTGTTTTCACAGATTCGACATTTCGTTATCTGCGACGCTTTTTAGTCGCTAAACGTACAAAACAGTTTGAGCGTTTTCTACAAAGCATGATACATATAGCCTAGATTTAACATTCATAACATCACGCGCTGAGACGTCAGGAAGTCATATACTACCTGGAATGGGTGGTTTATCAGCTAAATAATTACAGGAGTTTATTGTATTTGCCTGAAGTATCTCAATCAAAAATTGCAACACAAACCCACCGTTTCTCTCGTCCTTTTAAAGTGCTTCACGCTCACATAGAGCCTATTGCCGAGGTGGGAAAAACCAGTCTGACGGCCGGCGAACAAGGCGGCTTGTTAGATGTGCCAGTAATTGACCGGTCTCTCCAAAGCGCACTTGCCGCGACTCCAGTGCCATGAACAAGCTAAGGCCAAAACTCACCAGGAAATTAACCAAACCAATCAGCATCACCCCCAGGGCAGCGTTCAGGATGAGCATATATGGAACGGATTGGCCTAGAACCTCAAGGGAAACACCGTATTCAGCAGAGGAAAATGCGATGTGGCGTATATCGATAGGCAGCCCCAAAATCTCACCTATGGTAGCAGTGGACCCAAGGCAAAAACCAAGCACAACGTTTCCGGCTATGATACCCAGATTGCGATCCAGAAAAGCGCCCATTCGTCTGGCTCTGGAAACGCCGGCAAATCGAACAATGACAGGGTGCCTGGCAATACGCTCAGGATAATGCCAGTACAGATTCCGGTTGTCAATCCATCCTGCAACCAATCCTGAAAAGAACAGAAAAACGCCGGCGACTGCCGCATAAATCAGAGCACCGCTCTCCCAGGGATTAATGCCATTTAGCAATTTGGCTGAGATCGCTTCGTCTACAATCGGCGCTCCGGTAAAATGATGAAACAGATAAGAAAGAGCGAGTGCAACCGGAAACGCCATCATCAGATTACCAACAAAAGAGATAAACTGACTGCGCCAGACCTGGACAATTAGATCTTCCAGTTTCTCGAGTTGCAGATCCTCCTCATTTCTCTCCAGGGATCGTGCGAGCGTGTTTGCCGTCATTGCCGGCTGCTTGGTTGCCAGTGCAGACCCCGTGAGATAAATAATGACAAAACAGACGGAATAATTTATCCCAAACAGAATTGCTTCTATGCCCAGGGGAACGCCAGTTTGCTTCAAGAGCAACTTGAACATGGCAAATATTGCGACAATAAGCCCCCCTCCCAAACTCGCTACAAAAAATCTCCAGTAGTCTTGCCGACCTGTAGTAATATATTTACTGCCCTTCTTCGCCGCATGCTCGACGATCTGATATGCCAGCAGATCTCCATTCTTTTTGATATGTGAGCCAATATGGTCCCGCGTATTTTCGGCCTCAACAACCTCACGAAAGAGCCGCACTACATACGTTCTAAAAACATTTTTACTTGCCACAGTTAGTTTGAGCAAGATCTCCAGCCGGCTGATAAGCTTTAGTAGTCTAAAAGAAAGCGCAGTCAGCCGTAGACTTGTGCCATAGCGGCTCTTTTCGGCCCGAAGCTGCTCCACTTCCATTTGGCACTGCTTTGTTGCTTCCAGCGCAGCTTGCAAACACGGGTTTGCAGCATCAATTGCATCACCCCGCTTGACAACATTGATATAGCATGTGGTGTCTTCAGGGAGTTGCAAAAAGGGAGAATCAGCATCGTCCAGATGTGTAAGCCGCTGCGTTACCTCAGAATAGAGCCCCAGACTTGCGATATGGTGACTCAAAATACGCGCGCTGGTCGCCCATTCTTTATTAATCGTTATCTGTTCTCCCCCACCAATATCCATTGCAGCCAGCAGCCGGCTCCAAAGCGTACCAGGCACTGCCTTTACCCATTTATGGTCGTCGCTTTTGCAAAACAACTTTCGCAGACTTGTACGCAGATCTTTCGGATCGTCCAGATCTGGTACGATACGTCGCTCAAGGCGATGAAGTAATTCTCCAGCAAAACCTTTGTTATCAGGGACTCCAGACTCCGTGAGTAACAGCGTGATATCAGATTGGGCAACGATATCACACACAGCCTCGCTGAGCGTTTTTGCACTGGCAGGAGTCGCCTCCAGGTATTCACAAAGCTCTTCAAACCGTCTCGTTCTTGCCTTGGGAGCACACGCTCGAAGCACGCTAATGATAGCTCCGCATCGCTCAATAGGCGCGACGTTTTCTGAAACAGCCCTACTGATCACTTCATGCCAGTTGAAAGGACTGATTGTGACGGCAAGAAGCATAAACTGATACGGACTGGAAAAGATTTTTTTCAGTGATACGCATCGTTTTGAGAAAGACCTTACTCATACACGATACTCATAAACCATTGCCTATTTACAACAAGCCCAAAGCCTGCACATAACTACAGGAATACATCTACAGTTTCTTTGTACAGATCGATCACCTTCAGCTCATTCAGCCTACTTACTACCTTTGGCGTAAATGAGTTGCATACCAAAATTGGCAGGCTGTTGTTGATCGTATTTTTCGTGAGAAGTCGAAAAAGCAATACAAGAAGTGTAGAATATGCGCCCAAAACAACACAACCGATTTATACTGTTTTAAACGAATAACACAGTTTAGCCTATCAAACAGGCTTGGCATGCATTACAGCAGAACAACTCCTGCCCCGATGGTGTACATAAGGTACTATAAAATCATGTTTTAAGACCGACACGATTTATACTGCTGTTTATATCGCGCGTGCATTTCTCGCGTACCAAACCACTCTAATGGTCTCAATACCGCTTTTTCGCTCTTAGCGGTTCTTTGTCTTGAATAGTGTCTTTTAGGCTAATTTTACATATTCCTCGCAGGACTGTAAAACTACTGCTATACACTGCAGTTGGTATTTGCATTCTGTTTCTGGCATTAACACGTACCCAGGTGGGCCGAGACGGGATGCGTGCGCAAATTGAGCGACAATTCAACAATACGTTTGAAGGCCGGCTACAAATCGGACATCTCAGCGGCAACCTGCTCAACACCCTCTACGCCAATAACATTCAGTTGCTTGATTCAACGGGCGTACTGGTAGCATCTATAGATGCGGCTGTATTAAAGCCTACCTGGTTGGAGTTACTTTCAGGCACGGTTTCGCTAAAGCACATCACCCTCATTCAGCCTGAATTTAATATCCTCTATCAAAAGGACAGTACGTGGAATATCAGCAGCGTATTAAAAAAGCAGAAGAGCGGCGTAAATGCCCCGATGCTTGGTGCATTTACGTCTTCTGATATTAAAATCATGGATGGTACAATTCAAACCCATTATGAAGACCATCTCCCCGAGGACATTTCATCTGGTAAAATATTCAACTATGCAGATGCCACGATTTCCGGTATTCAAGCGCAAATGAATATTGAATGGCAAGGAGAATCCAAGTTATTCGATATAGATGAATTTGCCCTGTATATTGTAAATGAAGACATCGAGTTAGCCGACCTTCACGGACAAATTTTGTGGGCTGAAGATCGCCTTGAATTCAACGAGGTTTTTATTGAGTCAGAAGAAACGTGGTTTGAGTTTTCTGGCTTTGTAGATCAGCTAGGATTGCTAAAAACCACACCAGGAGAAGCGGCTATTGATCTGGATCTCAGAAACAGCCGGCTAGATGCTGATGCAATCAGCCTCCTCTTCCCCACATTTCCCCTTGCAGATACCCTTCGGCTCGCCTCCCGAATATCCGGCACACTCAACGCGCTCGATATTCAATCGATTGAAGTAAACAGGGGCGAATTGAGCTTAAACGCCAATGGATATGTAACTGGGTACCCGGACTCGCTCTCTTTCATCGCAGAATTATTTGAAAGCAATTTCTCTCAGCCAGACCTGAAGCGTATTCTTCCTGATTTAAACCTTGATTTGTTCGCGGAAGATTTCAATCCGTCCATTGATCGCATACAAGCACGCGGCGCAGTCAATATCATCAACAACAAATTCCAGGAACCCCATTATGGCAAAGTAAGCCTGGCGCTTGAGAACGAAGGGACCGTGACAGGCAATGCCGAATTTAGCAGGGTAGCTGTCGATTCACTGATGAACTTCAACGCCTATTTAACGGCGGACTCTGTCAATTTTGAATCTATTCTAGACAACTTTAAAACACCAACGTTGATCAATGGTACCGTAGCTGCAAAAGGCGCCGGCGCTACCATCGCGCAAATGGCTTCTGATATCAGCATGCGGCTCATGCCTTCTACAATCGGCAAGTATGCTATAGACACGCTCGAAACGTTTGCCACATACGAAGCCGGCGCCATAGATCTCCATGGCATGGTACGTAATGACAAGCATGGTACCATAGGCGCAATCGTAGCCCTCGACTTAAATGAGCCTTTTAATAAGCTGAAAGCCGATTTTGCAGTCGAGAAGCTGAATGCAGGATTTTTCATCCCCAATGATTCTCTTTCAACCAATCTGGCCGCAAAAATAAGTATTGATGGCCTGGGTAATACACTTGAGAGCATAAGAGGCGCGGTAGATATAGAGATTGAACCCTCCGAGTTAACACTAGGGACTCTGCAACAACAGATTCCCGCGCATGCGGTGCGTATTGCTTTTCAAGATGTAGACGATGGCTTCCAGGCACTTACACTGGAAGGTGACATCGCGCAGGGCAGGCTGAAGGGGCAGTTTAATCTGACTGAATTTCAGGGTGTAAGCAATGAATGGAAACAGCTGATCAAACAAACTTTTGAGGAGATCTTTTATAAACAACAACAGCAGGTACAAACAGCACTCACGGCAAATGATACAACCGATCCTACGCCGGCTACAGATCCGCAGAATGAAATTGAAAGCCCCGCCCTTATCGAGCATCCTCAGGTCAATACATTTATCAGCGGGCTTGGCCAGATAAGCCCCGAAGATACAACGGCGCTCTTTCCTAAGCTATTTGAACTGGATCTTGCGTTCAGGCAATCCACACTCATTCGTTCGTGGCTGCCTAATTCACCACATCTGGCCACGGATGCAAAAGCATCTTTCGAAATAGAATCATCCCCAACCTTTTTGTCTGTAACAGGCGAGGTAATCGCAGATTCGATGGTTATTAACGACGTCGTATTGAATGCGTTGGATGGCGATATCTCCTTGAGCTCAAATCTGAATAAACCAGCAGAAAACAGGTTATCTGTCTATTCGCAAATCGATGCAGATTCCGTTCTTCTATTGGGTCAAAGCCTTCCTTTTCCTACATTTCTAGTTGATATTTCGGAAGGCAATGGCCGGATTAATCTGGCCACAAAGAGCAATCAAAAACTAGGTCCCCAAAGATTACGCACCCTTATCGAAATACTCCCGGATCGAAATCGCGTGCATTTTGAGGAGCTATTTCTGTCGATTGGCAACTCGTCATGGACAACGTATTCGCCGGCGCAAATAGACATTATTGAGAAAAAGATTTTCATCCCCGGCCTTGAACTGCAAAGCAAAAGCGCAGAAGCCAATATTTTACAAACGGTACAATTGAGCGGCGTTTTATCTCCCAATCCCTCCGATACGGCGTCAATTGACATCAACAATATTGCCATCCGTCCAATCTCGCAATTCCTCAACATGGCGCGTCCCCTGGGGGGCCTGATAAGCGGACAAATGGCGTTTACTACCACGAATGACCAGCCCGAAATAACAGGCACCATCAATGTAGACCGGTTCTCTCTGGATAACAGGGTGCTGGGCGACATCAATATTTCAAGCCAGTATATTCCCCGGCAACCGGATGTAGGCCTTCAGATTGCACTGACTCCAATTGCTCCATTTAATCAGGAGCAATTCCTGCCTGATGCAGTCATTCCGGCAATTTATGAAGAGAATGAACTTTCCATCAATGGGACATTCCGCCTGCCAAAACTAAACGAACTGCAAACGGGTTTTCTGGATGCCGGCTCGCTGGATCTGGACCTCAATCTCTACCGCGCCGATGTGTTTTTCTTCGAATACATCTTCCCCAACTTCCTAAGCCGGGCAGATGGCTATCTGACTGGCGGCGGTAAAATTGTGGGTAATTTTGACACGCCTGTATTCGACACAAGGCTTGAGTTAAAAGATGGGGAGATCGATATTCCCAAATTTAACCTGCAGTACACTGACTTTACCGGCGTACTAAACATCGATAAAGATGCCATTCATCTCGAAGACGGTACATTCCGGGACCCTACCGGTGGCATAGCGACCATGTCTGGCGACTTCCTTTTCAACGATTATCGATATTTCTCGTTTGATATCGTAGGTGGAATGGATGAGTTGTTAATTATGAACCAGGATTTCCAGGAAGACCTGCCTTTTTATGGCCAGATCTGGGGATCAGGTTCACTGACACTCACCGGGCCGGCGTTTAATGCCATGCTGATTTCCAACGATGCCATCACCAAGGCAAGCAGTGAATTATTTATTCCTGTGACAGAAGACGAAGTAGCATCTGACGTTGGATTTTTGATTTTTGCGGATTCGTCTGGTAACATCCCAGACTTTCAGCAACTGGCTTATCGTAAAAACCTGCTCTCCAAACGCCCCGAAGGTGAGCGCAAATTTGTTGACGGCCTGTCTATAGACCTCAACATCGAAGCGCCTTCCGGCTCTACCATTCATCTGGTGTTTGATCCTTTGCTGGGGGATGCGATGAATGCCGTGAGTAGCGGTCGGATTCAGATTCAACGGCGTGAGGGTGAGTTTGCAACTTATGGTACCCTAAACGTAGAATCAGGAGACTATTTGTTCACCGCCGGCGACGTTTTTGCCCGCAGATTTATTATTGATCGCGGCGGCACGATTACGTGGGATGGAAACCCGATTGACGCAAGATTACAAATCCCTGCATCCTATCAAACACGTGCGTCTGTTGCCGGCTTACCTGAGAATGCATACCAGGGAGACCATATTCCAGTGATCGTTGAACTCAACATCAGTGGCAGGGTCTCCTCCCCCGAAGTGGATCTTGGACTCCGTGCAAACCGCAGTGATCGGAGCTATCGTGGCAATTACGAAGCGATGGAAGCCATTCTAAATCAATCTGAACGGCTGACAGATTACGCAACGAGTGTGATGCTCACCAACTCATTCTTGCTTACGACCGAATCTGCGCCAGATACAGGCACCCTTACCAACTCGGGTAATCAGATCGCATTTACCAGCGTTTCTCAATTGGTTGCCAGCCAGCTTAACCGATTTCTTGGCGAGGCATTGCCCAATGTCGACCTTAATCTGGGCCTGCAAGGAGAAAGTCTGGAGGACCCGGAAGTAACCTATGGCGTTGCATTGTATCTTTTAGATCAGCGTCTCGTTATCAGAGGCGAAGGCGTTTACCAAAATGAAATCTCGAACCAGCCTGATTTAGAAGGCGAATTTGAAGTAGAAGTACGGCTAAATTCCAATGTTTCTGTCTCCGTTTTTCTTAGAAGAGAAGGAGATTTATTTCAAGGAAACGAACTCACCAGCACGAGAGGCGCCGGCCTCTCCTATCAAACAGAATTTTCGTCTTGGAGACGTTTCTTCAACCGCCTCTTTGGTGGTAAGAATAAAAAGAAGAAACCCGAGACCCCCACAGACCAGGTGGCTATAAGCCCAAATGAGTAAGAAGGAAAAGAAGAAAGAATATCGTAAAGCAATCAAATTTGTTTTACGCAACAATGGACAACAAGCGTTTCGGCCCAAGGAATTGGCCAAAATTATCAATACCCAATCGCGCGAAGACTTTCTGCTCTTCCGCAAAGCCTTAGACGACCTCGTCGAAAAAGGACAGGTTAGACGCGTTAAAGGCAACAGATTTATGTATAAAGGAAAGCAGGATGAAACTGCTGAAGGCATTATTCACATCAACAGAGACGGTTATGGATTTGTTGAAATTGAAGGCCAGGATCAAGATATCTTCGTAAAAAGAACGCGCATCAATACAGCGCGAGATGGAGACCGTGTAAGAATCCGCATTGAACAAGAGAAAATTGAAAGCCGGCAAACCCGAGGAAGATTCGGTGGCCGAAATAAAGGCAGGCAATCTGATAAAGGCAGGCAGGCAGATAAAGGCAGATCAAGAAGACGCACCGCCGTTGTCTCTGAAGTTATTGAGCGCAATCGCTCCACAGTAATTGGTACAGTCAATTATTACAATAAAATATGGTTTGTTGTACCGGATGACGTTCGGTTTAATCAATCTGTATTTTTGACCAACGTGCCAGACGGGAAATTGAACCCCGGCGACAAAGTTGAAGCCAAGCTCGGCGAGTTTGACGCGTTCAGACAGGCCTTCCGTGCAACGCTTCAGCACGTCTTTGGACCATCAGATGACCCCAATGTATTGATGGAGGCACTCATCCAATTCTTTGGGCTGCCGCAAGCATTCCCCCACGCTGTGGAAGCTGAGGCTAAGAAGGTTTCTGTTGAAATTCCCGAAGCAGCGCTTGCGGGCCGGCTTGATTTACGGGATAAAGACATCTTCACGATAGACCCGGATGACGCCAAAGATTTTGATGATGCGATTCACATCACCCCCCTTCCAAAGAATCGATACGAAGTAGGTGTGCATATTGCTGATGTTAGCCATTATGTAAAGCCCGGCTCCGAAATAGATGACGAGGCAAGAGACAGAGCAACGAGTATCTATCTTGCAGATCGCGTCATCCCTATGTTGCCTGAAAGCCTTTCAAATGTAGTCTGCTCTTTGCGCCCCGGCGAGGACAAACTCACATTTACGTGTTTGATGGAGGTTGACTTGCAAGGAAATCTACACAAATTCAGTTTCCACGAGACGGTCATCCACTCCAAGCACCGATTTACCTACGCAGATGCGCAACTCCTCATCGATGATTCATCAGCAACTCACGCGCTAGACAAAGAAGTACGCCTGGCTGCTCAAATTGCCAGAGCCTTTACAAAAACAAGATTCAAAAACGGATCTGTTGAGTTTGATTTGCCAGAAACCAGGGTGAAACTGGACGAAAATGGCGCGCCAGTTGCCATCGTAAGGAAAGAGATCAAAGAAGCCAATCGACTCATTGAAGAGTTTATGCTTTTAGCGAATCAGTGTGCAGCCAAAGCGGTTGAGCGTCCTGATAAGCCAACTCCTGACTATGTGTATCGCGTACACGACAAACCCAATGCTGAGCGGATTCAGCAGCTTGGCAATTATTTGAAGACTTTTGGGTTAGACATGAAGCTTGAGGAAGGCATTGTTTCTTCCGAGCTCTTGAACTCGATTCTTGCAAAAGCCAAAGGGACACCAACTGAGGCCGTTGTTAAGATGGCGTCACTCCGGGCCATGGCAAAAGCCGTTTATACGATTGAAAATATTGGGCATTATGGCCTTGGGTTTTCACATTACACCCATTTCACCAGTCCAATCAGGCGATATCCAGACTTGTTGGTTCACCGCATTCTCAAGCAAACCTTACTCAACAAGAAGGGATACAAAGAAGACCTGGTAGCATTGTGTAAACATTGCTCTGAAATGGAAAAGAAGGCAGAAGAAGCCGAACGCGTCTCCACACGTCAAAAACAGGTACTCTACGCAGTTGATCACATTGGTGCGTCTTTCGACGGCCTGATTACAAGTGTGACTAAGTTTGGCGTATTTGTGGAATTACAAGGGCTTTGGCTGGATGGCCTCGTACACGTTAAAGACCTCGAAGGCGACTACTACGAGTTCGATGAAAACCGCTACGCACTGGTCGGCAGCAACACCGGCAAAACGTATCGCCCGGGGGACACCATGCGGGTAACCTTGGTCAGAGCCACGCCAAGTACAAGAGAGATCGAATTGATGATGAACTGAGTTTGTATTTGTCTCAATAGACAAATACGGAAATGACGAATATCCAACAAGGAATTTCCAATGTAGACGGGTATTACAACCTACGTCAACATTCATCATTCCTAGTTGGGTGATCGTTTCTCAACGCATCGATGGCTATAATCTGATATGCGCCCCAAACATCACCCATCTGCCGGGCATTGGGGCGTCTAGTACTTCGGTATAGGCGAGATCGAAGACGTTGCGTACGTCAGCAGAAAGTGTCAATTGCCGGCTGCCCAATGTTATCGGCACTGCTGCCCGGATATTGACAAGGCTGTAGCTGGATTCAATTTGCCTTTCTTTCCAAAAAGTCTGGATCGCCAGTTCAGCAAAAGGACTCCTCCATTGCAGCGCCCCTTGAACAATGGTTCGGGCATGACTTGAGGCATACTTAAAGACCGCTCCTTCCTTTACTTCGTCAAGGTCCGTATTCAATCGAGTATACGATGAAGTAACCTGCACCTCGTGCCGCCCGATCTGCTTTTTGAGGTGCGCATCTATTTCCAGTCCCTGTGTTTTAACACTGGCGATATTTTGCGCTAAAAGTACAGAATCGGCAAGCGTAGGTTGTCCCACAATCGGGCTGATCTGGGCAAAATCGATCAAATTAGATGTGTTTCGCTGAAATGCGGTTGTATTGATACTCAACCCATCCATTGGGTATACATCAATGCCTAATTCTCTTGACCAGGCCTTCTCTGCGCTCAGTTCAGGATTGCCGTAGTTTCTCCCTCGCTGCGGTGGGCGTGTAAAGTTGATATATTGCTCTACATAGTTAGGCGCCCGCACAGCACGCCCCACATTGCCCCTGACAGCCAGCCGGCCCATCCGATAGACTGCATTTATCTGAGGCGTTAACTCTGTACCGAAGGCACCATCATGATCAAGCCTTACGCCAGTATAAAGAATAAAAGCCTCGAGCGGCTGGAAGCGTGAATGTACATAGCCCCCGATGGTAAAATCATCGTGTTCTCCCAGATTGTTGCTGTCAATACGCCGGCTCCACCCTGAAACGCCGGTACTTAACGAAAGCCGATCGGAGACCTCATGTTTGAGCCCAAACCTGGATATAAAGTGTTGGCTCGTGTGTTCATTCTTCGGAAACTCGGGATTGAAATCAAACTCGTCTGTGTGAGACTTTAGTACGGTGTTCAGCGTCCAGTCTGTTTGCGGTGAGAACCGGCCACTCAAGCGCAATTGTCCCCAAATCGTTTTTGTAGACTCCCTGGAGAAATCCAACGCCGAGACCGTGTAAAAATGGAAGGCGTTAAAATCCCTCCGATCCATTGCAAACCTGCCGTAAACCTGAACCGGCCCCCGCTGTTTTCGAAAATACAGGGAATGCGTCAAGCGGTTGAAATCAGTTTTAACCACACCATTTGGGCCATCGACGATCCCCTCTTCGTTTCGCACGGTTTCCCCATCCGCATCGTTGAATTCAATCCCTCCGCCTACGAGCCAATCTCCTATGCTGATGTTTGCATCTCCTTCCACGCTTCTCAACCCGTGTGATCCAAGCCGGCTGCCGGCTGTGATCTGCAGACCATCTGTCCCTTCTATTCCTGAGGCCGACTTGGTAATCACGTGAATGACACCATTCAGCGCATCTGGACCATACACTACGGTAGCAGGGCCACGTAACACCTCAATACGCTCAATTTGCGAAAGAGGGATAGGGAAATCAGTTAAAAAATGGCCTGTTTGCGCGTCATTAAATCGGATACCATCTATAAGGAGCAGAACGCCGTTAAATGTACCTCCTCTGATGGTTATATCACTTTGCACACCAAATCCAGACCTGCTAAAAACCTCTACCCCGCCCGTTACCTTAAGAAGCTCATCAAAAGAACTCACCGGCATTCGCGAAATGTCTTCAGCACTCCAAACCGCGATGCGCTGGCCTACCTCATAGACACTTTCCTGATACCTGGTGGCTGTGATTACAATAGAATCTGGAAGCGCAGCAAACATGAGAGAGTCTTGCGCAAAAAGGCTGACATGCGATGAAGCAATGAAAACGAAAACAAATAAAACGCGCATTATTCGGGGCATTTAGCGGGCCAGACTGGTACTTTGTAAGCGAAATAATTGCAGGTATTATGCAAACTAAGAAGCGACTTTTCTTAACTTTTGCGAAGGTTTACCAGATACCCTTACTGCTTCATCCCAACAATCTAGCGATCAAATCTGCAGGAAGTATCCAGTCATTTTTACTGACATGCTCCCAACGAAAGTCTTTCACTAATGCTCCTGCTTTCATTGGGATTATTTGGTTAATAAAGCCCAGAGAGTATGCTAAATAACCAACCAATACTTCCGGTAGCACGCCGGCTGTTCGGAGCGATTTTATTGTTAATCCTTGATCTCGTTTGGATAACTTATCCCCTTCGTGGTTTAAAACAAGCGGTACGTGGGCATATTGCGGCACGGTCCCTCCCAACGCCTCGATGAGTTGTATTTGCCTGGCCGTTGAATCAAGTAAATCGACTCCGCGAACAACCTCGGATACCTCCATTGCGATATCATCAACCACCACAGCCAACTGGTACGCATACATCCCATCTCTGCGCTTCACCACATAATCGCCAATTACTTTGCTCACATCCTGCTGTATTCGTCCTTGCAATAAGTCATCAAAAGAGATAACACCTGGCACTACTTTAAACCGAATACTTGCATACGCGCTTGTACTTTTTTGTAAGTCCTGCCACCAGTCAGGAGCAACTTTTTCAGGTCTGAGCGCAACAGGATACCCCTTTCCAGGGCCGGCGCCATGTGGTGCAGAAGCGAGCGTCCGCAAGTCTTTCCGGGAATAAGTACAGGGGAAAATTCTATCAATTTGATACAAAGCATCAAGCGCCTGCTCATACGTAGAAAACCGCAAAGACTGTTCATAGGGTCCTTTGCCTCCTCCTTTCCCCGATCCTTCATCCCAATCAATGCCCATCCATTGCAAGTCTTCTTCTGCAGCTGCCGCCATACCCTGAACAATGCGAGGGGTATCCAGATCTTCCGTACGCCAGATAAATGTGCCACCTTTGCTACGAACTGATAACCAGGCCAGCAATGCAGTTCGCGCATTCCCGATATGCATGAGCCCTGTAGGCGATGGCGCAAAGCGTCCTCTGGCAATTTTATTGTTCATTTTCCAAATATGAGCGAGTAACTCAGCAATACTTCACCATTAAGCTAACGCAACTAATATCGTTTCGGTAGTATATTTGCAAATACCATTGAAACAAAGTATAACAAATCGCTCTCGACTTTTAAGAAATATTATTTACCAAGCTTGTAACTGACTGAGTACAGCCCCCAATCTGTTCAGCTTCAGCTTTGCGAGTCTTCTGCATTTATGCACATCTATCTCCTGCTTATACAAAACCACTGGAAATACTTTTGGCGCTCCGTCAAAACAAAGCACAGATGGATTACCATTGTTGCGGTAGGATTGGTTTTGATTTATCTGACCTTTGTGCTGGTAGGCATGGGGCTATTCTTCAAGGATGTCCTCCGAGGATCAGCAGCCGGCGATGATCCCATTGGATTTATCAATCGCTACCTGATAGAAATTTTCATTGGCCTTTTTTCTCTTCGATTCTTTTTGCAACAGGGACCGAAAATAAAGATGCAGCCCTATTTGCATCTTCCTATAAGCAGAAAGCGCCTTGTCTATTTCTTCCAGGCCTTCTCTTTACTGAGTTTCCATAACATTATACCCTATCTATTCTTTATCCCCTTTAGCATACGATATCTGGCCAAAGGTTATCCAGGTATGATGGGCGCCGGCTGCTGGCTTGCCGGCATCACGATGATCTTATTGATTTCGCATTATACCAACAACCTGCTGCGTGCTATACTGAATAAGAATACGTGGTTTTATGTCTTAACAATCAGTTTCTTTGCCTCTCTGCTGGTACTGGATCAATTAATCAACACACAGCTCCTGCAGTACATCTCAGAGATATTATTCGATGAACTGCTAAGAGGCAATTTGCTTTTACTCGCCCTGCTTACCTCTTTGGCCGTCAGTATTATTCTCTATTCAAGTGCTTTAATTCAACAGAATCTGCTGAGCTCTCCCACATCAGGTGCTTCACCACGATCCCAGCGCGGCACCCTCGTTTTTGCACCAGGAAGAGGGCAGGTACTCAATCTCATATTGCTTGAACTCAAGATGATTTGGCGTAACAAGCGTCCCAAGCACTACTTCTTGCTCTCTGTTGTATTTGCTGTGGCCTACATTGCGCTTATGCTTACTGAAAGCCAGGTATTCAGCTCAAGAGCCATATCGGCAATCATTGGCATCTTTGCTTCTGGCACCTTTGCGCTGAACTACGGGCAGCTTATGTTTTCCTGGGAAAGCATGTATTTCGACGGTTTTTTGGCAAGAAATATCAGACCGGAAGAGTTCATTCTCGCCAAGTTGATGATCCTGCAAGGCTCTTGCCTTGTTTTCTTTTTGATTAGCTTGCCATTGTTCATAATATTAAGTCCTAATTTACTGCTCTTACATGTTACCTTTTTATTTTACAATGCCGGTGTAACGAGTGTTTTAATGTTGGCACTGGCTGTCCGTAATCAACGACGGGTTAACATCTCCAAAAGTGGCAGTTTTTTCAATTATGAAGGATTCTCGGCCATGCATTGGCTCTGGATTCTGCCAACAATTACGCCCCCGGCAATTTTGCTTTATTTCCTGCAGAACATCACCTGGACTGCGTTGTTGTTTATCGGTGGGATTGGAGTAACCAGTCTGGTGCTATCCAAAAGATGGAGTTTATATTTCACAGAACGTCTTCTCGATAAAAAATATGTGATGGCTTCAGGATTCAGGCAATATGAGAGTTGAAGTAGAACAGCTTAGCAAGCGATACGGCGAATCATTTGCCCTCGAGATCCCTGCTTTAAGCATTGAGACAGGCGCTACATTTGGTCTTGTTGGCAACAACGGCGCCGGGAAAACAACATTTCTAAGGCTGTTGCTCGATTTACTTCAAGCAGATACGGGCTCAATTCGGATTCATGAATGGGTTGTGTCGCAGTCAGATGAATGGAAATCGCATATTGGCTCCTATCTCGACGAATCATTTCTTCTCGATTATCTTACCCCGCTTGAGTTTTTCTCCTTTATTGGAAGCCTTTATGGATTATCCAAAACGCAGACCATAGAAAGAGTCGAACCATATCGTGACTTCCTCCCTGCTGATTCGCTTAATCATAGCAGCAAATATATCAGGGACTTATCAAAAGGAAATGCAAAAAAAGTGGGGATTGTGGGTGCTCTGTTCGTCGAGCCTGAAATTATTATTCTCGATGAGCCCTTTGCCAACCTTGACCCGCGCTCTCAGATATCGCTGAAAAGCATCTTGCAAAAGATCAATTCAATTAAAGGATCCACCCTCCTCATTTCCAGTCACGACCTGGCGCATGTAACAGATATCTGCGAACGTATCGCGGTACTCGAAGAAGGCCATCTGGCCCAGGAGATCCAAACATCAGAAGCCACCCTAAGTGAACTAGAAACCTACTTCGCAACCCAATAGGAGTATTTCAGAGTCTGATTGCCTGGTAATGCGCTTCAGCAAAGCACATAAAGCACCTGAACCGGGAACGGTTCAAATCTATGAATCTCACCCAAGCGCTGAAATTAGTGCCTTGCGATATGCTTTAATTGTATTGCCTAACTCTTTCGGGCCGTGTTCTGCAGAAAAGAAATACGCCTCAAACTGAGATGGTGCAAGGTATATGCCTTGATTCAGCATCGCATGAAAGAACGTAGCGTAAGCCTTTGTGTCGCAAGTTTTTGCAGTGGCAAAATCTATAACGTCTATGTCTGTAAAAAAGAGGCAGCCCATAGATCCAACACGCGTCATGTAACACGAATGTCCCAATGAAAAAAGGATATCTCGAACGGCTTCCTCAAGGGCAGCACCGTAAATTTCCAGCTTGGCATAGATCTCGAGATTATCAGCTATTTTACGTAGCGTCGTAAAACCGGCATGCATCGCTAACGGATTGCCAGACAAGGTGCCGGCCTGATAAACGGGGCCTACTGGAGACACAAAGTCCATCACATCGGCGCGTCCTCCATATGCTCCAACAGGTAATCCACCGCCTACAATTTTTCCTAGCGTAGTTAAGTCAGGCAAAACCCCGTACAATTGCTGGGCTCCACCGGGTGCCACACGAAAACCCGTCATGACCTCGTCAAAAACAAGCAAAATGTCATGCGTATCACATAGCTGCCGTAATCCTTGCAGGAATCCGGGAGCAGGAGGTACACACCCCATATTGCCAGCAATTGGCTCTAGAATAATACACGCAACTTCCCCCTCGTTGGCCTGCAAAATGGTCTGTACATGATCCAGGTCATTGTAACGAGCCAACAAGGTGTCTTGTGCGGTCCCTGCAGTTACGCCTGGAGAATTAGGTTCTCCAAACGTCATTGCCCCACTGCCGGCTGCAATCAGGAAGCTATCGCCGTGCCCGTGGTAATTCCCTTCAAACTTTACAATCTTATCCCGGCCGGTAAAACCACGCGCCAATCTGATCGCGCTCATTGTCGCTTCCGTCCCTGAGTTCACGAAGCGCACTTTTTCGATAGAGGGCACCAGCTCACATACCAGAGAAGCCAGTTCGATTTCTATAAGGGTAGGCGCACCAAAGGACGTAGAACTGGCCGCGGCTTTTTTTACGACACGCACTACATCGGGATCTGCATGCCCAAGCAACATAGGTCCCCAGGAGCCCACGTAATCGATATAGTCATTGCCATCGATATCTGTCACATAAGCGCCGGCAGCCTTTTTAAAGAACCGCGGAACGCCGCCAACACTTTTAAACGCCCTTACAGGAGAGTTAACACCGCCCGGAATGACCGATTGAGCGAGTTCAAATGCAGCCGTACTTTTCTTCGTTTTTAATGACTTAGACATTAAATAACCAACAAATCAATGGGATAGGCATCTATACGACGTGAGGCTACCCAATTCTAACATTACAGGAAAGCGCCTTTACAATAGAAAACAATTTAGCGCGGAGGCAATTGTACAAAAACTATGCAGGAGATTGGGTCTTTACTTCATTAACGGGTGTCCCGCCATCCAAAGTCCACTTACGTGCCTCAGTGATCAGTTCGCACTGATGACATCGCGTACATCTATCGTCAGATTTATATCGGGGTAATTTATCCAGTGGTCGTAACGGGTACTGACCATTTTCAAAAGCAGCCCCATCACCTGATACACCATTCGAAAATCCAGGTAATTGTAACTGAGACGCTGTTACTTCGCCCAACGCTTCGATAAAGAGTGGATGGCTGTTCAGGCCGGAGGCCACTTCATAATGATGAATACCAAATCCTTCAGCTTCTTCTCGAATTTCAATATCGAGTTCAAAGGCCGTTTCTACATGGTCAGAGACAAAAGCAACAGGGATCATGAGCACAGCCTCCTTTCCATTCTCGGCTAATTCCTTCAGTTTGTCAGGTGTGCTGGGCGTGAGCCACTCCGCCGGCCCAACTTTACTTTGAAACGCTACATGAAACGGACGGTCATCCGTTCTGATGTTCATGACCTGTTCAACAGTACTGTTAATCAGGCAGCAATACGGATCCCTTCGCTCTTTCATTTCTCGCGTCGGTGTACCGTGTGCGCTAAATAACAATTGTACATCTTTGCGTATCTCCCGAGGAAATCTTTGTAATCCCTCATCAATGCGCTCATTAATGGCTTTTAGATATTTTGGATTTGCGGCGTATTCAAAAACATACGTGGTAGGCCAGGATGGCAATTCGCCGGCTTCTTCCAGCATCCACCAATACAACAGCGAGGATCCCGTAGTCGTTTTAGAATACTGCGGATATAAAGGCAATAAGACTACCTTGGTAATCCCATCCGCTTGCATCTGCGCTACAGCCTCTTCACTGGAGGGTTTCCAATACCGCATCGCAACGTACGTATGAAATGATACACCGGCTTTGGCACCATATTTCTCATTGAGATGCTTCTCAAGATGATCAGCTTGCTCCTTTGTAAGCCTGTTAATAGGTGATCCCCCACCAATCTGCTCGTAATCCTTTGCTACTTTTTTCGAACGCGTTTTAGCAATAAAACTAGATACCCAGTGCCTCAAGATGCCCTTTAGAGGAATATCTATGATGGCAGGGTCCATAAAAAGATTATATAAGAACGGAGCAACATCGGCTGTTTCAAAAGGCCCGCCCAAATTCATCAGAACAACCGCAACCTTATCCCCTTTCTCTAATGAGAGCGGATCAGAAGAATAGTATTCTCCTGTAATCAAACGATTATCATACTCATATTTTTTCAGAAACTGCCTTGGGGTCATAATCTTTTAACCGTAATACTGTCGGTAATTACGCACTGTAATTACGCTTTGTGTCTATTACTTAAATGGATAACAGTGACCCTTCAGTTCCTCGTATAACTTGAAGTTTCTACTAATCTTATGAAGGGTAATGAAGAAGGGAATGTAAAAGGGAACTGAGTATTTCTATATACGAAACGCTAGCATCCTAAAATTGGAAAAAAAGAACATTCAGGCATCAACACAGCAGATGTCTGAATATCAAAGGCTCAACCAATCCCTGGGTTGAAAAAACCACTGCGCTTCTTCTTCAGGAGAATCAGGCTCAGGAGACCAATCATAGTGCCATTGGACAGCCGGCGGAAGACTCATCAAAATGCTTTCAGTCCGTCCGTCTGTTTCAATGCCAAATTTAGTCCCCCTATCAAAAAGGAGATTAAATTCAACGTAACGCCCTCTCCTCATTTCATGATAGTGTTTTTCTCGTTCACCGTATGGCATGTCTTTGCGTCCGTTGGCAATTGGCAAATACGCATCCAGAAAGCCGGCGCCGGCATCCTGCAAAAACGCAAAGGCCTCTTCAGGATCAGATCTTAGATAATCAAAGAAAATACCCCCTACGCCCCGTGCTTCTTTTCGATGTTTCAGGTAAAAATACTCATCACAGTGTTTTTTATATCCTGCATACGACGCAAGTTCATGCCGATCACAGATTTCTTTCCATGTACGATGAAAATGCTGGGCATCTTCCAAATAAGGATAGTACGGCGTCAGGTCTGCTCCACCACCAAACCATTGATCGATGGGTGCATTGAGGTCTTCACCCAGCGCAAAATACCTGAAATTGGCATGTACCGTTGGCACATAAGGAGAGCGTGGATGCACCACAAGAGATACGCCGGTTGCGAAGAACTGTGTTGCAGGGACCTTCAGAATTGCAGCCATGCGCTCAGGCAGCACACCCATTACTGCAGACGTATTGACCCCTGCTTTTTCGAGGAGGGGGCCGCCTTCCAACACACGCGTCAATCCGCCACCGCCGCCATCTCGCTCCCAACGATCCTCCTGAAATGTAGCAACCCCATCAAGTGCCTCAAAAGCATCACATATTTCGTTTTGCAATCGCTTTACAAACGATTGCACACGAAATGCCATTGATTGGGTCTTTAAATTTTCTTGCAGCACAGAAACGGTCGGGGTATCCTGTTTCACTATTATCTAAACTCTTGTATTATTGTTTAAAACGTACCGGAGCAAATAGATTCCGGTTAACCCGATACCAACGTATCATCCAGATTAGATGCCTGTTTACCTGTATATTCAGCAATAATCCGGCCAGAAGTGCCATATCCAAACATATGAAAGACCATTAATCTGAATACAAAATGACCATCATTGAATATGCGCCGGCAAAAGATGAAATTCTGGACTTCATTAATGACAGCATTCGTCAATTACAGGATGCCGAAATGGAACCCAAATATATTTTACTGGGCGTTGAGGCATATGAACGCATGCGACTTGCTATGGGAGAACGGTTCAACCGGGAAGCGGGCGCGTTCGAGACTTACCAGTTCTTTCCTATCATCGTTGATCCACTTCGGAAAGATACGGTCTGCGTTTTACCCTCGCCGGCTGCTTGCGCGGATGGCGTTCATGTCCAGCGGGTCGAAGGATAATCAAGGAATACACACGCATAGAACCGCCTCAGGCAGATCACTCCTTGCTCCTCGCTTTTAACAAATCTCGAATTTGTTCTTTAAATACATTGCCCCATGAATCAGGTGGCATAGCAGTCCATCCCATCCGCTCTTGTTTCGTGGGATGCTCAAGGCGTAGCAAATAACTGTGCAGTCCCAGATTTCGGCCATCTAACTCTGTTTTAGCGTGATAGCGAAAATCTCCAATCACTGGATGGCCGATATTTGCAAGCTGTACGCGGATCTGATGGGGCCTGCCCGTAGCCAGTTTAATATCAACCAGCGTTCGCTTCCCTTCTATCGCCAACACGTTATACGTCAGCTCAGCTCTTAATCCTTTAGGATGCCCCTCTTGAACAACCCGCACCCTTCTGTGGTCTTTCCAGACATGGTTAATAAGCGTTTCGCTGCCGGTCAAATGCCCCTCAACCATAGCGATATATCTCTTCTCAATGGACCGCTGCTTAAACTGCTGCGTAACGCGTGCAGCTGCTTTGGAGGTACGTGGAAAAACCATCACCCCAGATACCGGACGATCTAGCCGATGCACCAGGGCAAGAAAAACTTTCCCCGGCTTCTCAAACTTCTCTTTGACGTAGATCTTCGCCATGTTGTGAAAATCAAGGTCTCCGGATGCGTCTCCTTGGGTTAACGTGCCGGCGGGTTTATTGGCAATCAGTAAATGATTATCGAGATACAATACCCTCGAATCATCTAGCGCAAGTATTACTGGTGGTTCTTTGATTACTTTCTTTTTCACAGGGCAGCCAATTTTTCGCGATCTGCTTTTTTCAATCCCTTTACTACAAGATCATAAGAATGATCGATAAACGACCTGAGTTCAACATCAGGAATGGTATCATCGGACACAACGGTATTCCAGTGCTTCTTGTTCATATGATAGCCGGCTTGAACTGATTCATATGTTTCCCGCAACTCAATAGCCCATTCAGGATCGCACTTCAGGTTTATCGTCAAAGGAAGCCGTTCTATATTTGTCAATGCAAACATCTTCCCCATCACTTTAAAGACTAGCGTATTGGCATCAAACGGAAATTCCTCGGTAACTCCCCTCTTTTGATTACAATAGGTGCAAAATGAATCGAACGTCATATCCTCAAGGTGTGCTGTGGTATACACAGAAGGTCTGAATTGTAACATATGGTATTAACCATTCAGATAACCTGAAATCAGGAAGAAGACAGTTATCAGGCTGAGTCCCCAACGGACATAATTTTCACGGCGCAAAAGGACGTGTTTCATCATGATGGCCCCTATTGGGCCGGCAAAACCGTAAATGGTGATAAAGCCGAGCACTATGCTTTCAATCCAATTACTGAAAAAGCCTTCCAAATCCAGGGTGGTACGCATTGTCCAGGCATCTCCCCCCAGTAGACCTAAAAGGAGCCGGCCCACTACAAAGACGCTGCCAAGCTCTAAATATAGCAAGACCTCCGTGCGCGCCTTCTTATTAAATGGTGCATACACTAAACCGAGTAATGGCCTGAAATACAGTTTCCATCTTCTTCCCGGTTCATTGAAATGATAGAAAAGACGCAACCTGTAATCCCAATGAATAAGTCCACGTGCAATTGGCCAATCGTGGTAAGGGATGAGGTAATCGATAAAATTGATCATAAAAAGAATGGCCAGCACGGCCCATGCCGCCGAATTGTATTCGGTACTCCCTGTTATGGCCCCTAGCACAAAACCGAAGAACATGATCGCAAAGAAATCTGCTGCCAGTTCAAAAAACCGGCGGCTCCTGTTTTGGGCCACGCCTTTAGGAAATAAACGCTGTTGCCCCCAGGCAGGAAAGTCAAGCAATGAATCGGGCGTTGACACAGGTACGTGATCCATCCCGATAGGTGGTCGATCTTCAGCTTCCCGCTCGTCCTGCTCTGCATTATATGTATTGACCAGCTCGTTTAATTTAAAGCCGTCAATGATCCATAATACCAATCCCCCCCCGATTGTACAGAGCATAAAAATGCCATACCCAATCTGCCCCAGGTAAAATCGATGTAAACCCAGCAAACCGCCCAGAATCCAGATTAGACGGGCTATTTTCTTGTTTTTCCGTCGATAGGTATGAAGTTCACGAACTAATTGATTGTGGATACGGTCATCCATTCCTTCATACGGAGCAGGAGGTGTGGCTACAAAGGCACGAGGCATTGTGCGCACCATGCTTACAGCTTTGGTTGCAGTATTTTTAAGGGCGCTACCTTTTCTTACCTCATTGTTTTCCACTTCCATACCTATGTATTTGAGCCTTTGTATTAGTGGTGTCCGGAAGAATGACCTACAAGTTGTAGTGATTTCTATAGAGCCTTGCAACGCAATCTGCACAAAATCGTGACATTTAATAGAAGTTACATGTCTTTATTGGGTCACTACAAAATACCAGCCCCGGGTTTTCAGGTAGATTGAAAGAATAAGAAAAAATTAAAAACATCCCATGCAAGCAATCGCAAGTAGCACCACCACGACATACAGTACTGCATATCGCTTACTCGAAGAGGGCCTTTTGGAGGAAGCAGGCACGTTGTTTGGGAATTTGAATTTTCACGAACTCTCTCATGAAGAAGAGTTGTCTGCACGTGTAGAGGCTATTCAGATCGCCATTTTGCAAGAAAGATTTGCAGATGCACTGACGCATGCTGAAGCTGCGCTGAAGATTGCAGAGCATGAGCCACTCATTCACCACCTCGCCGGCAAAGCAAGATGGCAGCAGGGTGATCAATGGACCGCTGCAGAGTCTTTTGTATATGCTGCTGAGCTACTCGAAGGATTGCACGACGAAAAGCCGGCTGCCCAATACAACGCAGACCCTTCGCAGGTCTACTTTATGGCAGCAGAAGCGTGCCGCGCGTTTGAGCAGCACGCCGAAGCAATGGATTTTTACCAGCGCGCACAGAATGCACTGCAGTAGTCACAGCGATAATATTTGATCTGATTGATACTAATTCTCGACAGTATAAATTTCGGCGGTACAACTTGCCTGTAGATCCGGAACAGTGCCATTAACCATTCGTATTTAGGCCGGCGCTAAACAAGCAGCAATATCATCTGTATGGCGCCAGCCTTCCTTTGTTTTAAGGCACTTTTCTATTAAAGCACCTACAAAGTTCTAATCGCTGATGCCGGCACTCTTATGTGCTCGCTCACATGATTCATTCTGTTAAACGTTCTATTTTTATAACTACTTTTTCTCGCACTATTTCTGCATCCAGGCTTTATTTCAGCTCTTGAAAGAAGGATTGTGGTTGATTATAGCATTGATTCCACTCTGGCTACAATCAGTTCAAAATGACCATCGCCCCGTAAAGCGATCTCTATTCAATAATACGTTCTCAATGACCTTCAAGAGATCTCCTTTTCTTTGAGCCAAAAACGCAGAAGTGGTGCGCAGAAGACTTAATAAAATGCGTGTTAAAGCGCTTATTGTATGCAATTAACAGGGATCATTTTTCCCGCAAATGACGCCAAGAAATAGCTACCCGATGCTGAAGCCTTCGTTAAACCGTTCACCGATGTCTTCAGCATCAATCGAACGCCAACACCCTGTATGCAGGTGCTGGCTTTTGTCGTAGACAAGGGTTGCTATTTCAAATCACTTTCGGATGATCAACCTCACAGGTACAACAAAGCAGTATGTAACACACTGTTGGCACCCGGTAAG
Source organism: Rhodothermales bacterium (assembly GCA_045106435.1). Classification (GTDB taxonomy): domain Bacteria; phylum Bacteroidota; class Rhodothermia; order Rhodothermales; family JAHQVL01; genus JBCCIM01. Next base: position 27,044 of record JBGCEN010000072.1, read on the forward strand.
TACACAGACCCAATTGATGAATTATTAAGATTTAACTTCACAGTATATTGCGCCGCTCTCCGTTCCAGCATCCTATTATTCTTTGTTTACTGCTCGTTTTCAGCTTTTTATGGCCGGCAGAAGCAAACGCCCAATCAAGGCGCCCATCTACCGTATGGGGCCCTGTTACGTTGGGTGGTAGCGTTGGCTTTCTAACAGAAGCTTATAGCGCAAATGGTATCAATTCCCGTAGACCCAATGGCAGCGGCCGCCTCTTTGGCAGAACCAATGCTTCGATAAAGGACGTCCGCTATGGACTGGACTTTCTTGTTTCCACCGAAGATGATCGCCTCAGACAATCACTTAACCGTGTAGCAGCAACGGTTAATTATAGGAATTGGGACGCAACCGTTGGTGACTTCAGTCCACAGTTAAGCAAATATGGCCTGAACGGAGCAACCATTCGCGGTGCGGCCGTGGAATACTCACCCCGGAGCTTGTTTATTTCGTTGATGGCTGGCAGGTCCCGAAGGGCTGTAGACTCCGGCGTTGGCGCGATCATCAGACGCCCTTCTTACGACAGAAACCTTTTTGCTGCCCGGGTTGGTATAGGCGCCCAAACTGAAAACCATTTTCACCTGGAAGGACTCGTTGCTAAAGACAAAGAAGGATCTCTCGAAGCTTCGACAAGCACACAACCAGCTGAAAACGTCAGCTTAACACCTCAATTTGGGCTTTATCTGCTTGACAATAATCTTGTTGTAAAAGGTGAGCTTACTGCATCTGCATTTACTCGCGATATCAGGGCGGCCAAAACATCAGCGGATACCCCTGATTTCCTGGGGCTTTTCACTCCAAGAATTGGTAGCCACTTCGATTACGCCAGTAGATTTAGCGCGAGATACACAAGCAGCGATTTTTCTGAAAAGCTTGGAGAAACACTGGATCAATTGACGGTCCTGACCTCTTATGATCGCGTAGCACCCGGGTTTGTCTCTCTTGGCCGTCCTTACACAAGAAGCGACCAATCTATTTTCAAGTTTCAGCCCCAGGCAAGGCTCCTGGATAATAAGCTCCAGGTTGCGGTAGATATTACAGCGCGACGCAATAATCTGTTAGAAAACCGCTCAGCAACACTAAAGCGCCGGCAAATAGGCCTCACTACACAGGCACAGCTTTCAGACGATCTGTTTCTAAACTCTTCGTATCTCTGGCTGGCAAATTCTAACAACCCAATTTCCAACGATCCGGTATTGGCCCTGTTAAAGCAGCGACTGGTTTCAAAATCATTCATGCTCGCGCCCATGTTAACGCGTGCCATCAATGGGCTCACGCATCGTTTTTCATTGACGGCGACTTTCCAGTCTTTATCAGACAAAACAGCGCGGATTGAAGACGACCTCCGCCCCAGCACGAATTACAATAACTCATCGACGACTTTCGGACACAACGTCATCCTTGCGTCCGGACTTGCGCTGAACAGCAGCCTGAGCTTTGTCAAGAGTAATTCTTCGTTTTCAGATGTGAAGGCCATTGGACTAAACGCCGGCGGCAGCTATGGTTTTTTCAACCGAAAACTGAATTTGAACCTGACCGGTGGATTTTCGCGGACTACGTTGAATTTTGAAGGCCTTTTTGCGCAAGAAGGAGACGTTTCAGAAACAGAGAAATCCACACAGCTAACGTTCTCCATGACAGGGACATACCGCGTCACATTGCGCGATATTATCCGGCTTTCTGTACGCGGGTTGACCACAAATCAACCACTACGCGGCAATTTCCAGGAAATCCAGTCCACACTCCGATTTGAACATCGGTTCTAATCCCCCAATAGTTTACGAATTAGCAGCAGTTGAATGCAGCGTATTTTGAGTCTACATAACATCCGTTGTTCTACATTTTATCTGGTGCTCGTCATTTTGACGTGTATCCAATTTGGTATGTCCATCACTGGCGTGACTACCAAAGAGGCCTATGGCCAGGGAACGGCTCAGGTTGTCCTTGCAGGCATCCCTCCTGTCTTGTCGTCACCCTACATTTCAGATCTTGAGCGAAACTATGAGCTCGGTCTTTTCACAACACAATTCATTTTTGTTAGTCCGAGCCGGCAACCTCAATCCTTCAGGTTTAATCTGACGCTCGAAGTGAATGGCGAAGTGCTTATAGATATGATGTCGGAGCCGAACCAGTACGCTCCGGGCATACACGTATATCGTACATTTGATGATGAGCCGGCCATCAATTTCCCGCTCACCTACTCCGACATTATTCAACAGCTTGAAGCAAGCGTCGATCAGACGGGTTTGCTACCTGAAGGGGATTACGTACTCAGTATTGAACCTGTAAACGAAAATGAGCTAGCACTTATACCAACCATTCCCGGGATGGCATTTTTTAGCGTGCGTTATGCAGAACCGCCTCTGTTGCTCACGCCATTTGATCAGTCAAATATTACCACGCAATTCCCTGTTTTCTCGTGGACACCTATTACAGGCGCGCCCATCACAAGCACGTTCGAATACGAATTTATTCTGGTTGAAGTATTCCCGGGACAAGCGCCCTATCAGGCTATAGAAAGCAATATCCCGCTAGTACGGGAAGGGATGGTTGGGCAAACCTCTTTTGTGTATTCCATGGAGGAACTGCCCCTTGAAGAAAGGAAAGCTTATGCATGGCAAGTAAGAGCCCATGACGTAAATGAACAAATGCCGGTCCTGGACCGCGGTGAAACCGAGTTCTACACCTTTTCAGTAGGCCACGAAGGCCTGGGCTCTATGCTCTCTTCGTGGAGTTTCCCGGTAAGCTCGCCGTTTATCGTCTATCCTTTCGAAAATGCGTCTGAGTTAGATCCATCGGATACGGAAATTTTTATCGATGGCAACCTGCCGATCGAGCTTTTGGGCCTCAGCAGTGAAGCAAATTTCGAAAAGCTGTTAATCGATGCCGGCACACAATCGATCATTGAGGGGTTCCTCACACTACCGGAGCCATTAGCCCTCGAAGTAGCAATTAATCCGCTTTCTGACGGCCTTTCAGGATATTCAGCAGTCTCATCCGGATCTGCGTTAAACCTCAGCGATGGCCTGTTGCTCGAGATGGGTGCCAATGTACGGGTAGATGCTTCAGGGTTACACCCAAAAGGTACGCATAAAGCCATCGTCTCCTACACAGGATTGCCAAAAAATGAATGGACGGCTACCTATTCGAATGATTTCACTTTTGGCTTCGCACCATTCAGTATCAATAGGGGGCGCGTTGATTTTGCTTCTGAAGGAGTCGCAAGAGCCTATGCCGATGTGACGGGTTTCCACCTGATTGACCAGAGCGACCCAGTGATTGCCCAAATCCCGGACCGACTGCAATTACCTGACGCCGGCGTCGCTTATATCACTTTGAAGCGTTCAGGTCTTTCACTGGTTGATATCGAACCAGCTGCGAATGGAGCCTTTCTTGTGAGCGAAAAGCAAGGCGTTCCGCTTGAGCTAACCCTTCCTGGTTTGGCGCGAGGTATGCAGCAAGAAGATCAGCGCTATACCGCTTCCCTGGAAGATGTTGTTATCGACGCAAAAACAGGCCGGCTGATTTCAGGGAAAATAACGGCCGAGCCAGCCGGCGACGCCAATGTGTATACCCTTGATGCGCTCGGTATTCCGGTTGCTCCTACTTCATTCATTGCCACAAATACACCCGAAGGCGTCAATCTGGAAATTGAGGGGCAGCTTACCCTCTTCGGAAAAGTAGTACAGAACACAGCGCCGATTCAACTTACAATGAACGAGGCCGGAGTTGTTAAGGGTGAAATAGCCTTTGAAGACAGTGATGCGTACCTCTTCCTTGATGGTGAAGCAGGTAATGTTAGTATAGACATTGCTTCTGTATCCGGGTCTATACATGTACCCTTAAATGCCTATACACCAAGTGCTGTTGGCATTGATGTAACCGGTAATTTCAACATCAACAAAGGAGATAACATCGTCGCTTCGGCAGATATTGACTTCACCTATGCCGGCGAAGGATACGTTAAATTCAAGCATTTCTCCCCTGTTTATACTGAGCCTCAGTCTATTTCCCTTGACTCATACGGACTCGAGATTGATGAAATTACCTCACTGGAATTCTTCTATTCTAATGCTTCCGGGTTGAATTATCTGGCAGCATTGCAGGCCAGTCTTTTGCCATTCAATGGCGGTTCCAACGACAAACTGAGATTATCAGGTGTCGAGCTTCATCAGAACAACTTTTATATACCTGCGCAAGAAGGGCACGCCGGCACTGCTCACTTTAACGCTTTCAACCGTGAAGTCAACGGAGCAAAGCTGGAATTGCTGGCTTACCGTATCCCTGCTGCTACGGTATCGAGAAAGAGTGATAACGGTACCACACAGCTAGCGCCTTATTTCGATTTTGAAGTGCACCTGGATGGTATGCAAAACATGCCAAAGGGCATGGAGCAGCTCCCCCTCACATTGCAAGACGCAAAAATCGTCGAGGGCATTATTTTAGGGGATCTCATACCTTATCAGCTTGCGGACAATTCGGCCTCAATTCCGCTTGCCGTGGGCATGTTTAATCCCGATGTGTTGTCAGGTTCTTTTATAGAAAATGAAGCAAAACAGGCGATTCAACTTGAGACCAAGGGTGAACTGATTATTGCAGCGCCTTTGGCGGACAATACAAAAGACTGTAGTATTGCCAATGTGACGCTTACGATTGAAGCCAATGGGCGCATAAATGGCGCCTCAGATCCATTTGAACCTTGCACAGCATTTTCAATTGGCCCGGTTGCAGCCAAGTTTGAGGAAGCAATGCTTAGCATTACATCCGAAGACAACAAAACTCAAGAGCATAACAAAACTCAATTTATCTTATCAGGCTCTGTTGAAGCGTTTAGCCGGCCTGGTTCGCGCAGGACATCTGAAGCAGCAGGTTCTCTGTCCGTAGACATCCTCACAGGAGAAGTACTCGAAGCCGATGTTGATGCAAAGGATTTATTCTGGGAATTTCCAGTAGCAGCGCCACAGTTCCAGATTAGCGCAGCGCAAACCAATCTCTCAGCGGAAGGATTTACATTGGCCGGCGACAGCACCGTGACCATCAGTGAAATCGAATCCAGCGACGCTTATCAGTTAAAACCGCAAAACACATTCAGGCTCGGGCTAAAACCGACGCTCTCCAATATCGGACGCGCTGATCTGTTTATTTCTACCAATCCAGACAAACGTGTAGCTTACTTCGACGAGACAGGATTTCATCCTGCAGTTCTCAGCGAAACCCTTCCCCAACGCGTGCTCATTCCAGGCGGATTTGGCGCATACATTGACGTTTTACAAACTGGAGAAGACGCATTTGATCTGGGCAAAGCAGATAAAACAGGACGTACATTCCAAACCAGGGATGACAAAACTGCCCTGCTTGTGCTGCCAGTACTCGGGCCGGCGCTTAGTGGCTCCTCCCCTACCAGCATCCAGTTGCCTGTTTCATTTGATATAGCGCTGAACAACGCACTAGAATACAGTACTGGATCATTCGATCAGGATCTATCCGAAAGTCCTGTTAAATTGATGGGATCTGACTCACCAGTACAAATTACCGGTGTCCGATACGATGAATCAGCACAGCGGCTCTTGTTCTCGGGTATCGTGACAACTCCAGCTGCATTCAATCCCGTTGATGCCTCATCCAGCGAGACAATTGAGGCCACATTCGCCCTTGATGCAACGGGTTTAAAAACGATTGAGACCAAATCACCCGCATTAACACTCTACAACGAAACGCTCGCGTTGAATATTGATGACGTGCTGGTTCAGCACGAAGGCGCTAATTTAACGTTAAAATTATCTGGCCAGATCGATAGCCCGGTACTAATGCAGACTGATTCCTCTTTGCCGGCGCTACGCTTTCAAGGTGTTTACGATTCAGACTCGGATGCATGGTCACTCAAGACAATTGTACCTGCGTCCCAATCGATTGCTGTTGATCAGGCAACCTTGTTCCTGGACCCAGCCAATCCGCCGACACTCAAAGCAGATCCATCATTGGTGCTTGAAATGGCTGGCGCATTGGCTATGCCAGCCGTCATTAGCGAGGACTTCATCACAGACGTAGCGATTGAAATAGGTCCGGGCGGTGTGTATGCATGGCAAACCGGAGAATTGGATACACCAAGATCTTTTTTCAATGGATTTCTGACCGCATACCTCGACGCCATAGACATGCGTTATGATGCGGAACAGCAAACGTTGATCACTACAATCGACGGCGCCTTTTCGCCAGCCATCACACAAACCCGCCCATCGGGCACTATAGGAACCGGGCGAGATAATCTATCAGACCTTCTCCCCTTTGCTGGTATCGAGTTGGCCTCAAATGGCTCTGTATCATTGAATTCCCGCGGTGCGGACGGTGATTCGATAGATACCATTCGACTCCTGGCAGACCTCCCTCGGATGCCTGTCATTTCACAGAGTTTCTGGATCGAAGAACTGATTCTTCAAACAACCGGCTCAGGCTTGTCGGTCGAAATCGAAGGTACCGTAAGGCTCCCAACGCCAGATAGCCGGCGCGTTTTACTGGGCCAGAGCACCATTGGAGAGACGTCTTCTATCGTTTATTCAGACAGAATTCCTGTCTCTATTCTGCTGGACAGCCAGGGGCGTACATTGGACAAGAACGGGGCACCATGGCAACCATTACTATTGGACAGGAATCAGCCTGACTCAACCAATTCCGCAAACCAGCGCTTTGAAATAACTTCTGCATATCTCCATTTCAATCCACTTGTTGCAGCAGATAACCGCATCTTCACCAGTTCGCAGGTAGAAGTACCGCGTATACAAAGCAGCCAGGATTCTACGGCAATCCGTCCGAATACCAGATCGTTCATTTCTCTGGGAGATGCTGCCAGTACAAAAAGACGTCCGGGCCTGATCATTGAGCATCAGCAACCACAACAATATCTGGTAACAGATATAGCAACGGTAAACAAGCCGGCGCTCACAATAGAGAATACATTCTTTGATACCGATGTCAGTTCAATAACCCTTCCGAATCCGGAAAGATTACAGCTTGAACTCGGTGGCATCAGCAGATTAAAAACGCAGGATATCCAGGGTTATTTCCCCGTTCAAGGGATTACGCTAACACCCGGCAGAATTCAGGATTATGGCCAATCCGCCGGCCCGTCTGCATTGACCTTTAGTGATGCAGGATTGTTTGAGATTGGTTGTGCCAACTTTGGGATTAACAATCAATCATCAAATGCAGGGAGTACTGCTTTTCCCGCGAGTCAGACAAGCACAAGTGCACGTGTTTCCAGGTTACAATTTGGCAGAGTTTGTGGAGATGATCTGACCCTGACCCTGACGGACAAATTCTTGACTGGTTCTTTTGGCAATTTGATCTTCAGAGAAAATGCAAACGCATCCCCCGAAGTTCAGATTACAAATGCGCAGGTAGATTTGGCCGGCTTCGGCGATCTCTCGGCCAACTTGTCTTACAACAGCACAATCTCCCCCCCTTCGCTTCTGGTTGATGGTACAACTGGCTTTAGAGGCATCAATCTCGAAAGCAAAGGCGCGATCAAGAAACTGGATGGGCAGACCAGTGTGGGCATATTATTCAATCCAGCCAATCGCCCTGTCGACATTCTAGACGACCTCGCATCTGCCACGATTGCTGGCGGCGGATTCTTTTTAAATCCGTCAGCTGATGACACCGCGCTTATCAACCTGATCCTGAACGAGCGAAGCAATAATAGCTTTTCGTCGAACAAGCCCTCTACAGAACGTGAGCTCAGGAATCAGTTCAGTATGCTGCTTCCATCAGAGATCAAACTGTATAGCCAGGATTCGCTTGCCATGCAAGGTACCGGTTTGATGACGGTGAATGAACACTTTACGATGTTCGATTTGGATGGGGCGTTTCTAAATCAGGAAGACAAGCTCAGCGCCGGCATTTTCATGGTTGAAAAAAACCATCCGGATTCGTCGCGGTCTCTGGAAGGCCTGGCCAACATCAGTTTAAATTACACATCCGTTGCCGGCGGCATTGTCAAAGCCAATTTCGAGGCCAAGCCAGCAGACGATCGCGTGCTTGACTGGTCTGTCTATGGCCGTTCAGATATTGACGTCACCGATACCGCGCGTCTGCCAGGCCAATTTATGCTAACGCAGGCCGGCCTGCTGATCGACCTTTACAGCACAGCAGATATAAATACAGCTCAATTATCCCTCAAGAGCGACCTGAATCTGACACTTTGGTCAGACCAGTCATACAACCAGCTTAACGGATACACGGCTTTCGAAGCTGAATTTGATTTGATTCCAGGGTTTGCCCTGTCTTCTGTCAAAATGTTCGGCGGTATCATTGAAGATCGCGATGAACACCTCTTCTATGCGGCCAGAAATATTTTCGCCGATGTGCCGTTCGTTTACACCGGCCCGATTGACCCGTGGCTTTCGTTTGAAGATGGTTTGATTTACGCCGGCGATGCAAGAAACACAACCTTCCGCCGCATGATCACTGATGCACGGCAGTTTGGTAACGCGGTGCCTGAGCACACGCTTGCCGCTACCACATCGCTTAAAAATGCATTGGACATCCAGCGTTCTCTCGCTTATGACCTCGTAAAATCAGGAGAGCTTCCGTATTTCGCGCAGTCCGATTCTCTGTTAGCCGGCACAGGTGACAACCTGTTGACGCTCGAAAAATCGGTGCTTGAACTAGACAAACTGCCGGCCATCTTTGAAACGCTATCAGATGCGCTTTACAATGATGATAACCATCCTGATTACAGAAGTTATCGTACCATTGAAGCAACCAATCCTCGCACGTTGGCGGCATTGCAAACGATGAACACTTCAGTGGATCAGGCAAGACGATCCGCTGATTCAGATATCTTTGCGCTAAACGGATTGCTACCGCGACCGCTGCTCTGGAATTCAGACTATGTTGAGCTTGATCAGACACTGGCAACTTCGCCGGTTAACTCGGTTTCGTGGCCAGGCCAGGCAGATTCAGAACAGCATGGTTTCGTCGTTGACTATGACTTACAGAATACACACAGCGCCAACCTGCTCAACTTCAAACAGAGCAATGAAGGGCTTGACGTGCAGTTCTTAAGGACCATTGGTGGGCTAGAGTTGAACATGGTCAATCTCAAAATTGCCAGATCGTCCAAACAAGCAATTGATTTCAACAGTGCAACAAGCAACATCTCGCAATATTACGCCATGCGCATTGCGAGCGATTGGGAGATGTTAGGCTGGACCAATGCAAAATCAACCTGGCTCAAGGAGCAGGAAGACGGCGTTGAAAGAGGCATTCGTGAGAATCTGAGGTCGTACAATAACGCTGAAAACAGCCTGGATGAAATACGCTCAATTACACAGCAGCGATATAATCAGATCAGGCAACTCTCCCGCAGTACAGATTGGAAAAGAGAAGATCTACCTGAAGACCAGCGTTTTGCTCAGTATCTCGCATCGCTGGATGAAGACGCTTTAAAAGAAGAATTCCAAACGACAGCCAAAAACCTCTGGTACGATGTACCGATGGCTGCGCTGTCGTCACTGAGCGATACACTTGCGAGTCTGATTGAAATCAGAAACGAACGCTTCGAAACAGGAATAGACACGCTAAGCAAGACATATGGTGCGTTTTCCCTTGCGTTAGATCCTCTGTATGATATCCAAACCAGATTTACGACTACGCTTTATGGCATGGCTGAAGAGTACAGAACGTGGCGCTCTTCCATTCGCCGGCTGGACCCTGAAGCGGTTAACTACGCATTTCAATTCCTCCCCTACCGAGGCAATTACCGTATCCTATCGCAAGATCTTATTCCTCCGACCATTGAGGACATTCGTATTACACCAACGAGTGACGGGTTTTTAAACAACACCAAAATTACCTGGACAGCTGATCATCCTGTAGAATTGATTGAGACCAGCCTGGCCTTGTCTTATGATGCAGCGGCAATCCCTCATTTTGCCAGTTTATCGCAGGCACCTGAAGTTCAGTTCTTTACAGTAAAACCTGATGCACAGACCACATCAAGAGATGTAAACGTTACGCTGCGCGTACGTGGCGCTGGAGGTGTTCCCGCAGTCAAAAGAGGACAATTCAGGGTTTCTGTCGATGAGGCTGCAGAAGTAATTGAAACAGCAGCAGACACACCGCTGATTCCTGCAGACACCTCCCCGCCTTCTAAACCACAAATAATCGACCTGAGCTACTCCTCGTACTTCAGCGATACGCCAAACAGTCTGAATTTCGAATTGGCTCCAATGAATGATAATGAATCAGGCATTGAGCGCATTGAATACCAGGTGGTAAACGATCGGAATGAAGAAGACATCATACAAGACTGGACGGAAGTTAAGACAAGTACCTCCTATTTCGCCGGCCGGCTCATTGAAACAAGCTTGCCTTTGCAAGAAGAGAATGTATCCGTAAGGGTAACCGTACGCGTACGAAATGAGGCCGGGTTATCAGCTGAAACCAGTGAGTCGCTTTCTCTCAAGCTTGACAATTCAAAACCTGAAGCATCCATTGCCAACGTAACGTATTTCAATGCGTTCGACATAATCCATCCGCACGCCCTCAAACTTGAACTCGGCCTAATTTCTGACCAGGAGTCGGGCATTGAGTTGATCGAATATGCTTTACAACGAGGCGGACAATCATCTTTAGCCAATGCCGATTGGCAGCCTCTGCTTAGCTTCTCCGACCGCGATACGGATGTTGGCAGCGCGCCCGTTTTTATAGACCTGCAAGACAGTAGCTTGCCAGACAGTCGCTCTATTCTTTCACTCAATTTGCGGGTAACGAATGGCGCCGGCCTTCAAACGATTGTCAATCAGACCATAGAAATACCAGGACGCGACATAACGCCCCCTTCAGAGCCGCTTGTAACACTTGAACATTCTGGGTTTTATGCAGCTAAAGGCAACAATGCGTTGCGGATTATCGTGAGTGGCAGCACCGATTTAGAGTCGGGCATAGCAGGTGTTGAATATCGCATCATTGATGGCAAAACAGGCACAGCAATTAGCGATTGGGACGATTTTGTATTCGTAGATCCTAACACACCAACTTTTATTCTGCCGGCGAGAGAGAAAGTCGTCGCCCTGCCCTCATTTGAGAGCAGCCGGACAATCATTGTTGAAACACGCGCCACCAATGCAGCCGGTATCCAGTCCAATAAAGGCGTAAGATTTATACAACTAGATCAAGACGACACACGACCTTCTGCGCCAAGTTTGGCTGTAAGGTTTGCCGAAAACGGGACGTCGAGCAATCAACAGTCTATTCTTCTAGATGTAGGACCAAGCGAAGACCGTGAATCACTCATCAAAGACGCCAGTTACCGGATTGTAAATCTTGCAACTCAGCAACCGTTGATGCATTGGCAGCCACTGGTAATATTTGAGCGTCCGGATGCACTGTTTCCTGGCATCACTCGATTGATCGATGCGTCTATTATTCCAACAGGAGCCACACCGGGTGTTCAGGTTAGAATAGCCAATCAGCAGAATTTACAAACGATCGTATCGCAAGATCTAAATCTGGCAAGTGATCTTACGCCCCCTACCCTGCCATCCCTGCTTATAGAAGCTGAGACCTCTGATGAGGATGAATCAACGTCCTTGATCGTTTATGTGGGTATGAGTGAGGATCTGGAATCGGGAGTTTCTGGCGCCCGTTATCAAATCAAGGATCTTCAGCATGCAGATTCCTCAATTGTGGCATGGACCGACCTTCGTGTCACAAAAACTGATCAGGTATTTCCTGGCAAAACAGTTCGTGCTACGCTGCCGGCAATTGACAGACAAAACGCATATAGAGTAGACGTTGAGCTGGTCAATGCAGCCGGCTTGTCAACCAGAGTTTCGGGTATTATCGATCAGGAAATGCAAGCTGTTTATCTGCAGCAACAGCCAGCACAACCTACGGTCAGTCTGTTTCATTTTGATAGTGAAAACCTGATTCGCCAAGATGAGCTGGAGGTACGCATATCTCCCAATACGAGCGTTCACACAGAGATAGACTCCGTACATTTCAGATACACCGTCTTTGATGAATCGCATCAGGAAATCAAAAGCCGGGGACGTTCATCCTGGAGATCAATTCCGTATCGTACACAACAAGCAAATGCGCCACTGACAACGTTTTTGCCGCTCACTGAATCAACGGACATGGCTTATGCCAGGTTGGAAGTCAGGCTTGTAAATGAAAACGGTATGTCTCCGATCAGTCAAGCCACGTTGAATCTGCAACAAGAACCTGCAGTATTGGCGCCGACTTCGCCGCAGATTGCTTATACATATACAGGATACCACAACGCTGATGCACCAAACCAGTTGGCACTAAGCTTAAATGGTATTACAGATCCGGCGTCTCGTATTGCCGAGGTATCCTATCGTATTACGGATGAGCAAAACGCGAGCGATGTTGTGGTGGACTGGTCGCCCGTAGAGACAGTCAATGACGAAGGCATTTTCCAGCCAACTACGCTGAATCTTGTCTTGCCTGAGTTTAGCAGAAGTCGCCGGCTCAGGGTTGAGGCCAAGGCATCAAATGGCGCCGGCCAGACGTCAACAGCAGACAGTGTACTTGTCATTACGGTCGACAGAACAGCTCCTGTAATGGTAGCCCCTGAGCTTGTTATCACGGGAGTTAACGAGATCAACGGAAGCCCACTGCTCTCGATTTATCAAGATGAGATAAAAGATCAGGAATCAAAAATTACTGCGGTTGCCTATCGGGTCCTTGTAGATAATGACCAAACCACTCCGCTTGTTGACTGGACACCCATCGAGCTAATCAAAAGCCATTCATTGAGATTTCCAGCCCTCTCTCTGGCCCTTACACAGGAACAGCTAAGCAGCACCTTTACCGTCGAGATTGAATCGCAGAACGAAGCCGGATTAACAGCCAATATCTCCGAAAAAGTTAAGGCTGGACTCGATAATTCGGCACCACAAATGCCACGGGTAGAAGTCTCTTATCGCGAAAGTGAACTTGGAACAGACTATTTACTGATTGAACCGGGCGCATTCCGGGATGCAGAATCAAAAATTGCCAAGCTAGAATATCGATTGGTAGATAGCGAAGATCCTGATTTTGTACTTATCGACTGGATCACCATTCCGGTACCTGAAGAGATCCGCGTTTCGGTCTCCCCTATTGCCATTGCGCGTTCAGAAATCCCGTACGATGGGGCAACCCAACTAGCAGCCGAATTTCGTGCAACCAATGGCGCCGGCTTGTTTAGTACGCGGCGGTCTACCATTGATTTACCGGGTGATATCAGTCCGCCAGAATCGCCGTCTCTGCTGGTCGCACACAGAAATGCTTACGACCCGTTACATCCTAATACGGTAGAAATTCAGATTGGGGCGAGTGAAGATAATCAATCGGCCATTGCCCAGGCGCAGTATAGAATTACCAATGCAGCTACAGGAGAAGAGTTGGCGTCATGGACGCAACTATCTGTTGCTTCCGAAGGATATTTCCCGGGAACGATTCTATTTAAAGAGCTGCCGCTTATTGAAAGCAGCACTTCGCTGATTGTAGAAGTTGAAGTGCTCAATACGGCCGGCCTCGTCAATACCATTACGCAGAATGTTCGGGTCGATATCCAGAACGATGCAACACCACCGATTTCGGATATCTCGCTGCACTATTTCGAAAATGAAATGGCGCTGGTACTCGACGAACTTTCTGACCAGGAATCCAAAATTCAGAAAGTTGAATATCGCTTTCTGGACAACGTGGATCAGAGTGAGCTGATGGGATGGACTGACTTGTTCGAAATCACTATTCCACAAGGCACGTATCCCCGTCAATCGTTTACTGTGAAGCAACCCGCTGTAAGCTCTGGCAGAACATTGAAAGTAGAAGTACGCGTCACCAATGGCGCCGGCCTCCAGACAACAGTCAGTAAAACCGTTTTAGTAAGGTCCCCAGGATCTGATCAATGATATCCATGCTCCCATATCGAAATCTCACATGCCTTAAAAGCAGTGTCAGCAAACTAATAGGCAGCTTATTGCTTTGCTGTCTGATGTATTTGCTTGGCATCAGTTTTAGTGCTTCGCAAGCACAGGCACAACCTGTACAGCCAGAAATACGGATAGCCGTCCAGGAGGACAATCCGGTCGTGTTCATTTATCACACTGCGCTTCCTCCTATCGGACACGGCTTTAATGTCTATAGAAAGAATACGTCGAGCGATCCATACGTTCAGCTGAATGCAAACCCGGTACGCGGTGTCGCCTCGGGACCTGAGCTTCGTGCGCTACTGGGTACGCTTTACGACGATATCGAGTTGACTACAGGGCAATCCAGTGATGACGGTACGCTTACAAAATTACGTAGTGATTTTAAGACGTCAAATCTGCTGTCATTCATCTACCCAAAAATTGCAGAGTCATTAGGCCGGCTATTCATTGATCGTACTGCTACCCTGGATTCTCCGGCAACGTATAAAATCGAGTTTGTAGATGCACTTGATACGCCTACAGGTGAAGTGCTAGAACAAACCGCCTTACTCCTGCCACAGAAACCTGATGCGCCGGCGCAGCTGAGAGCCCAGAATCAAGGCAATCTTATCACGTTGTTCTGGCGTTATGTCCCACCAAATGAGAATATCGACGACAAAGTTATTCGATTTGAAGCCTATCGCATTGACCCAACCACAAACCAGCATCAACAATTACATGAGAAAGTCATCTTGCGTAACAATGCGCTTTTTGAATATTCGTTAACGTTTGAGGTCCCAACGGTTGGTCAAACCGAGCAGCTTTACGTCCAGTCTGTAGACATCACAGGACAAGCCAGCGAGCGCAGTACGGTCCTGCGCTATGATGCAATAGACCATGATGCGCCCAATTTTGTGCTGGAAGTTGATGCCAATCCTTTATCAAATCAGCGCGTGCAGATTTCGTGGCGCAAATCCAATCTGGAGAGCCAGAATGCGGATCTCGCAGGATTCAATATCTATCGTTCAAGTACATTGAATAGCAATGTATCCTATCAAAAACTGAACGATGCTCCACTCAGCCTGAATCAATCAGTTTACAATGACACCCTGGTTGTTAACCAGGGCAGTCAAGTATACTACTACCGGGTGACAGCCGTGGACGCGAGTGGAAACGAAGGTCCATTGAGTACGGCAGCCATGGCTTTGGTTGAAGACCATACTGCCCCGAATGCACCTACCGATCTGCGCGCAGAGATTGATGAATCAGGGGCGGTATCCGTTTCATGGGC
>JBGCEN010000073.1:0-4821 GCA_045106435.1 Rhodothermales bacterium
AGAGTAACGCTGAACCTTGAACGCTAAACCCGGAACGAGTCACTGATGGCATATCAGTGACTTCATTCAGTCTTTGTCGGCACACTGGAAGTGAATGGCTTCTGCTCCGCTCTCGCTGCCATCCTGACCCAGTAAAATCAATCCTTCACGGCGCAGGTGCATTTGGTCTCTGTGGAGGAATACCGTTTCTTCGTCGAAGATCTGAAGGAACGTGCCGTTGGTGCTTCTGTCAATAAGCACAAACTTGCCCCGGCGATATTCTATGCTGGCATGTGTACGGGACACGCTTTGGTCGCGAACAACCAGATTGTTCTTTTCTCCACGCCCCATCAAAAAAGGGCCAATGTTTTTCTCCAGCCTGAAGTCTTTATTCGCATAGCGAAGAATAAGACTGGCTTTCGGGACCTGCTGACGCAGCGGCATTTGGCCGTGCATAATGGTCAGATCTGTGGTGTCCGGCTGCCAGAGAAGCTCAAAAATTTCGATATCTTCCTGCTTGCCGCGTACTTGTACTTTGCCCAGGTTACGCAGGCTTGAGTGTTGATAAACCGGTAAGAACTCAACCGTTTCTTTTGTGGTGATGATTTGATCAGCTTGCGCTTGCTGCACCATTCTTGCGGCTACGTTTACCGCATCTCCGTATACATCATTTTTTTCTTGCAGCACATCACCATAATGGAGCCCTACTTTAATGGTAATGCCTATTTCTGCAAGCTCTTCATCTTCATGCACAGCCTGAGGCATGCGCAATGCCGCATCGATGGCTTTATCAAGCAAATCAAATGTGCACATCACTTCATCGCCGATTGTCTTGATAACGACGCCTTCATATTCTTCCGTAATCCTGGACAGAATAGACAATGTATGGCTCACGATATCACGTGCACGGATATTGCCGTACGCCTCAAATAGTTGCGTACTTTTGCTAATATCTGCAAAGATAATGGCCAGTTTTGTCTTCTCGTACGACATCACAATTCTTGGCCTAAAGCGTAGACTGACAGTGAATGATAGCTTGCATTGAGAGGGTAGGATATGCGTTCACACTATAACGCCAACGTCAAGGTATACATGCGGTTCCTCTTCCTCTAAGGATCTGTGTAGCACAAACTTACGTGGCAAATTGTTAGATAGAATTCGTAACAATCGACACCACTTTGCAAGCGAAGGGCCATGAAGGAAGAGGTTGCAGTTACCTCTTTGCTGGAGCAAAAAATACCCGGCGTAAGCTGTTGGAATAGTATAAAGCAATATTCCTCAGCTATGGGATAATATGAAAAGGTAGATATTTATTTCAAATAAATATGGGGTTAGATTTGTGGAAATCTTGAGTTAAGCCAAAAGAACAGGAAAATAAGGACAACAAAGGCGAGAGAAAATGCGCCAATCGTTCTAAAGAATAGGGATTTCTTCATAATAAACAGGGTGGGTATTGGCTGATAGCCTATGCGTCTACAGGTGCCTGTGGCGCTGTAGATTGGCTACCAGGAGTCTTGGTGCAAGACGTGTAATGTTGAAGGGGACTTCCATGTTAAGAAGAAATTATCTGTTAAAAAATCTGGAAATGGCGCATATTTACGAGGCCTATGTCTCCTTTTTTCCTATACTTAAGCAAAATGTTTGTATGCCGGCAAAATCCTCTGCTCTTAATGCAAATCTGAGATGATCCATGCTAATTTTGCCGCGGTAAAATCAGAAGCAAATTTATGAGACGCTGGCCTGAAGCTGCTGCAGGACTTCCATCGACTCATTTGCGATTATTTTGCCTCCTGGTTCAAAATCGAATATCTCCAGGGAGATCCACTTATCAAAATTCAGTTCACGCAACGCTTTGAAACTATCAACATAGGTTTCGACAGCATTCCCTGTTCCCAGGTGCCGGCCATCCATTTCCTGAATCTGAATATGCTCGATGTGCTTGAAGTATTTACGCACCAATGCCTCTAGGGACATCGTTTCGTCCAACGTGTTGTGGTAATCAAACATGGTCCCAATGGCCGGATGATTTACCATCTGCACGATCTCTAGTGATTCTGCCATGGTATTGACAACATCGGTTTGCCCCGAGTCGAGCGTCTCGACCAGTACTTTAACATTCCTGGCAGCGGAGTGATCTGCAACAGCAGCAAGGCCTTCGGCGAAGTACTTTTTTGCTTCTGATACAGCAATACCGTCCGTACTACGTTGATTGGGTGATCCAAAAATCATGACAGCTCCACCCAGATCAGCACAGAAATCGACCAGGTCAGAGAGATATTGCACCGTTTTTTGTCTGACTGCTGTATCAGGTGTAGTAAAATGGAGTCCATGCGGTGGAGGGGAAAGAAGCCAGTGCAATCCTACACAATCCAGCCCATGGTCGTTCATTGTTGTGACCAGGCCTTGGCGATCCGCCGGCGTCAGCTCTGTTACGCTTTCTTTAACAAGCGTAAAGGCCGCGATTTCGACGCCCGTGTAGCCGGCATCGCTTATAATCTTACATTGCTCGTCCCAGGACAAATCGGCCATGCATTCGTTGCACATAGCAAACTTAAAGCCTGTCCACTCGCTTGCTTTTGATACAGGTGGCAAAGCCGTTTCTCCTGCACAACTGACGGCAAGTCCACCAAGAGCGGCCAATGGAAGTGATACACCTGTGGTTTGCAGGAATTTTCGTCGATCCATTTTTAACTCGTTGCGGGTTTAGCGTTATGGTGCGTAACAGTAACAATCTGGAGTGCCAGACAAAACTGCGTGTGTCTTTCTGTCAAAAAGTATACGCGATCTTGCTAAATCAATCAATTAAACACAGGCACTGCAAAAAGATGTGTAGTAGGGGCCATATGGAGGTGTCCGAAAAAATTACTTGCCAGACCATTTCTTGTATATACCAAAATCGTATTTTCTTTTTTATTGCGTACAGCAGACAATCAACCACTATAGAATATTAACCTGACGATTTATGGCTTTTACACGATCACAAATAAAGTCTCGTTTATTGCAACTCGTTGACCAGGGCATTCCGATTATCGGGGGCGGCGCCGGCACGGGAATTACCGCTAAATTTGAGGAAGAGGGTGGTATAGATCTAATTATTATTTACAACTCCGGGCGTTTCAGGATGGCCGGCCGCGGTTCTCTTGCAGGCTTATTGCCTTATGGTGATGCAAACGCCATTGTAATGGATATGGCGAAAGAGGTGCTCACGGTTGTTAAAGATACACCCGTGTTGGCCGGTGTATGTGGCACGGATCCGTTTCGGCAGATGCCTATTTTCCTCGAAGAAGTAAAAACTGCAGGATTTTCAGGCGTACAGAACTTTCCGACGGTTGGGTTAATCGATGGTGTATTTCGGGCGAATCTGGAAGAAACCGGGATGGGATATAGTATAGAAGTAGATATGATTCGTACCGCCCATGAAATGGACATGTTCACGACGCCGTACGCATTTAGTGCATCGGATGCTGAACACATGGCCGGCGCCGGCGCCGATATCATTGTCGCCCACATGGGGCTTACAACCAAAGGATCGATTGGCGCTTCCACCGCTCTGACGTTAGATGAATCGGTACAAAGGGTACAAGCAATTGCTGATGCAGCACGTGGTGTAAATAAGGACGCGATCGTGCTGTGCCATGGCGGGCCTATCGCTATGCCGGAAGATGCGGCGTATGTATTAGGACGGACGACCAACGTGCATGGCTTTTACGGCGCATCCAGCATGGAAAGACTGCCTACAGAAATTGCAATTACCAGGCAGATGCAGGCCTTTAAAGAAATCAGGTTCGACTGATTGGCTACGTTTTTATTTAATTTTTGTCCACGCAAAGCCGATACACAAAAGAAATAACACTTCTTGTGTACTGATAAAAAATATTTTTCTTTTCAATTCTTCTACAGAGAAGTGCGGGACGGAGGCCATACCCCACCGTGTTGGCCTCCGTCCTCTGGGATAGATGTGCTTCAGTTTATATCGGGGGACTAAAGACAGACTTAAGTGACATCTTATGTAACCTTTCTGGAAAGATCCGATTACCGTGACACACTTGCCGCATTTTGGCAACAATTCAGTGGCAATGTAAGAGATCAGATGTTGTATTTTTAAACACAAGCCGCGTGGTATCGCCCCCTCACATCAATGCCGGCTCATGCATTTCACATCAGTTTTCACCTTCTTATTTCGGATTTTTTGTGTGCTGATCCAGCCACCGGTCCGTACTGCTTTTCCTAGGCACACGAACCACGTTACGATTAGTTGATGTCGGAAGCTTTGTGCTTTTCGACAATGATTTGCCAGATAAAAGCGTATTAATCTCCAAACATGTTCACTGTTGAAAACGTTTAGGAGATTGAGGCATGCACTCTTCTGGTCTTTACCCCTAGGCATCGATCATCACCGAAAGGAACGACTACAACTGAGATAGCGCTATCCGTAAGAATTTGATAGCCTGTTAATCTCTTGAAAAGCATAAACAACCGTGCTATCGCGCACTGGATTTACGCTGAGCCCCCCATGTTCTCGTAATTCGAATTCATCTGTGTGATTAATAGATCTCACATCGAACTCGCCGTATGAAAGGGAATGAACCTCGCGAGTTAGGGCTCGGTTTTATAGCAATTTTCTTATCAGGTGTATACTGCCTGATAGATGTTCTTTATCCTGCCGTCAATTTAGGCGGCTTGCCTTATCTTGCCATACTCATTGTAATGCTCTGGCTTCCTGGGCGTCACCTAACCATCATGCTCGCTATTATGTGCAGCGGGATGATGTTATTTGGATATTGGTGGCATCATGGCACCCACATTCTGTGGGAGTTTTTCGGGAATCGAGCAGTGTCGCTT